>CAYNFH010000009.1:435-2750 GCA_964396385.1 uncultured Chthonomonadaceae bacterium | reverse complement strand
GGGGTCGTGTTCGCCCTCCTCGACCAGCCGTCGGTCCATCCGCTCCAGCGCCTGGGCGAAGCGATCCATGGCCTGGTTGTCCATGGTCTTGAGCTGCGCCTGCTCATGGGCCTGTCCGATGATCGGAGTCAGGACCGCGGACGCGAGGATGACCAGGAATATCAGGGCCGCAACGCCGGGCGGCGCCGCCATGGCGGAGGCAACCAGAACCAGGTAGAGCACGATGCTGAGCATCGCCAGCACCGGCTCGGCCCCGCCGTCAATCCACCACCCGATCATGCGAATGACAGGGTAGGATGCCACGATCAGCGCCCCCACCCCAAGCGCCACCACGATGAACGCGTCGCCCGCTCCATGCGCCTCTCCGAACATTGGATCACTCGCGCCCCACGAGCTCGCGACGTTGCTCGCGCTCCACGTCGCGCCGGGCTATGTCCTCGCGCTTGTCGTACAGCTTCTTGCCCCGGCCCAGGCCCAGCTCCAATTTTGCGAACCCATGTTGGAAGTAGAGCGAGAGCGGGATGAGGGCCAGCCCTTTCTGCTCCATGTGACCTCGGAGCTGGTCTATCTCCTTCCGGTGCAGCAGCAGCTTGCGTTTGCGGCGGGGCTCCGCGTTCCAGTGCGTCCCATGCTCGTACGGATTTACGTGCATGTTGTAGAGCCAGACCTCCCCGTTCTCTACCCTGCAGAATGCGTCCTGCAGGTTGGCTCGACCGGCGCGAATGGACTTGACCTCCGTACCTACCAGGGCGATGCCCGCGTCGAAGGTCTCTTCGATGTGGTACTCGTGGCGTGCCCGGCGGTTGGATATCACCACCCGCTTGGCATCCGGAGTTGGAACAGCAGAAGCTGGGGCTCGTTTCACCTGGCCATCATACCAAATCGGGGCCGGTGTGGCAAGGCGGGGAAGGGTAACCTCGTCGTTCCAAACTCCCGCACAAATACTAGGTTTGCCGCAGGCTCGTTTCCGGAACAAGGGCAGTACGTGGGTAGATTCCGCCAGCTCCCCGCTTTCCGTGGAAGGAGAGTCCCAAATGAAGTTCAGATTGGAGCCCCGCACGCAAAAGCGGGCTGCCCGCAGGCTGAAGGCGTTCACGCTCATCGAGCTGCTGATCGTGATCCTGATCCTCGCCATCCTCATGGCGGTCGCTATGCCGCTGTACCTCGCCGCGGTGTCCGACTCTGAGGTGAAGGCCTGCCGAAGCAATATGCAGAGCATCGCAAATGCCGAGGCTGCCTACAAGACAGCCAATTCGACCCACGTTTACACCACCGACCTGACGCAGTTGAACTCCAACCTGGGCTCCACGCCTGTATGCCCCTCCAGCGGCACCTACAGCGTGGCCATCAGCACGGGCGCCAGCACCGCCAACAACGGCAAGACTGTTCCGAGCGGCGGCCTGGTGATCTCCTGCAGTCAGACCGGCCATGGTGTGTTTGCTCCGGGTATCGACAGCAACTAGGCGAAGTGGGTACACAGCTCTCCATTCCTCGCCTTTAACGGAGTTAGGATGCGGGAGTTGCAGCAATGAAAAAGGTCGCCCGGTTGGGCGACCTTTTTCGCTATAAGTGCTGTCCAGCACCGAGCTCAACACGGCTCAGTGCGGCGAGGATTGGAGTATGGCTATTCCGCGTCGAGCTTTTCCGGTAGCTTCTCCAGGCCGTCCAAGGCGAAATGGAAGTTGGTCATCTCCTCGATGGTGATGTTACCCATGGAGTCGAACCGGGACTTCTCGTTGGGGGCGAGCTCGGAAACGGAGTCCTTAAGGATGCCCTCCTCCCAGTCCTCCTGTTTGATGAAGTGTTCGCCAAGCTTCTTACAGCGCGAACATCGGAACTTGATGTAGACGTAGCTTGGGCCGAACTGCCGGACGTAGTATCCCTGCTGCATCACGTCTCTGGAGAAGATGCGCTGACCGCAATTACACTTGATGGTCGTTCTCATCGCGTGGATGGCCTCCGTAAGGCTGCCGTGAACCCTGTGGGGTAGAGCGCGACGCGTGAACCGGCAGGGGCGCCATTGAGCGTATTATACCATGGTTTCCCCAGCGTGCAAGGAGCCCTGAAAGCCCGTATGGGCGTGTGGGGGTGTGGGCGTGTGGGAGTGGTCCGGAGGCCCCATACTCCCATAGTCCCACACCCCCAAAATCCCTACTTGGCGGCTAGCCAGTCCGGTCCAAGCCCGCATTCCGCGACCAGCGGGACGCGCAGCTCCATAGACCGCTCCATCTGCTCGCACACGAGGGCAGCGCGCTCTTTCGCTCCGTCCGCCGGGGTCTCCAGCACCAGCTCGTCGTGGATCTGGAGCAGCAGCT
>CAYNFH010000009.1:0-425 GCA_964396385.1 uncultured Chthonomonadaceae bacterium | reverse complement strand
CGTTCTCGCTCGATAAGCCGGTGAACCCGGACCATGGCGATCTTGATCAGGTCGGCCGCGGTGCCCTGGATCACCGAGTTGATGGCCAACCGCTCCCCGAGACTCCTCTGGCTCGCATTGGTCGATTGGATCTCCGGGATGTATCTGCGCCTGCCCAGTAGGGTAGATACGTACCCGAACTCCATGGCGTGCTGGACACACTGCCTCAGGAACCGCTCGATGCCGGGGAAGCGCGCCTTGTAGTCCGCGATGAGCCGGGTGGCTGCGGGGACGTCCAGCCCCTCGATGCGGCGGGCCAGCCCGAAGGGCGTGACGCCGTAGATGATCCCGAAGTTGATAGTCTTGGCGTTGCCCCGCTGCTCACGGGTCACCTCTTCAGGCGCCACCCCGAACACCTGCGCCGCGACTGCGGTGTGGATATCCTG
>CAYNFH010000008.1:0-60749 GCA_964396385.1 uncultured Chthonomonadaceae bacterium | reverse complement strand
CAGATGAGAACGCTCGCACACGGGAGAGGGGAGAGCATCGCGGAGCTCGTCGAGCGCCGGCTTAAGCAGATCCCTAGCCAGGCGGCTGAAGAGGCGCGGCGCTGGGCGGATCCGCTCGCCTTCGTAGAGGTTATGGGCAGGCAGTTCCGCAAAACCGAAGCCTTGGGTCGGTGCATGTTCACGACATATCTCCTGGCGACGTTGATGACTGACCTGTGGAAATGGTACCGTGACGATGAAGAGATCGCCCCGTATCTGCCCACTCCGTTCCAGCGTGACCGCTTCATGGCTGTCAACTGACAATCCCCCACATGACTCCCGCTTTGAGGCTCAAGCTCCGTACCTCCAGTCATTACGGGTGGCCGGTCGAACCTGCTCCGTTCGCAGGCCGCCGATGTCTTGACACCCTGAGACGAACACTGTGCCCTAGCATACGCACATGCGAATAGACGACACGCTGCCAGCAGTGGCTGGAGACGGCCGGTCCGCTATGGCCAGGACGCTGAGCATCGGCGAGAGCTGCGAGCTTGCCCTCGCGACCTTCGCCGTGCAGATGAGAAGCCGCGGGGATGAAAGGGGAGCGCTCACCGCGGAGGATGTCGAGCGCGGCCTAGGGCAGATTCCGCTCCAAGCCGCCGAACACGGCCGGCACTGGGCGGATCTGCTCACTTTTTCGAAGGCCACTGGCTGGAAGATCCGCAAGATCGAGTCCATGGGCCGGAGCATCTTTGCACATTACTTCATGGTAGCCATGATCACTGACCTGTGGACCCTGTACAGGAACGACGCGGAGATAGCGCCTTACCTACCCCGGCCGTTTAGCCGCTACTCGACCCTTACCGTCAACTAACGGATCGACATCCAATACTGCCATGCGACACAAGGTTGCGACCACGAGCCTGAGGGAGTCATCCGTGCTCCTTGCTTTCCTGCGCACTCCTTCGGCCACCCACCGGGCGGCGTCCAGCCGCAACTCCGCCGGCCGCATGGGAAAGAACCGACGGGAGATGCGCCGCGCCTTGCGCCGCCAGGACCGCGCCGAAGAGCGCAATGCCCGCCTGATGCGCGGTGGCGAGCAGTAGCGCGCGAGCGCAAGAGCGAAGACTTTTGCTGGATGACACTGCCGGGAGAATGGGGTGTGATATGGTTTACCATCACGAGAAAGGAGGACACCGAATATGAGCGGCTAACCCCCGCCCGGCGCCGGACCGGGCTGACCAACCGGCACCATCCAATCTTTCATCGGCTTCCGCTGGCAATCGAACCGACCAAACAGATCTGACACTTGCAGGCGCATACCAGGCCCTATACTTCCACTTGAACGACACGCAGACGAGCGCGGCAGACGCGGAGCCCACGACCATGATGTGCCTGACCGGTATCACAACCAGCAACAAGGGGGCAATCGCCCCGGCCACGATCACGCGCCGCCAGCTCCTGACGCTCGCCGGGGGCGCCACGCTGCTTGGCCTCTGCGGGTGCCTGCGCGGAAGCGCGAACCCCAAGCCGGCCGGCATGCCGCTTGTCGTCTTGATCATCGACCGGACCGGCTCCACGCTGCCGATCCAGCAGGCCATCGGCGACTACGTCAAGGCCGCGCTGGACGACTACGCCCGCGAGGACAAGGTCAAAGTCCTTCTGATCTCCCTCATCGAAAAGCCGTCCGTCGACTTTCAGCGCGAGAACATCACTGCGGATGACGTCGACGAGATCGTGGGCTACGTGAAGAAGATGAACCTGAATGCCCGCGGCACCGACGTCGTGGGCGCCTTCGAGACGGCGCTCAAGTATTACGGGTACGAGAAGCAGCAGCCGTCCGCGTTCAAGATTCTCTGCCTCACAGACGGGTTCATCGACTCCCCGAAGGGACAGAAGTTCCATGACTGGAAGGACTTCGACTGGGCCAGGCTCGACGGCACCGGCGCCAGCGTCGGTTTCTATTTCATCGACCCTGCCGCCCGCGAGAAGGTCGAGCTAGCGGCCAAGCGGCTGCGCAAGTCCTTCGTGCGCGAAAAGAACGACGCGCTCTACGACCTGAAGCAGGACGAGATTAAGCTGCCCTGAGGGGCCACGGTGTTCACAATGGCACTTTCCTTCTTACTCTTCATAGGGGCAATCCTCCTGGCGGTGCTCGCGTACGTGCTCGGCCTGATGGCAGTCCGGCGCCACCTGGGCGTACGGCATCAGAATATCTACAACGCCATCTTCCAGTGCATTTTGGCAAGCGTGCTGGACCTCGGCATGATCTTCTTCTCCATCGCCTTCTGCACCGCGGCCACGAGCGATGCGCTGCGGCTGCGCGGACACGGCACGCCCAACCAGTTCCTGGAGTCGGTCTCCAGCGCCTTCGGCACCGGCAACGTGGATAACGCCACGCTCTATGGCCTCATCATCCCGGCCCTCTCCTGGGCGACGGCGCACGCCGTGGTGGTGCTCGGCCTGTTGGTGGCGCGCAGCGTCTACCAGGCGGTTCAAGCCCGCCGCTCAGCACAGGCCACAGAGCCGGACACGGAGGCCCACCGGGAGGCGAAGACGCAGTTTGAGGGCGCGGTCACCGCTGCCTTCGGCTACGGCGTGGTCCTGGGGCTTGCGTATTGGGCCTTCCGGATCGTGGTGACATTCGACACGCTTCTGGTGCGCTATCAGATCATCCACAGCAGCAAGGCGCTCACGAGAGCGCTCGGCAAGGACTGGATGGCTCGCCTGAACGAGCAACAGCTCTATGCAAAGCTCGGCAGCTCCTTCCTGGGGCAGATCGTGGTCCATGCCGGCCTGTTCTATGTCGCGGCGCTCCTGGTGACGGCTTTCCTTATGGTGGTAGCGCTGCACAACCTGACCCACCATTTGAACTCGCTCCCGCGGCGGCGCTACATGCCCGGTGCGCCGCCCCTGGACATGCCGGCAGGCGTCTGGAACGGAACGCCCGTGACGGTGCAGGCCGGCGGCGCGCCGTTTGGCGGCAACGGCCACGGGCCAAACACGACAGTTGGGAACGGTACACGGACTGGCGCGCGGCCGGCCGAGACTGAGTGGTACCGCGCAGCCACGGACCCGGCAGTTTCCAACGGCACCGCTGCCCCGACCGGACAGCCTGCGCCGACGCCGGTAGAGCACCATGCGCAACAGGCAGCAGTGGACGTGCCGCTCCAGGCGCCGCCTGCGGCCGAGACCGAACTGGAGCGGCTCACCCTGGCGCCGAGCGAATAACCAGAAAGAGGAGACATACCATGAGCAGAGCAGGACGAGTGACACTGGTACGGCCCACCCGCGCCGAGCGCGTGCAGAGCCTCGTGGCGGACGCGGCGCGCGAGATGGCGCCGGCATGCGAGGAGGCGTGCGGCTTCTTCTTCGCCGGCATTGCCGACTTCATCACGGCCCCGGTCGCCGAGTCCGCAGCCGACCTTTCCGCGCATGTCGCCCGCCAGGGTGCGGCCCGCCTGAACGTCCTGGCGCCGGAGATCGCCGCGCGCTATGAGGCCCTTTCACAGGCTGTAGCCTGCCGCGCGCTGGAGCTTCGCATTGAGGTGCCGCCCGCTCTGGCCGTTCGGCCCCCGGTCGTGACCGCGGCGGCGGTCCGGGTGCAGGAGCAGGCCCTGCGCGCCATTACTACATCGGCGGGTGGCGGGCCGGCCCGCACGCTCGAACTGAAAGCGGTAGCCGACCGGCTGGAGATGGAGCGGCGCGAGGCGCAGCGGGTCTTCGACCTCGCCAGTCTGGCTGCGGGGCGCGGCGGCGATCAGGCCCGCCGCGCGAGCGAGAGCTTTGCGACATTGATTCGCGCGGAGGAAGGCCAGGGCCGGGAAGGACTGCGCCAGCAGATCGCCGCGTGGGCAGCCGGGGAGCGGCAGAAGCTTGAGCAGGAGACCTCCCGGACGTGGAGCGCGGTGGCGCTCGCCGCGGCGAAGCTCGCCCTACAGGAGAGCGGCCTTACGCCGTCAGCGCCGGACTTAGGCAGTGGCCGGATCACCGCCGTCGACCCGGCCGACCCGAGCCGGCGGATGGAAGTCCAGGTGGCGCCGGACTCCGGCGAAGTGCGCTACGAGCTCTCCGGCTACAAGGGCGGCCACTGCCAGCCGGTCGAGCAGCGCTTCCTGGAGTCGCTCTCCCGCCTGCTGGGCGCGGATCTTACTCCGCAGAACCTGCGCCACTGGGAAACGGGGCCTGCCTGCGCACAGCCGACAGCGTCCACCCCGGCGCGCGCCAGCCGTCGCTTCACGGAAGAGAAGCCGGCGGCAACGCCGGGCCAGCGGGACAGGCAAAGAGGCTAAGAAACTCGTGGAGAAGACGCTCGCGACCATCCGTAGAGAGCTGGAAGCCGGGTTCCGGCACACGTTTGTACTCACCCAGAACGTGCGCGACGTGGTCTGGGACCCGTCAGGCAAGACCTACAACTTCCCGTCCGCCCTCAGCCGCGAGCTGAGCAAGTCCACCGGCCAAGTGGACCGTCTCGTCGCCCGGTACAGCATTTCACAGGGGATCGCCATGTACCGCAACGGCCAGATCCTCACCGAGGCCGAGGATCCTGCGCTCACCACGTTTTCGCGCATGACGGGACTCGGCGACATGCTGGTGCTGTCCAAGCGGTCCGCGGCGGATATACAGCGGCAGATGATGAACCCGGCGGACGTGCTGCCGGCGCTCTACGTCTTCCTGCGCTCCCCGGGCTCGGTCAACTCGCTGGTAATCGACAGCGCCGACTACCTGCTCGACTGCGGTCAGAACGGGCATGGCGCGCAGTTTGGCGATCGCGTCGTGCTGGAGATGCTGCAGAGCTGGGCGCGAGACGTGGAGATCCGCAGCCGGGGTGCCTGTATCGTCCTGCTCTGCCCGGAGCTTGGCGCAGTACCCGGCGACCTGATCCGTGGCGACGGCGGCTTCCGGGTTATCCGGGTCGGCTACCCGGACTTGGACGAGCGGTGCTCGTTCCTGCTCGGGCGCGGTGCCACCGAGGAGCAGAGCGCCCGCCTGGGAAACCTGACCACCGGCTTCCGGCGCATCGACATCGAGGAGGTGTGGCGCCGCGGGCTCTCCGAGCACGAGGTGGCGAAGAAGAAGGCGGAAGTTATCGAGGCGCGATGCGGCGACGTGCTGGAGTTCATCGAGTCCAAGGAGGGGCTGGATACGGCCGGCGCCCAGCCGCACGTCAAGCAGTACCTGGTGGATTTGAAGGGCATTATCCTGCGGGACCGCAAGTCGCCGCTCATTCCCAATGGCCTGCTCTTCGTGGGAGTGCCGGGAAACGGCAAGAGCCACATCACCCGCGCCTTCGCCCACGACTGCGGCATGAACATGCTCCGGTTCAAGAACCTGCGCTCCATGTGGGTGGGGGAGTCCGAGCGCAACCTGGAGACGGTGCTGGACCTCCTGCCCTCCTTCGCGCCAAGCGTTGTGTTCATTGATGAAGTGGACCAAATGCTCTCGTGCCGCTCTGCGTCGGGGGCGGGCTACGGCAGCGAGGTGGATTCGCGCCTTCTCGGGCGCCTGCTGGAGTTCATGGGAGACTCCGGACACCGCGGCGACATCCTCTGGATCGGGGCAACCAACCGGCCCGATTTGATCGACGCGGCAATGCTGCGGCGCTTTGACCGCATCTTCCCGTTCATGAACCCGACGGATGAGGCGCGCGCCACCTTGATCGAGGACCTGTATACGCGCCTAAAGATCCCGCGCGAGCCGTTCGACCTCGCGGAGGCGGCCGCCCTCACGCGCGAGTTCAGCTGCGACGAGGTGGAGAAGGTCGTGCGCCGATCCTACGAGATCTGCCTGCGCTCCGGCGAACGGAATGTGGCCCTTGCGCACCTGCGCGCGGCGCGGCAGGCGTACAAGCACAACTGCAACCCGGCCATGCACGAGCTGATCGCCCTGCTCTCCGTGCAGGCGAGCAACTTCCGCTCCGACCTGCCGTGGTTTGACGAGCAGGGGCGGCTGCTTTCCCGCGAGCGGCTCCCCGAGTTCATGATCGGCCTGGTGGACGAGCAGGGCAACCTGGACGAGCGCCTGATCGCCCAGCGCATCGACCAGCTCCGGCAAGCAGCGGCGCGATGAAGGACCCAGTCACCAGCCTGGAGTGCGGCTTCGCAGACTTCTGCGAAGTGCCCTACGTGCTGGCTGTCACCTCGGGGACGGCGGCGCTCCTGGCTTCCCTCCTTGCGCTGGGAGTAGGGCGCGGAATGGAGGTCATCCTGTGCGCCTACACCTGGCCGCAGCTTGCCGCGGCCATGGAGGCGCTCGGATTGAAGGTCAAGGCGGTCGACTGCGATCCCTATGGCCGCATGGACCCGGAAGCGGTGGGCCGGGCGCTCTCGCCCCGGACTGGCACCGTTGTGGTCTGCCACCTGTTCGGAAACCCCGCGGATGCACGGCGCATAAGTGAGCTTGCCGGCGAAGCGGGCGTTGCCGTTATCGAGGACTGCTCGCAGGCGCTACTGGCCTGGCAGGGAGGCCGGCGCGTGGGCACATGGGGCCAGATCGGGTTCGCAAGCCTTGGACCGGGCAAGATCCTGTCCGGAGGGGGAGGGGGGCTTCTCTGGACAAGCGACCGGCACCTCCACCGCGAGGCATTTGCGCTAACTCAGCATCCGGACCGTACGCCTGATCTGCGGCTCCAGGCGGAGTGCTTGCAGCGGAGCCTGTCGCTGCGAATTCATCCAGCCGCCGCCCGTATGGCGGGCCGGGACCTACTTACCCTGGAGGAGCGCGGGGCGAGGGTGGGTATCAACCACCGATTCCTGTGCGATGCGCTGACCGGGGTGCCGGGGATCCAGCTCATGGCGGTGGACCCGGAAGCCGTGGCAGCCTGGCAATGTCTGCCGCTTAAGGTAAGTCCATCGCTCGCGGGCCGGCTTGAGCGACTCTGGTGGCGCAAGCAGCCGGCATACCTGCTTCAGGATGGCGGCGCATGTCCCCAGGCGCGAGATTTTGCGGATTCTGTTCGGTTTCTAGAGACCGGTCGCAAGTGGGCACAACTCCAGCCGGCATTCGTGCAACGGCTGACATCGAGGATACGCGCAGCCGCCTGCTGCGGAGACTGACCTATGCCCATTACGCAACCTACAGCTGCCGGGACCGCGACCATCGACGCCGCGGATCGCCCGCTTCTTCTTTGGCTCGCTCAGGGCGTGGCCGCTAGCTCCTTTGCGGCTGAGCGCCTGCCCGCAGAGCGCGACATTCCACCGTCCCTTCTGACACAGGAGCTTACACTGGGGCAGGCGGTAGAGCGCGCTCAGCGCTGGGTTCGCCTGCTCGTGCTGATCCGTTCCCGCTCGGAGAAGTGCAGCCTGGCGCTTGCCCGCTCGTTCATTGCAGACGGATTCGATCGCGCAACCGTGCAGAGCGCCGTTCACAAGGTCGCGCCGCGCTTGGATCTGTCTCAGCTCCCGCCGCTTGTGGACCGCGGCTACGTAGAAGCAGAAATTACCTACCTTGCAGCTCCTTCGTACGAGGCGGCGGTGAGATTGGCCCGCGCTTCTGCGCCCTACGACCCGGAGCTTGCCCACGGCGTGGTAACCGCTGCGGCATCCGCCGTGACCGAACGCTATGACGCCGAGCTGTGTCTGGCCTGGATCTGCGAGCGCACGGGGAGGGCCGACCGAGCCTGTGAGCACTATGCCGCAGCTGCGGCGAAGGGCTGTGAAACTTGCCGAGCGGCCTGGGCACGGGCAGCCAACCGGGCAGGCCGCCACCAGACGGCGCTGGACATCGTGAATGGAGCGCGTCTCCTGCGGCCAGCTGACCTGCTGGTGGAGAAGGCGCGGGCGCTACGAGCTCTCCGGACGCCTGCTGAGGCACTGGCTGCCTATCGCGACGTCAACCTCGGCGAGGCAGCGGAGCGTGTGGATGTGGAAGCAGAGATAGCAGACTGCCAGTTTGCTCTGGGGCATTACCGTGAAGCGGCGGTCGCAGCACAGGTACCTGCTCGTTCAGGAAGCCGTCTTGCGAGGCGTGTCCTGTCGCTCGCGCTCTACCGGCAACGGAACTGGGCAGAAGCGGTGCCAGCATTGCGGTCATTCGTGGCCACCGTGCCCGTTGATGCCGAAGCTTGGCGAGCCCTGGCGGAAAGCTGCCTGATGCTCGGACGAGACACCGAGGCGGCAGAGGCGGCACAAACGGTATTGCGGCACGATCCTCAAGACCGGGACGCAGCGAGGCTCCTTGGCCAGGCCGCCGTCCGGCTCCGGCGCTATGATGAGGCGCTGGACATCTGCACGCGATATGGCTGGGACATTCTCCCCTATCCCTATCTAGCTCGGGTCTTCATCGACACGAACCAGCTCGAAGCCGCCGCGGAGTTCATTGCGGTTTGGTCAGACCGCCGCCCTGGAGATGTACTCGCTTGGATGTACAAGGGCTACCTGGCGGAGCGGTCCGGACGTCTTCGTGACGCGCTGGCGTGCTATGAAGAGGCGATGCGCCGCAAGCCAGACTACCGTGAGGCAATGCAGCGATGCGAGTTGCTACACGCCGCGCTGGAGGATGGCGAAACTGCGTGAGCCGCCGCAACGAACCAGGATTCGTTCGGCCTCTTAATGCTCGTCCGGTCCTGGGTCTCCGCTCTGATGCTGTCTCTCTGCCTCTTCGAAGGCAAGTTCCATCGCGGACTTTTGGCGAGCACGGACTCTGTTGGTCTTCGCCGCTGAGCCGGTTGAAGTCTTCGATTGACCGGATAACGACCCGCTCATGGAGGTAACCTTGGTGTCGACATACCACTCGACTACCTCGAGAGTGTCCTGGATATGTCGCACAAGGTCAGCGATAGAAAGGGCCATCAGCCCCTGTCCGTGCACCGCTTTGCTACGCGCCTCCCAGATGGCGGAGCAGATCCCATTTGACACACCGCGCTTGGTGTCCAGCTTCTTCATTACTTCGACAAAGGTATATTGTGGCGGCTCAGTAATCAGGCCGGCCATCCTGCCCACCTCTTCCAGGACCTTGCCGCACTGAATCAGTGCCCATGACTTCGCGCCGTCCTCCGAGCGCCGTCCATCATAGGGACCTAGTGCACCGACAAGCCATTTGTCCAGCAATGCTCGCGTGTTTTCCCCGTCGGCGGCGGCCTCGGCCCACCATGCATACCCCCACGCACCCTTAAAGCAGTAACTGGCCTTGTCGACAAATTCCTTCCATTTGGCTCCCGTCGGCCGCTGCCGAGCTCCCAGCGCATCGGTCGCTGTGTACAGCTTCCGCAGCATGCCGTCCGTTCCTTGAAACGTGTTGAGACTTGTTACAATGCTCACCAGCTCGTCGTAACGAGTAAGCGTCGGTGTCGGCCTTCCGCGTCTCTTCAGAAAATATGCGTTTGCACCGGAGGCAAGAGCCCTGCGTACCGGAAGCGATGCCGCACTGGCGGTGAATATCACCACCGGTACCTCGGGCGCGGCCCTCTTGAGTTGTGCTAGCAATTTCAAGCCGTCCAATTCCTCTGGCATCTGGAGGTCCAATAATACTAAGTCGTACTTTCTCACTGTCGCCGCCGTCTGAAGTTCGTGTTCCGGCAACACGCGCGGATGCAGGGCATCCACGGCGATTCCGCTCCAGGCTAAGCTCAAACGGAGTACCTCGGACCATCGATCATCAGGCGTATCTACGCTGTCGTCGACAAACAGTGCCGACCTGGTACATTGCGGCGGCGGAGCGGCAAAACCGAAGCGCAGTGCGTTTATCGCATCCTCATAGTCTAGATACGATGGCTTTACTGGGTTCCCTCGGGCTCTCGTCAACGATTCAAAGGCGTGCGCGGCGAACTCAACAGCTCCCAACTCAGCCTCGGTCGCATGTGCTAGCTTCACAGATTCCTCGTGGATGGCTGGCGGCCGAGCAGGTACGGGGTGTGGAAGTACCGGCAGGCGGGGAGAACTGATGGCCGGTGCCAGCATATGCCTTGAGACGTGCTCGATCAACCGGGCCGCTGAAACTAACATCTGGACTGCCATCTCATGAGTAGCCGGCCTGAGGGGTTGGCACTCATGTACCAGGTGCTTTGCCCGATGCGGCACCTGCACTGCGAGCGGTGGCAGCCAGCGCGCAAATGCGTGGGTCATCTTGGAATGAAGGTCCAGCTTTGGTCCCCATGGCAGGTGAGCCCCGTCCCGTACCATAGCTCGGGCGCGCGAGGCGTCGATTGCCGCTTCGGCAGCTGCGTATCCATGGATGTAGGCCGAGGTGCTGTTTGTACCAGCGTGCAGTACATCCTGGCACCAGAAGGGCTCACCCAGCAGGTAGCGGAATGCTTGGCGTAGGTGCCAATCCACTGGATCCCAGTCGCAGCTTTCGTATGGGAAGGGCAACGAGGCCCCTTTCATCCGCTGGCTACTCGCGTTCTTAGACCTAATCGCGCCCCAATCCAACTGCTGCTGACGGTCAATTGCCTGAGCGCAGGCGGCCCAGGATGCTGTATACTGCTCATAAATCGCCCTGACGCTCGTCCTCCCGGTCGGTGTCGCAGTCTCATGTTCGAGTCTAAGCGCGCCGACGAGCGAGTCGCGCAGTACCGTATAGTGCTTCCGGCTCTCCCGGTCCTCTTGCTTTGAGAGTTCCTTCACGAAGTAATCCGACGCCCCGTGCTGGAGGCACCAACGGGCTATGGCTGCCTCGTCCCACGCCGTTAGGAGTACAATCGGCAATGCTATTGAAGTATCTCGGACAGGCTTTAGGTCCTCTGCTGCCAGGTGGTCATCTTCGAGAGCATAGTCGAGCAGGAGGAGGCTTAGCTCTCGTAAGGGCCTCTGGCCACCGAACACCTGGAATTCCGTACTAGCAGCGGCGCCCGACGTCAGGTCCCGCAAGACGTGGTGACGCCTGTGCAGAATACCCTTCGCAGACAATCCTGCAAGGATCGCGTCAAGAACAACCGTCCAGCTCTGCCGGGCAATCTCGTTGTCCTCTCGTATGAGCACAGGAGCCCCACTTGCCGGCCTGCGGGTCGCGCAGAAGGGAGCGTTAAGGGGTATCTCCTTTAGCTTGCCCATGAGGCCTGATAGGTTTCCAGGCGCGTCGTGTTTCTTGGCGCAGGTATTGAGGCATCCTTCCAGGTCCGCCCAGGAGATATCTCCCTCAACATAGGCGCCGAGAGCCACACGTACTGCGGGGCGGGCCTGGTCGTGGAATCGGTGACGAATGTCAGAGCAGACGGACTCGAACACCGCAGCACGAGCCTGCCCGATAACTCTATTGAAGGCACTCATCTCGAATCCTCAAGAGCTCTTCGCGGGAACACGGCAATGGCAAGAATGTTCCCTCCTCTTCTGCAGCCATTGCGTAGACTGAGAGCGGGCCGTAGCTTCGGGCAGGTAGAAAGCCTAGAACGTAGATCCTCCGGCAGGGAGCAGTACTTGTGCCAAGGATCGTGCACAGGGTCCTGAGGCCACCGGCCTCCGTCCGATCACTTGTGCTTTCCACCAAGGCGTGAGCATATACGACGAGCGTATCATCCTCCTGGATCGAGCCCTCAACGTACGGGATGCCTAACAGCACTGTCTCAAGCGCCTGCAGGACCCACCCGTCCGCAACTAACACTATTCTTCCCAATGAACAACCCCTACCAGGCAGTACATACCGTGCGGTATGACCTCTTCGCCCGGAACCTCACCGTGAGTTGCCTGAGCAATCTGGCTACGCAATCGAGAGACGGTGAGTTTCAGAGCATTGTCCGCATCAGGTGGAAGCCGGTCAGGATCCGGCCATAGAGCTTCCTTCAGCCTTTCCTTGCTTACTGGGATGTTCGGTGTAGCTGAGAGCTCCTTGAGCACGACTCCTGGCCCGGTGGTAGGCTTCACCCGCACTGGATAGCCCCCGACACTGCAGAGCAGTCCGCTAGCAGGGTCAAACCCGATGGAATGGGGCATGTGGTTATGCTCCCAACCAAGTATGCGGGCATGCGTCAGGCTCTCGTGCCACAATCGTAGAAGTGAGTTCGAGAGCCGAACCTGCCAATCCGAGTCGCCCTTGCTAATGTAGTCATCCAGCCGTACACCTTGTCGCAGCATGGCCAGCATCTCCGTGTCCCGGTCGGCTACAGCTGTAAAGACCACTACGGGAAGGCCGGGTACATCGCGACGAATCTGGTCCAGCAGCATCGCGGCGCGGCTTGTGTCTGTGACCTTGGCTTCGAGCTCGACTGCGTCGAGGGGCAACTCTAAGTCCAGGACGAGGAGGTCCGGTAGCGCCCCGGCCAGAGCTTCAGTAGCCTCTGCCACATGCGATACACACTGGACGGCGAAGCCAGCTTCCTGTAGTGTCACGCGGATCTCACCCTGCCAGCCCTCATTATCCTCAACCACTAGCACGGAGGGCTTTCGCTGTGGCTTACGGGTACCGGGCCACCCCTCGTGAAGGCGAACGGGAACGTTAGATCGCCATTGTCCGAGTTCATCCTTCACGAGCAGTTCAGGTGGGTTCCTATGATAGATCTGCCTGCAAAGAATGACAAGATCATCCCGGAGGTGCGACATATGGCGGTGTAGCCGCTGCAGATCGTCTTCGGGTTCATCCTCCAGTTCCAATTGATAGGGCGGAAGGGCCAACCGCTGAACCAAGCGACTCGCCTGCCAGTAACGGTTTTCGGCGAAACAGGCGAGAATGCACCATTGGGACCGCTCGACTGGCACCTGATTGCCATCGATCCACACTGCTGTATCGATCTGACGGTATATCTCCACGTGCGGGTATGGTGGGGGTGGTTCCTGGAGGCTCAACCTCACGATGCGGCGAATCTCTCTCTGCCAAGAGGAACTGTCCTTCTTCAGATATGTATGTGGCGATACGCCCGCTACCATCGCCTCCCGCAGCGCTTCCGTGTAGTGTCCGGCGGCGGTCAGTACTGCAAATCGATATTGATACGGCTTACTATGTCGGCCACTCTTGGAATACTTCCTGATGAGTGAAAGGCCCGCGTCGAGCTGCACCTCCGCGGTTGCCCTCTCCGGCAGACCGAGGTCGATCAGTACGAGAGCCGGGCCAGAATGGAGCAGTCGGTACTCTGCCAACTGACACGCCCGCTGTGGTGTGACTCCCAACTGCTTGGCTAGATCGGTCGACGCCGGGTCATCCACTGTCTGTTTTGCGATGTCTAGGTTCGCCGCAGACCGCTCCAGGAGGAACTCAGCCTCCGCTATACTCGATGCCTCTTGGACCGGCAACTCGAGAGACAAGGACAGAAGCAAGTCCACAATCTCCTTGCGCCAGTCCGGATCATCTTCTACGACGAGCAGTCTTCGAATTGGCACGACATCACCGCGAAGCTCTAGTACGGGATCGAGTGCAAGGCGACGAAGCCCCGAAATCGATGAAGTGAGCTCGCGCTGCGCTCCAGATAAGGGCTGTCCGTCTCTGACTGCCCGGAGTACCGGCAACAGAGGCGTAATGGCGGCCCTAATCTCAGTTGCTTCACTATCACGAAGAGCGTCCGACCCTCTGACCGACAGGTTGTAGAGCTTGGGAAGGAGCTCCGCGGCCAGCTGGCTCGGAGACTCCGGCTCCCATTCAGCGAGAGAAAGTGCATTCTTAAGGGCGTGTAAGGCACTACGGAGGGCAATGAGCCCATCGTTGGACCGAGCATGTGCCTCCGCTGTGACCACATACCGCAAGAGTTCACTTATATCGTCTTGTGAAATTACGGCACTCGCGAGCGCACGCCGTGCCTCTAGGGCTAATGGGCGCAGAGTACTGTCCGCTCCACTCAACTTAGGAACGAGCTCTAAGAGCGCGTTGCGCACACGGGACGGTTGAAGGGCGCGGTGAGGATCTAATGCACGACGAAGAGAAGCAAGCTCATCCGCCAGAACCTCAACAGAGGCACCGACTATTCGTCGCCTAGATTCCGCCTCAACGCCCCGATCCTCTTCCAACTCTTCGATGAGCCTGTTTAGCTCATACAGATCCTGGTCATGCATGTACACAGACCAAGTCCTGGTAAGCTCTCGATAATGCTCTGGTATTCGCCGGACAAACAAATGGATCGCGCCCCAGAGATAGAGCTCCTCGCGAAGCCGTCGAACGACCGACTCCAGAGAGGTGCCCACGGGTATGCCCTCCGTACCGGCAACAATGGTGGAGTCCACAAGCTTGTCAGCGGAGGTATGAAAGAGGTTCCCGCCTGCCCGGAAGAAGATGAAGCGGCCCGGTGCCCTTTGCTCGATGCCAGCCTCCAGGTCCCTATCTAGGGCTGAAGGTAACCCGAGCAGAGCCAGCCGGACTGGCCCGGGCCGCCCTTTAGGCTGTATTTTAGGGCTAGCTTGCACGTTTGGACCCGCCATTCCTATCTTCACAGATGGCCCTGAGTGCTTCAATCATCCTTCGAAACGATTCCTTCAAGCGGAGAGATTCCTCCGAACTCACCGCCTCCTTACCCGCGAAGACCTCCATGTCATCCGCGAACCGTATGATCGAGTCGACCTCATCAGAGGGCACTGGAGGTTCGGATGCTCCCGATGTAGGCCGTTGAAACTGCTGGCGTATCGATGAGACCTCCTGTCTCAAAGCGCGCCACCAGGTATCCTCACGGGCCCGGCGTTGAATCTCCACGCCACCTAGCTCGTTGAGGAGGGCCCCTCTTACCCCGTCCATCCGCGAACTCTCAGCACCGCTGAGCCACGGACGCAGCCGTAAAGCAGGAGCGAGATCGTCGTCCAAACTGCCCATGATGCTGGCGATTCGCAGAATGACGGAGCACGCATGGGCGAGTTGAGTCGCATCTATCGAATCGGGGCTGATAACGAGCTTCGCTAGAGTCCGCGTGGTTTCGGCGTTCAGCGTTCGCACCTCCATCGTGGCCCCGGTCGGCTTCGCTGCTTCCCGGAACACGGCGGTCCAACTATTCCAGAAGCTTGGATCCTCATCGTCAACCCCTAATGCGGCACCGATGTCGTGTAAGAGGTCTGTTCGGCTGGCATCAACGCTAGAGGTCCACAGGTACGCTTGAATGCGGCCCGCAAGCTCCAACCCGACTGCGGCGAGCGACGGCGTGCAACGCTGCTGAATGTCTTGTACTCTGAAGCTATTGCCGAGTAGCTGCCAATCCATCTTAAGGGAATCAGCAAGCCTACCCGCGTTGCACCGTCTGTTGTTCATTGTCCCCGCGCCCGGACCCTGGAATAGCCGTGGGGCATGTTTCGATACAATTGACTCGAGAATCTCACTCTCATGAGAGCTCCACAACCAGGTGAACCCTGTGTAGCCGTATCTACATCGAAGTGCTTGGACGAAGTCTATCCCGCCGTTTTCCTTCTGCAGGTTGCAGTCCACTAGGACTACATCCGGCTGCGCCTCGAGAATGCTGCGCAGCAGTTCTTCTCTCCTGTCGAGGTTGAATGTGTACGGAACGACACTTGCCTGTGAGCCAAAGGCAGCGGTGAGAGCCTTCTCTATAGCCTGGCACGACGGTCGCGGATCAGTATCGTCGATTACCCAGCACGCAACGGAGATCGGCGCGGCATCATCCTCGCCCTTCAAAGCCAGTGCGACATCCTTGTCGGCAGTACCCTCTAAACCGCCATGAAGAGGAAGCAGGTACAATGCCACTATCTGGGGCTGAGGTCCTAGCCAATCTCTCAAGTCGTCGAACATTCCTGGGCACCGGCTAAAGGACAGGTATGGTTCCAGGATACGGCCGCCATTAGCTCTCGGTGGTGCAACGGCGTACCGTACAACATCTGCGCTGTTGAGCGTGAATTCCGTTCCGTTCCACGCCGCAAGCCTGTACTCCAGATGCTGGCATCGGTCCGTTAGCCGCGATGCTCGCGTAATAGACCAAAATACGTCCCTGAGGCCCGTCGCGCCGCTCTCGCACTTCCGGTGAATGCCCTCCAGCGCTGCATCGGCGTCCAGCACCCGATTTGCAACGGCCAAAAGTACGACTGAGCTTCCGTCGACCAGTGAATAGGACGAGGTCAGTACCCGAACGGGGTATTGCTGGGTGGGGTCCTCAGTGGGGGAAGCCGCGTTACGCAGTGTATTCCGCAGAGCCGAAACCAGTGCACTCCGAGCTATAGGCGCTATGAGTCTCTCTCGGTTCTTGCCTGTGCAGCGATCGGACAGTTCCGGAAAGCGGTCCTGCCTCGTTTTAGGATCGATCTTCTGCCACGCTCGCCGGACGACCTCCTCCAGTGCAGATACCCGCAGGCCCCAAAGGTCAGAGTCGAGCCACTCTTGCAGAGTATAGCCAGATGCCTTTCGATCCGAGCGCGCGTCAGACCAAGGCGGAAACGACACGTTCAGCTTCATACTAGCTCTGGACCACATACCAAAGGTGCATGGCGCCGCGCTACCAGTTCGCACGCGGAGTGGGACCCCAGCCATATCGCGCTGCATCCTCTCCCACTCAGCTGGACTTCCGATGTCTTGAAAGGTGTGGCCGATATTGCAGGTGTCGGTGGTGTCCGCGAGAATCAGCCGAAGCAATTCAAGATCCTGGGCTGGCACCTCCCACGGCAACCGGTCTCGTAATGCGCGCGTAGCGTCGGAATCGAGTTCCTGGCCTGTCGCAGAGAGAATGGCTGACCACAACTGCCTTCCAGACTCTTTGGGAATGACCCGGGTCGTTGGAAACCCTATCACCTTGTTACCCGCCCTGTTATCGATCCAAAGTAGCCTCTCGCAAAGTCTCTCGTCAACCCCAGCGTTGCGGCTGAGCCAAATAATGGGAACGTTGGGCAAAGTAAGGGCCAACTGCTTCGTCAGAGGGTATCCAGGATACCAAGTAAGGCCGGTCTCCTTTGTCCACTCCACGTCGCCAGCCGAAATTGCCACCCTGCTCATGTTGAGATCTAGGATTATGCAGTGTGCGGGGTGCTCGGCATCCGCCGCTTCGATGCGGCTGGCCACTTCCTCTGGAGTGACGTGGACACCGTCCTGCTCGGTGACGACCTGATTAAACCACGCAACCTTAAGATTGGGTTCGCCGTAGGAGTCTAGCTCTGCGGCTTGCTGGAGGTCAAGAGGCGTGAGTTGCGGCACCAGAATGGCGCTGACGCCCAGGTGGAGTACGGTGCCAGGGAACACCTCCTCATGGGCGCGGGCGATGTCACCCAATGCATCGCGGATGTCGAGCGGAGAATCTTCGACCCATATGAGATGCATCATCTGACCTACCCCCTCACATGTGACCGGAAATCGGAGCAGAAAAGCCCATGTGCTGTAGTCCGGTGCCGCGCGCAGAGTCCTCCGGCACGGTTCTCGCAACTATTGCTCTACCCCATTGCATCGCGGGTGGGACTCCTAGAACCACCCTCATTCCGACAACACCCTCGGGATTCGGATCGATTACGTCCCGACGGAACGACTCCTCATCCGGGTATGCGGTCTTGGGCGAGTTCGTGGCAACTACACGTAACTGGTTATCCCGGGCCTCCACTGTAATCCGAAAGACCCCGTGTGCGTCATGCCGGAGCGAGTTGACAAGAAGTTCCTCCAACAAGCCGATTAACGCACCTCCCTCTGTCTCCTGCCACTCGTACGTGGTGCCGCCAGGGAGGGAAATTAGTGTCCAGTCACCCTCACAGATAAGCCAGGCTTGAGGGCCTCCCGGCCATGAAAGGGGATCCGGCATACGGAGGAACGCCGCAGCATCACGTGCGAGTGTAAGTAGAACATCGCTATTTATGCGGGCGAGATTGGGTGCCACATCACGCACGGGGTCAAACGCACGGAAGCCGAACCTTCGCCTCCTCTTACTCTGATCTTGGAGAAAGTTGCTTAGCTCCACGAGACCCATGTGCCGTAGTAAGAGTTGAGCAATCTCGCTATCTTCCCCCGCGAGTCTTCGCGCTCTGTCCATCGGTACCTTCAGCGCGTGAGCTGTTGCCTTTGTTAGTGCGGACACCTCTTCAAGCCGCGCTCGCTGAGTGGATTCCGCTCTTAGGCGGTTGAGTACCATCAGGGAGAACTGTGGGAGCAAAATCGTCGGTACGCGTCGCGTAAGCTGGGTCGACCGAACATTGGCCAGGCGGGAACTCAGGTCCGCTTGGCCTTCGTCAGCGGGATTCGGAGGGAGCTTTGGATTCCGGCGGCGGATCAATAGGCACGTGCCTGCGGGCACCAAGTACTCAGACCACATGCCACCGGTTAGTTCTTCTCTGATCGTATGAGCACCGACCGGGAACTGTTCGAGTTCCCATTGAAAGCTGTGCCTTCCTGCGGGGAATGTCAACGGAAGCATGGCGAACGTGTGGTAGAAGGCGCGCGCATGCCTCAGAACGCTGCCCTGCTTAGCCTTGCTGAAGCAAAGGTCTCGGAGCAGCTCCCGCAACGCGTCTCGATAAGCCTCGAAGTCATCCTTCGTCTTGGCAAACTCACTCGTCAGAGGAAGGAGTTTGCCTTGCCGATAATCTCTTATCAGGTGTGCGGTCAGGGCGGTGGTGACAATTCCAGCCGGCTCACCCCGACACATGCGGTCAGGACAATTCTTGGAGGAGTAAGCTATATCAGTGGAAGAAAATCCAGTGTCCTCTTCACTGGCCCGAACTCGGTAGACGTTCCAGGGAAGTGAATACATCCTACCTGGATATATTGGCCAGATCTGATCCTCCAGCCATTCCCTCAGGGTCTTGGATTGTCCAGTGCCTGTGACGAGAAACTGCTCTGCCAGAATGCCGTTTGGGCCGGTGAGATACTGATCCTTGAGTTGGAGCCAGTCTGATTCGAGAGCTTCGTAGAACGGGACTGTTATCTGGATCTCCTCGGGTATGAGAGCACTTTCGTCTGCAGATTCTGACCGACACTCGCGGTCTAGCTGGAGGTCGCCCGCGTGGTTGAAACGCCAGTTAGAGTCAGGGCTGATGGTTACCCGTATGATTGGCCTGCCGGTGGCGAATAGCGTCTGCGCAAACGTCTGGAGGGTCGCCCGCTGGTGCTCTGTGTGCTTAGTCGGACCGGCACTGGTTGCTGAGCCAGTCCTGTTGGTCCGCCCGTACACCTCGGCGTTGAATGCGGTGCATGCAAGGTATGCGAGCTGCCGCAGGGCTTCTTCTGTTGCGGCGCCACTGGCGGCGTTTCCTGTCCGGAAGACCAGTCCTGTTGCCTTGGCAAAGCTTCCGGACCTGTAATGCTCGGTCGGCTCCCACAGGCTAGCAAGGAAAAAGTGATGGTGGTCTGGGTCAAACCTGTCGTGATAGATGGATCTGCAGACAAACCCTCGGAGACTTCGGAGCACTTGTAGGTCTATACGCTCTTGGCCGGGTGGAGCAGGGACTCTATTGAATTCTGGCAGAAGGTAGGCTTCAGCGTCCTGAAGGTCGCGATGTCTCCCAATGAAGCTCTCTCGGACGGCCCGGTTGATTGCGCCCGGTCGCGGGTCCCGTTGCGTAACCAAGAGCCAGCCTACGCGCAGGTGGATGTCGCGATCACCCTCTTTTGGCCTCTGTAAGCAGCCCTGCAGGATCTGGCGAAGCTGTGAGTGCTCCTCTGGTGACAGGTACCTTGAAACACATGGTAGTTCCATTAAGTCCGCAAAGCGCGCCTCAGGGCGAAGATACACAGCCTCTTCCCCCCAACTTACATCGGGCGTTGGGACATCTGGAAGTACGAGCCCAGCTATTGAAAGGAGGATTTCGTTGACAGGATGGTGCCGCGAGAGGCAAAGCTCGGGCCTCCAGGGACGGTTGAATTCGTCCTCAACTTTGGGCAGCACACGGGCCAGCGTCCGGCAGAGCCAGTTAGTCCGTTGCCCGTGAGTCTCCCCGTTCCAGCGCTTCCAGTCTCCGATTCTCCCGTCGAGTAGTATTCCGTCGCCTGCAAACCATTGGAGAAGAACCGAGCTCCCTGGCTTGAGCTCCCTCAGAAGTTGCGCTAATCCCAGCCGCCAGCCATCGGAAAGTAGCAACGGCGTAGCGATGAGGAGCTCATAACCCGGCACATATTCGTTAGCCTGACATTGCATTGTAGGTGGAGCTTGATCATTCGTAGGCTCCTCGCCGAGACTTGGCTCCGCTCGGACTACAATCTGATCGGAATAGTGTGGGCGAAAGGTCGCGAGCGGGTCCAAGGCTGAGCTTAACACACGGTCTGATTGATCGTCTCGTGGCGGCAGGGTGCGGCTGATCCACGCACGGCGCTGGTTCCAGGCTTCGACGCGCGGCTCCAGTATGCATCCACCCCGCGCGAGGACGGCCTGTACGATCCGCTCGACGTCTGATTGGGGGGTCACAGGCGGCGAGCCGTGCGAGCCGGAGGCGGCAGCCGACTTTCCTCTCATTGGTTGGTTCCCTGCTCCTCAGCGTCTTTTGGGGCTAACTGCGAGTGGCCATCGAGTTCCTGCTCTAGACGGTCAAAGAATGGATTCTTCGGGCTCACGCTCAATGCTATGGCGGCAGCATCGAAAACCTTCCCGTTAGTGTATTGAGGGTAGAGCTCTCGGTTCACTATTGCTCGGCCGGCCGTGTCGATGATTCTGTTATCAATAAGCCTCCAGTGGGCTACGAGGGCAGCAGAAGAAAGAGCTATGCCGAGGTCCTTCGCATTGTAGACACACGCGGCCCCGGCCTTGGCGGCGGCTTTGCAGCCGTTTGGTTCACCTGTGAATCCGCAGGCGTCGCAGCCCGCTATGTCCATCAAACGACGCCGACTGGCGATCACGACGAGGCAGGCCGCCTGCTGGAGGCAAATCACGTCGCGCTCGTAGGGACGTTGTGGACGCAGGTGGTCGTACTTAAGGGACATTGCTCTCATCTCGTCAAGCACCGGGCCGAACTCGTCAGGCATGAGATAGAACACGCTGAGGAGGTCGATGCCTTTCGTCTTGGGAGCAGTGCGGGCAGCGGCACACATGAGTTCGGCTGTTTGTATTAGCACTCCCTGCGGATTGAAGTCAGGCATGCTACCTGTCTCCGTGCAGGGGACTACGGCAAAGGAACGCTTTGCATGGTTTAGTTATACGAATCGCAGCGGACTCCTCTAGTGCATGAGAAGCTAACTTAGCCAGCCCTGCCCGGATTCGGTGGCGGTCGTCCTCGCTCTGGACATGGTTTAGCCCGGGAAACGGAAAGTAGTCGCAGTACGACAAGAAATCTTCGAGTGCCTCGGTGCGCGGTTGGCTGGCGTCACGTGGGAAGACCAATGAGGTCCCCATCTCCTTGTAGCTCACGTGGGAGAAGAACTTCAGTAGCTTGGCTGGAGCATCCTCCTCGGCGAAATTGTCAAAGTGGGTGAAGGGCTGGCTCGCCAAATGACTCATGCCGGTCATCTCGCACGACTCGGCATAAAAGTCCTTTAATTCAGGAAAGGAACCTCTTGCGTGGGTGACCACCAGGGCAAAGCCGGTCTCTCGGAGTGCTCTGGCGAGGCCGTGCAGAGCCTTTTCGGGATCACGTACGTCGCGGTCATGTAATGCATAGGTGCATAGGGCGATGTCGAAGTCTCTGGAAGGTACTGCCGTGTCAAAGGGCGACTCAGTGGCGTCTGCGAATGCCAAGAGCACCGGGTCGTCGGCTAGGAAAACGTACCGAGGGTCCGCACGGAACTCGACCTGAAGCTCCCTAATTCGGCTGGGACTGAAGTCTACACCTACTACTTTGCCATTCAAGTGCAGGCCGCGGGACGCAAGATGGTTGCGGATGTTGCGGGGAAACCCTGCCACGTCCATCCCCAGCACCAGGCAGTTTTCCTCACCAGAGAGTGTCTGGAGCATGGGGTGCCACTCGTGGAGGTATTCCTCTCCAATGCCGTACTTCACATTGAGGCGGCGCCGCACCGCCCTAGCCTCTGGACCCGTTGCCAGCACCCCTTTGAGTGTTGCGTCGTGTTCTATTGCCATGTGGCTACCCCCAATCGCTCCCGCTCCTGGCGCGGGAGGCGTAGTACCAGAATAGTACGGCCCTATCGACCACAGCAAACGCTCTGCTTGCGAGATAACCGAGCAGGCCTACAATAGCGATCCCTGCATACATCTCCTTGAAGGCGAACGAGCGTTCAGAATCGAGGATGAAGTATCCAAGCCCATTGCTGCCGGCGATCATCTCAGAGGTTACGGCCAAGATAAGCCCGATGGCGAGGCTGATTCGCATGCCTGTGATAATGGATGGCATTGCAGCGGGTAGGGTGACCCTCAATAGTTGCTGCGCACGGTTCAGTTGCAGGAGCCTCCCGGTGTCGATCAAGAGGGGATCCACCCCCTGAATCCCGTCGAGCGTGCTTATGATCGTGGGCCAGACACATCCGAAGATGATGACCACGACCTTCATGCGGTCCTCGATTCCGAAGATCAGGATCGCTACGGGAATGACGGCGGCGGAGGGCATTGGCCTAAGGACATCGACGATAGGTTCCAGGAGAGTGCGAACAGGCTGGAACTCACCCATAGCCAGCCCGGTCGGGACTGCTACCATCATCGCGACCGCAAAGCCGACTGCTGCCCGCCATAGGGTTGAGCCAATATCGACCCATAGAGTACGGTAGCGGACTAGGTGTGCTAGGGCTTCACCGGTAGAGCTTGGAGCAGGGAAATATACAGGGTCGAGCCAGTGCTGGCGACACGCGACCTCTAGGGCGACCAAGAGCCCGATGATCAGGCAGAGCCCGCTCACTCGCCTCATTAAGACCTCCGGCCGACTTCCGCAACTGCCAGATGCAACATCTGAACGATTCTTGACCGAAGCTCGCCGAACGCAGGGTCTGCCCGGGTCTCCAGTTGTCTGCGAGGCCGCTCGAGCTGGATACAGATCTCTCCGCTCGAAGCCTGGATGCCAACCGTGTCGAGCACACCATTTCGCTCCATGACCAGCACACGGTCGGACATGTATATCGCTTCGTCTATATCGTGGGTAATCATAAGGACGGTGATTCCGAACCGGGTGGCCAAGTCTAGCAAGGCATCCTCGAGGCCGTACCTCGTCGGAGCATCCAGGGAGCCGAACGGCTCGTCAAGGAGAAGAATATCGGGTTCTCGGGCGAGTGCACGGGCGATGGCAACCCGCTGCTGCATGCCGCCGGAGAGCTGCCAAGGATATTTGCCCCGGCACGTGGAGAGACCGACCTTCTCAAGGTAGTCGCCTACACGCCGCCTCTTCGCCGCCATGCCCAGAGAGGTGATGTCGTGGTCAATTCCTGCTGCCTGAAGGTTCACTAGACCGAGCAATACATTTCCTTCTACAGTCTTCCAGGGAAGGAGCGTTCGGCTGTAGTCTTGGTGGACGACGGCCACTTCTTTGACCGGGCGGACGAGCATGTTCCCCTTCAATAGGACGCTGCCCGAGGTAGGTCGGAGTAAGCCGGCGACCACCTTGAGGAGTGTTGACTTGCCACACCCAGAACGGCCGACGATCGAGCAGAACTCTCCGGGATACACATCGAAGGAGACGCCCATAAGTGCCGGGAGCGAGTCGTTGCTGGCCTTGGTCCCTCGAAGAGAGATATCTGGGTACCGCACATGGCGGTACGTATAGTGCAGGTCTCGCACGGAGAGGACGGCTGGCGGGCTCGCTCCATCCATTACTGCGGCTTATAGACTTCGCTCGCGGGAAAGGCAGCAGGAATGATGCCCTGCCTCGCCAGCTCGTCAATCCATGCCTGCACGTCCTGTGGCTCGAACCGAGCCTGGAATTCGGGAATCGAAACCTGGCTACTTATCTCGGCTGGTATTTTCGTGTACTTCAGGAGAATCGCCCGGGTGCCGGCGCTGTCCTTCTGAATGTAGTCTGTTGCGTCTGCCATGGCAGCGGAGAACTTTCTAGCTTGGTCAGGATGCTCAGCCAACCAGTCACTCCGAACATCGTAGATCGATACGATGCGCTTCGGGTGGACGTCGGTATAGGGGTGGCCCAAGACACGAACGGTCTTGTGGCTCTCGGCGAGCGTGACAAATGGTTCAATAGCCATGATAGCGTCGACGGAACCACTCTTGAGGATGCCCTCCATCTGGGGAAAGGGTGCCTCTACAACCTTTACCGAATCGGGTTGAAGCCCATTCTTTTCGAGGTATTCACGAAGCATCACATGCTCAATGTTGCGCAGCGCGTTCACGGCCACAGTCTTCCCGACGAGGTCTTGCGGCCGCTTGGTCGAAGAGGTTGCCGGAACGAGGAGAGCGTGCGTTCTATGAGTTGCCGCCTCAACCGGACCACCAGTGAAGGCGACAACGGGCACGCCTTTGGAGTGGGCGATTATCGTAGAGACCACATTGGATATACCGACATCCGCACTCTTGGATAGCAGCGCCTCAATGACCTTAGGGCCGCTCTGGAGCGGAACGATTTCGGCTTTCAAACCCTCTTTGGCCAAGTAGCCCCGGTCGACCGCTACATAAAGCTGAAGGCAGTCTGCGATTGGAAGGTACGCTACCTTGATATTCGCCGGACCCCCAGGTGCCGCTGACTTCCGGGGGCATCCCGCAATGAGGCATGCCATGGGCCCCAGCACTATGAGTGCCCATAGGGTTTTCATGGTTTTCATAGGACAATCCTTCAAATGGGTCCGCAGCCCTCGAGCTACCGGACGAGCAAAACGCCTACGTCGAAGGGAAAGACCTTAATCTGGCACCGGCTCACTCCAAACGTCTCTGCCACGCTTCGGGCCGCAACCACATATTCGTCCAGTGTCGGAGCATTCAGGACGGCCCGGACGAACGCAGCATGGAGCGATTTGAACTGACCGCGTTGCGCTGCAGCGTCCAGAAATTCACGAAGACCTCTCTCCTCCGTTGGACGTCTGAAGCTGTAGTTCAGCACGACACCTCCGTCGGCATGAACAGCACCAGCCAGCCGCTTCAGTACTGTCTCAAGCCCGTCTACCCGGTGGATCATCCGCCGCGAAATCACTCCATCCACTGGTCGCTCTGCGATGTCAAGGGCCTCGCGGGCGTCTCCACCGATGAACTGTACACGGTCCACCGACTTCCCCTGCTCTGCGAGACGGAGCATATCGGGTGAAAGATCGATCCCCATAACTTTGGCAGTCGGGAGAAGTCTGGCTACGTGCTGAGTAAGGACACCGGGACCACAACCTACATCCAGCACCAGCTTCGGGACATGACGCTGGGTTGCTTCTGCGGCAAACCACCGAGCCAGGGACTCATATCGTTCTGGATGCTGCCACGCATCCGTAGTGAATTCCTCGGCCGCGAGGCCCAGGATAGCTTCGTCGTCACGGCCGTCAAACTGCTCTGAGAGCTCTTCGAGAGCTGTGGCCGCGGGACAGTTGAAAGTCCTGTCGGGAGCATCCACAGCCCCGGCGACGTCGATGACGAGCTCGCTGTCGGATTCTGCGGACCAAGCGTGAAGAATGGGCGATGCCGGACAAGGTACAGCAGAGCTCTCCTCCCGCTGGACAATCGATTGGGTTCTCATTTATCACCTTCGACTTTCCTCATGGTTCGGGGGTCCGGAGTGCAGCGCACGGCAGCCGGAGCCCACAGGTATGACCAGCATAACTCTAGCAGGCCAGTTTCACGGGCCGGTGTCAAAATGCCGGATCCTCAAAAAAACTTCCACATACCTACGTCCTAGAGCCGCTCCGTCTCGACGCCGCCTATTGTTGGGCTACTGATATCCAGCTACAATTGATATTGACTATCAGTAGATCTCAATTATATGGAGAACAGATTTGAAACCCCACAGGAGCAGCCAGAGCCGACAAAGAAGGATATGGGTTCGGAGCAAGTCCAGAAAGAGAGTGTGCTTCCCTCCCTTGTGCCAGCCAAAGGCGCTGAGACACGGGCCGGGGAGGTGGTCCCCGAGGGGCAGGGCAGCCACGGGGAGGCAGGATCCGAGGACGATCGTTCCAGATGGCCTATCAGGCCCACCGAGAGGGAAGGCCTGACACCCGGGATACCAACCTTGGCCGCGAAGTTGATCGAAACCATCAACTTGCGCCACCGGGAGCAAATGGAACTAGGCAGGTCGGAAGCCATAGAGCATCCTAGGCGCCTCGATGAGTCTGCGTCCCAGCGTGAGCTTGAGCGCTTAGTTGGAGAGGTCCGACGGAATATGGAAGCTGAAGTCAGGAGGTTTCTAGAACCCCATCCACTGGCCCAGCGCTTTGAAATCGCAGCAGAGTTCGTCGCGAACAACTATACCGACTACGTCTGGGACTTGATCGACGCGTTCGGTTTGGAACCCGAGCAGGAGCTTCAGCTTGCCCGAGACTCCATTCAGAAGGAAGACATCTTCTCCTTGAGCAATCACTTGCCGCAGATTTCACTCGGGAATCCACAACTCGCACGGCGGATCAAAGCTGAGATGATTAGGGCTGGCTTTGGAGATAGGGACACTCCAGCGCCGGTCGGGCTCTCCAACGAGGATTTTGAGGACGAGAGTGTGCTTGAGGCCATGAGCCAGTTCGGCATCACGCACATTGAAGATTTCTACCTGAAAGAAAACCTCACACCTGAAATGTTGGAGCGCCTCCTGGACAAGGTGGTTGCATTGGGCACCGCACACGAATTGGTTTTGAGCCTGTTGAGAAGTGTACGGCCGATGAGTAGCCTTCCGGCCAACAACTATGTGTTTCCAGAGGACTACGAGAAGGTGCGAACCGAGTTCTTCGGGAGGCGGAACGCGGAGATTGAGTTCGCCCGAACAATCGGTCGAGGGCTTGTGAGACGCGGGGTCACAGAGGCGGAGCAACTCCTAGACGGTTTCGCCTAGAGTATCGAACGAGCCGGGGCTAGCCAGCTCGCTCAGCGGTTGCCGCTCTTCGGACATGGTTGGACGGACGCCGCGGAGCGGCCGCACGTAACCGGTGATTCGCCACCTTGCGTCCTGGAACAGAGCAGCGGACAATGGCAGTTGCGGGGAAGCCCCGGATACCGGCCAAGCGAGCACGGAACCAAGCCAGCTCGGCGGGGGTCCTATCCGCGGAGTTGTATATGGCACAATCCGCCCCGGCGACCAGGCCCTGTCCGTCTGGAGCCGGGGTTCTTTCTTGTTGCATTGATTGCAGGACCGGAGGCAGAACCACATGGACCACTGAGCAGTGTGTGGAGAACCGGTCGATCCGTATGATCCGCCGGCCTGTACTCGCTATCGGGGGCAGGAGTACGTCTTTTGCAGTGAGGAGTGCAAAGAGGAGTTCGAGCTGGACCCGGAGACATTTGCCGAGCCGTCGCTGACCTGAACGGCATGCCCTAGTAAGCGGGTTCCGGCGAACTCCGCGTCTAAACTCTCAGAGTGCAGTCCAAGCCTGGCAAGGGTGGAGCTTGTGTGCCAGGGGCTGCGGCGAACCTCCACCCGGCGGTGCTCGTCTTTGTCCTGTTTACGCTTTGAGCGAGGGGCCGATGAAGAGCGCGAGAACGATCTGGGTGGTCGCTGGATTGGGGATGGTCTGCCGGATGCCCGCGCAGGCTCAGGCCGAGGTCCGGGCGACGCTTCAGGAACGGTACGACCGCTTCAATGCCTCCCTGGTGAACCGCAATATCACCGCACTAACCGCGCTCTGCACAGCAGACTGCAAGCTCCAGATCCGCCCCGGAGGCCCCGCCCTGTCGCTGGATCAGTTCCGCCAACAGGCGCCCACTCAGTTCGGCAAGCTGATCCTGCGGAGAGCCCGAACCCACATCGACAGCCTGGCCGTATCTGGCAGCCAGGCGCGCGTACAAGAGACCTGGACTGGCGACCTTACTTCGGGAGCGGAGGCGAACGGAAGACAGCGGGTGCATACCGTCCAGCGGCTGCAGGACGTGTGGACCAGGACGCCGGCCGGTTGGCTCCTGAGCTCAAGCTCGGTCGTCTCCGTCAAGACGGCCGTGTACGGAAAGGCGTCTCGCTAGCTCCCTTGCCGAGGGTCCCAAGGATCAGGTGCTACGGCGACCCCATTGGAGTGTTCAGGCGGGCGGATGATGCCCCGATCGCCAGAGCTGCCTGAGTCTGCCATGCCACGAGATTCGCGATACCATACAGACAAGCGCGGTTATGCCTACCTCGGGGAGCGCCGCGGCGACCGCCGCTATGTTGTGGACTGGCCGCTCACGCTCTCGTCAGATGACACATCCTGTGATGCGTTCGGTCTCATCGTGAGCACAGCCGGTATGTTGTGCTCCTGCTCGCACCGCTTTGGACTGGCAGACCGGGTGGTTGTAACCCTCATGCCGCGATCCGGCATGCGTATCCAGTGCCAGGCGACCGTGGTACATGTGCGTCTCTCCGAGGACGAAGACCGTCTCGTGGGCCTCGTCTTCCTGGACCTTGCGGAAGCGGATCGCGAGATACTCCGTGGTGCGCTCAAGATGTTCGGAAGAGGGTGGGCGGACGCCTCGACGCACCATCCGCGCATTCAGCCCCCGTCCGCCGATCGTGAACCATAGTCCCCGGCGTAGTTCGCAACTACTGCGGTAACCTACCGGAGCCGCAACCCCGGAACGTCAGACTTTGGATCCGCGCAAGAGCCAGCAGGAATCACACTCCAGCGCGGCGGAGAGCGCCAGAACCTCCAGGTCTGAGACGATCCGTTCGCCACCCTCAATCCGGTAGATCTCCATTCTGTCCGCGTTCCAGCAGCCGTTCGTGTAAGTGGCGAGTCTGGCGCACACGGCATCTTGCGTAAGCCCGAGCGCAAGCCGGCGTTCCTTCACCCGCTCGCCTATCTGGTTCACCTTTCCGTCGTCCGTTCGCAACCGAGGCCTGCCGCGCGCCATTTGGGCTCACCCGTGCTTCGAGGTGCCCCATTATCGCAAGCAGACCGACGATCTATGCACGTATATACGTGCATACCGGGTAGACTCCTTTATTGGAGTAGCGTAGCCGGAGCATGGGAATGGAAGTATTGCTAGATCAGGGGGACGGACTACAGGTGGTGGCGCTCACTTCGCTTGACGAGGTGGAGCAGATGATCTGCCTTCTGGAGCAGGTCGCGTTTGAGGAGGGCTGGGTGCCGGGCTGCGGGCTTCGCGCCTGGATCCAGAGCAGCGTCTACTTTGCGGTCCTGATTGATGGCCAACTCGCGGGCGGCATGCAACTGGTACGGCCCACGGTGACCGGAAGGTTGCCGTGTCATGATGTATGGCCGGAGCTCATGCCAGTACGACATCCTGACACCGCGCACACCGCAGTCTTTGCCGCCCGCAGGGAGTTCCGGTCGCGCCCTGGGCTTCTCTGGCTGCCCTGCATAGAGGTATGGCGCTACTGCCGGCGAGAACACATCCGGGATATCTGGCTGGAGGCAACGCCAGCTACCCTGCGGGTATACAACCGGCTGGGCTGGTGTCTGGAGGTTATAGGGCCGCTTCGCACCCACTGGGGCGAAGACTGCTTCCCGTGCCGGATGGACCTCGATGAGGTCGCGGCGACCATCGCCGAGCGCGCCGGTCACTCGGACTTGTACCGCAGGCTCCTCGTTCAGGGCGGGAGGCGCCGCGAGATCGGTGCGTGAAGAAGAGCAGGACCGCAGACAATTGACGCCAAGACCGGGAGGAGGCAGAATGGAGGTGCCGGACCCCGGCCATGGTTCTTCCTGCCAGATCCTGCAAACCTACATATAATGTATAGAGATGTCCCTCCTCATGGACGCGTCCTTTGCCGCGTCCATCCTCCTCTTGCTCCTGCTGGGTGCCTTCATCCTGCGCCGGAACCCCGGCTCTGCGCTGCACCGCGACTTCGCGCTGGGCTGCGTAGCGCTTTCCCTCTGGCTCGGTACGCTCTACTGGTTCGATCAGCAGGGCGAAGCGCCGCTCCTCACGCTCCTTGGCCGGGTGAACTTCGCCTGCATCGCCTGGGCGACGCTGTTCGGCTATCTCTTCATTCGCGAGCTCACGCACAGGCCCTCCCAGTTCGCCCGCCTCCTCACCGCGGAGACGCTCAGCCTTACTCTCCTCACCGTGACCACGCCGCTCATCGACCGGGCTGAGCTGATCTCCGGCCAGGAACACGTGACGGTCCCCGGCGTGCTCTTTCCGCTCTTTGCCGTCCACGTGGTGGCGTATCCTGCGGCCAGTCTGTGGCAAGCGTTCTCCCACCACTTCCGCTCGCCGGAGCGGGTGCGCAGCCAGCTCTCCGTGATCGGCCTGGGAGTCGCTGTCACCGCGGCCGTCACCATTGTCACCGGCATCGTGCTGCCCTACGGCTACCGGATCTACCGATACGAGGAGGTCGGGGCACTGTCGGTGGTCTTCCTGATCGCCGCCATCGCCTACGCCATCACGTTCCAGCATCTGTTTAACGTCCAAATCGTGATCAAGAAGACGCTGGTGTTCGCGATCCTGGTGGGGCTGGTGGAGAAGGTCTACTCCGGCGGCATCGAGCTGCTGGTGCGGTACATTCCCGGCGCGGACAACTCGCCCGTGCTCCACGAGGTAGTCTCTCTGGCGACCGTCCTCCTTATCTCCGTCAGCTTCCATCCGGTGAAACGCTGGCTGGAGCGGGTGATAGACGGGATGATATACGGGAGGGCAGTCGCTGGTCACCGGCGCATGGAGCGTGAAACGTCGGAGCGGCGCCCATTTACTGCGCGCTCCTCCTGAGCGCCACATAAAGCTCCGGTGATGCTTCCTGCTCGAGCAGATAATCTGCCTACTCCTGCCCTGCGAGCACTTCCGATCCAGGTCGGTCTGATTGCTTCTGCTGAAGAACGGCTCTCATCCGTCCAACCTGCGTGAACAGGAGTCCCGGGTCGGCAAAGCTCGCATCCTGCTCTAGGATGGCGACCTTGATGTTCGACCTGTGAGCAATCGCCTGCAGGAGTCGCCAGCTCTCCTCTTGGACAGGATGCGCGTGGCTGTCGACGAGCACGCCGCCTGACCAATGGCCACCGGAAACATGCACGTGGACAACCGCGCCTAGTGGCATCTGTTCCAGAAAGGCCATCGGATCGATCCCATGGTTGACAGAATTGATGTAGACGTTCGTCAGATCGAGCAGAACGCCGCACTCGGTGGCGTCCACAAGGCGACAGAAGAACTCCGCTTGGCTGAGCGAAGCTCGTGGCACGTCGAAGAGGTATGTGACGTTCTCCAAGACGAGGGGCTTTCCTAGGAAGTCCTGAACCTGGCGCACCCGGTCTGTGACGATCATCAGAACAGACTCAGTGAACCAGAGGGGCGTGAGGTGGCCCAAACGTATCCCGGGAACGCGGGTCATGCACAGGTGGTCAGAATAGTACGGCGAGCGCGTGATCTCGCTCACTTCCCGAATGCTTTGGAGATATCTCCGGTCTAGCGGCCCATCGGAGCCGATCGAGAGGTCTACGCCGTGGGGCACGACGTGGAAATGCTCGCACAGTTGTTCCAGGTGGGCCAGTCTACCCGGGCTGTCCAGGAACCTCTCGGTGATGACCTCAAGAACGTCGATTTCGTCCCGATGGGAGGCGATGGCGCCTGCCAGTTCGTCGCGGTAGCCAATCCCGCTTCCGAGTTGCGGAGCCAGCCTTAGCGCCTCTGCGCACCGTGTCGTACCCATTTTCTCCTTCCAGATCTCTGCCTGCATCGGATCCGCGCCTAAGTGAACCGAACGACGCCCTCCTGTTCCAACTCCTGAAGCAAGGACAGAACGTCCGGCTCTGTGTCGCGGTCCCCGGTGTGACCCTCGTAGTCGGCGGCGATGTCTTCCACCGTCCGCCTGCCGTTACACATCTCCAGGACAAAGTACGAGTCGCGGTCGACGGCAAAAAGATGTGGCTGAAGGCCAACCTCATTGCGCCGGAACAGGACGAACGAATCAATCGATCTTAGACCGTCGAGGTCGCCGCCGTCCGTGAGGCGCTGCACGAGGTCTAGGACGTCGTAGTGAAATGCCCCAAGGTATACGCCCTCGCAGAGTATCGGCCGACGAGCGCTGGGGCTCGAAGTTGGTTGCTGCCCTTCGGGCCGGTAATTAAGCTTAAAGTCGTCTTCCTCCGTCGGGAACACTCTTGCGGCGAAGAACAGCCGCTCGAACCGAACCAAGTCCGGACAGTATGCCGCCACATCGTGGTCGGTGGCGACACTCTCCTCGAGGAACCGGCCGAACTCCCAGGCCTGCTCCTGGAAGCGCTCGCCTGACCGGTCCGGGTAAAGCTGGTGATATCGGCCGTAGTAGCGGTCCAGTTCCGACTGCGGCAAGTGGGAGAAAGTCAGCGGGTAGGCAGAGGCCAGCTTCGCTCGACGCTTCTGCGTGAGGGACTGTGCGAACCGGACCAACATCCTCCGATCTATGCTCAGGAGCGCTTGTCGCTCGTTCTCAGTGAGCTTATAGTCATCCAGCGCCACAGATGGGTTGTGTTCGCAAAGCCGCCTGAACGTCTCATCCGCGCAGAGCCTTGCCAGACATGCCTGCATCTCGGCGATACTCAAGCGGTCCCTCCTTTCTATGATGTCCTGGTAGATTCCGCGCAAATCTGCCAAGCACTCAGAAGCCCAAGTCCGGAACCTGGTCGCAACAGTCCACAGCTCGCGATGACCGCGGGAGCCGATCTTGCGCGCGCCAAGCGGGTTGGTTACTACTGTTTCTAGCGCCCCCACGAGCGAAGTTTCGTGGCGTGGGTCGACGATGAAGGCGTTGTAGCCGTGTGCCAGTTGCGCTGCATAGGCCTGCTTGCTCGCCACTTCCGGCGAGACGATCAGGCACGTGGCGCAAGCCACAACCTCATTAGGGACTTCGGGCGTGTGGGACCGGATCGGGAACCCACGTTCCAAGCAGCACACGGCGTCGCAGGCGCGGATGAAGCTCGGAACCTCCCAATGCGGAACGAAGGGTAGGAACCACGTGTCCTGCTCAATGCCGTATTCGACAACTAGGTCAACGAGCCTAGCGAACCTGTCGTTGGGACCCTGACACATCGCGAGAAAGTTGAATCTGTGGCCCCGGCCCTTGAGCTGGCCGAGAGCATGCACCAGATCGTACGTCCCCTTCGTCTCCCCGGCCTTGCCGTAGACGCCGATGACGGGCAGGGTCGGGTTGTACGGGCGCTCGCACTGCCGCTGGTAGACCTTGGCATGGATGGGCGTGGGCAGCGCGCCCAACTCTGCTGAGATTGCCGCAATGTCCATCGGAGCCGCCGCCGGATGGAAGATCGTGTCCGGCGGGAATAGGCGTGGGAGGAGGTAAACCCGTTCCGCGTCGACTCCAAGGCGCAAGAAGCCGCGGTAACTCGTCTGGTTAGCGATCAGGAAGTCCGCGGCCACTATTACCTCGCGATAGCTCGTGCGAAGGTCAGTAGATAGCATGAGTCGGCCAATGTCGCTGCCGGCATGGCGCAGTCCATACGGGATGCCGGTCCACTGTGCCGCGAGGTACGCCGCGAGGCCGTACGGTTCCAGATAGTAGCCTAGGATAAAGTCGCATGCATGCTCTCGGACCACTCTGCATGCCACGGAGGCGAGCTTGGTCACATACGGATTTGCCCACGGAATGTAGCGGACAGGCGAGCCGTCTGTTGTATGGACGAAGAGTCTGGCCTGGGCAGTCGCGGAAAACCGTGAAGGATCGTCTCCCGAGAAACGCCTAGACCAGCTCCGATATTCAGATTCGACCTCCTGGGCGTTCGTAACGACGTGGACCTCAGCACCGCTTTCGGCCAAGCCGTTCGCCAGCCAGTAGGTGTTGCGGCTTACCCCGCCAACTATAGGTGGATATTTACCGATGATGCAAAGGTTCATGTTTTGGTGCACAGTAAAAAAGGGTGCGCGGAGGCGTGTGCCTCCGCGCACCCCTGCGGGCGGTCGATAGCGGCCCCTGTGTGCTAGCCTAGTCTCCGCACGAACACTGCGATCCACTACACTCGAAGCCGACGTCGTGCGCCGTACTGTGGACGGCGACCCGTTTGACCTTGAATCGCGAGCGGGCGGGCGCATCGGCTACAGCCGGGGAGGTCGACTGCTCCGGCCGGGAGTCCTGTGGGGCAGCAGTCTGACCATGTTCTTCCATCGGTTCCTCCCTTGCAGGTGTCACCCTTCGGGGATTACTGGCCACACCAGGGTGAGAAGGATGGCCGCAGGGATAGTTCGACGAGCCGACGAAGATTCCTCCCGGGCACGGTAAGCACTCTCGTGCGGCATGCGACCACCAGGCAGAATGGACCCATCTCAAGCTGAGATCACCCGAGTCAGGCCAGAGCACTTTCCCCTCGTGGCAGCCCTTGTCGAATCTCACGCGTGGTGGGGTGAGATCCTGTCCCACGGTTTCGCCGCCATCGGGCAGCACCGGCTGGACCTCCTTGGCTGTGCCTGGTTAAGCTCCCATCAGGCGCTGACATGCCTGCCCAAGACCAGGCTCCACATCAGATTACGCGATCCAGTAGACTTGGACCGGTTGGGGAGTGCGCTGCTCTCGCACGTGGAAGCGAGCTTATGCAGAACCGGCGGGGGATGCATCCAGGCCCGCGTGCGTGAAGACCAAGTACCACTGCTCAACCTTCTGTTCAGGGAAGGATTCACAGAAGTTCACAGGGTCTGGGTAATGCATCTGCGGTTGAAGGACGCAAGAGTGACCGTCAGGCCCGTTGACCTCCGCGGCCCAGGCCTTTCCGAGGCATGCACCCTAGCGGACGAGCAGAGACGTGACCCGTATTGGCAGCGCAAACTCCATTCCTTCTACTGCGATGCAGCAGTCGACCTCCCGGGGCCGGATCGGATCGAACCACTTTCGTTCCGGCGATGGTGCGCCGTATACGACTCTTGGAAGCAGTCGCCTGACTTGGTCTATATAGCCCGTGAAGGGGAGATTTTCACGGGCATAACTTGCCTCCATCCCTCATTGCGCAACGCAGCAGCCCTCTACCAAAGGATGACTGCCGTGCGGCCTGCATACCGGCGGCGCGGCATTGCCACAGGATTGAAGAAACGGAGCATCGAGTCCGCTATCAGAGAGTCATTTGAAGCCATCTATTGCTCTGTGAGCGCCTCCAACGGGCCTATGCTTGAGCTTAACGAGAAGCTCGGCTTTATGAAGGAACGGGTACTCGCGGTCCTGGAGAAGCGGGTTCCGGCATCGCGTGGAGCCTCGGGACGACTTTGGCCCGTTGATCTTGGCTCCGAAATCCTGTAGTCTGGTGACAAACGGTGACTCTAGCACCACCTACAAGCTAACTTTCTTCGAGTGATCCCGACGATCGAATTCCGCACCGCGCCACTTGGAATTCACTACAAGTGGGTCAATGGTAACCCGTCTTACTCTGCTGTTTCAAAATATACTGTCCCCGAACTGTCGACCGCTGTGGCAGCGGGAGCTGCCGGCGTCGAAGCAATACTGTCCGGCAGGCACGAACAGCTAATGGTCACGCTGACCCGGCTGACGGGCTATCGATGGCGCGAAGACAGAGTAATGGTCTACCCGACCTTTCTCTGGCCCTCATTTGCGCAGCCCCTCTCGCTGAAGACCGTGACGTTTGAAGAAGGTCGGCTCGTACCCATCAGTCCGGCACTTGGTGCAGGGATACTGGTACACGAACTCGTGCACCAACTCGTGCCACCGTCGCTCTTTCTGTCCCGCGAAGTGAGTGAACGGGTGGCTGACATTGTGGCTCTCCGCACGATGCAGCTGAGCGGCATAGACTCCACAGAGTATGCGGAATTCTCCTCGGAAACCGCGCGACGACAGGCGAGATACCCTGAACCCGGCTTCCTGAGCGTCGACGAAGTCCTATCCCCAACTGTTCGAGATTTCATCGAGAGGCGGACGCTTCGCGGGGCTTTGTACAACGACGGATGAAGAGCGCCAGACTGACGCAACATGCCAATGCAGCACCCCGGCCGCCTCGGCATGCGCCATGCTTGGGGCGGTTCTCGGCAAGCGACGGCTAGTTGACGGCCATGATTCGGGAGGCGCTCACACTGGGTATCAAGCGCGTGAAAGTCAGTCTTCTTCCGAATTCAGTGTCAATCGCATCTCAGCGATCCGCGGCTTGGGCTACATGCGCATTACGCTGCGGGGTAGCCCGTCGCATATGACATCGTTGCCCCACGCATGCCATCCCGGAAACCTCTGCCGGGCAAACAGCTCCACCCGCGGCAGGTCGCCACACAGCTCCACGATCCGCTCCCGGACCTCGTCAGGCTTGCGGGAGTGTTCTCGCAGCGGCGAGATTACCAGGTTCGGCACGGCCCGACTCACCCTCTTTGGATGCCCGCGTACGCCGAGCAAGCAGATCTCCGGGTTTGCCCTGGTCCAAAACCCCATCCCCAGGTGAAACCCGGTGCCGCTTCGCCGTAACTTCACCCGCGTGAAAGCGCAGGTCTTGAACGCGAATCCCCATGCTCTCATCACCTCAAGCGCGTCCGGCAGCATGGGATAGACCGCCCATAAGAAGAGCAGGCAGTCCTTGGCGGCGAGGTCCGCCACCGGGAGGGCGGCGATCTCGGAGGTGGTCAAACAGGGGTACGGCGCCAATCCGCGGACGCGGTGGCCTCGTGGTTCCTGCGCACACCAAACCCGGTGCGGGCTCCAGTTGCTGAAGCGCCAGGGAGGGTCGGCATAGATCACGGAGTAGGTTCTGGCCTGTGGCCGAGGAGGGGTGGACATGCTGGGACAGCTTGTATGGTCTCCAGCGTGAGCCGCCCCGCGACATAGCACAAGGTAGGTTGCGCAAGCGGAAAGCCGTCCTGCTCCAGATGCGTCCGAAGCCTACACGCACCAGTGGTTGCCACCCCTTCTCTTTCTTCCTAGCCTGGAGCTGAAAGCGGCCCATCTGGCCGCTACATCCACGTACTTTGGCAAAGGAGAAGAGACCATGCAGCCTGACAGCGGCAGCAGGACCGGACAGGAGAGCGCGGAGACGATACAGACCCTTCAAATCCCCGTGCAAAACGAGACCTTAGCGGCACCCCCACCACCGGGCCTCTACGTTGGCTATGTCCGGCTGGAGGAGTGGGCCGAGGTCGCCGACCGCGCCCGCCCCATCTACGCCACCCGCTTCATAACCGGCGTGGACGCCGGCTCCGGCATCCCGGAAGCGCACGACCTCTGCCTTATGGTGGCGCAGCCGGATTATAGTGGCTGCGTTCATTACTGGCGCTTCCGGGCGGCCAGCATGACGATGCTCTATGGCCGGCCGTTCGGAGACAAGGCCGTGCACCGCCAGCAGGCCCACGACGATGCCTGGTACATCGTGTACCGCTGGCTTAAGGAGCAGGGCTTCGAGGTGCGGCGGGCCCTTGTTGGTCTGCCCCGGGACCTGCGCCCCTTCGAAGGCTCGGCCGACTTCCTCGTGTGGGATCACGCGCTACAACGCTACCGGCGCAAGGTGGACGATAGTACCGGGGAAGGGGGATAGCCCGATGCCGGGCCACGTTGTCGGAATAACGCTGAGCCCGAAGGAATGGGCCGCCATCGGCGGTCGTCAGCCGGGGCGGCCCATTCGTACGCATGAGTGTGAGGTAGTCCTGCCGGACGGGAGCCGGTGCAAAGTCCGCTACGACCGCTACCAGGCCCGCTCCCACCGCTTCCGATACCAGCTGCTGGACACGCAGCAGCTCTGGCACCACGATGAGATCGGGGGAGGCTTTGCGGAAGTCGAAGCGAAGGCTCAGGAACTCGCGGCAGTTGCCTTCAACCAGGCGCAGCAGACTGAACAGCAGCGCATGCGCCGGGCCAGCGCTCCGGCCTGCACGACGCCCCCTGACCCTCGCCGCGCACCGATGACCGCCAGGGAGACCGCCCGGCTCGCCGGCCACTACGCCGTCTGCTTGCGCTCCTCCGGCGAGCAGCTCATGCGCATCGGAGCGGCATGCACGCAGCCAGCAGATCCCGTAGAGCAGCTCAAGGCCGGCCGGTTTTCGTCCGTACGGCTTGGTCCGGGCCAGGCGCTCGTCATCGGCATCTGCTGCCGGTGGCTGCGCCGCTGGATCGATCCGGCCTACCTCGCGGAGCGGCCCTGCATCACCGCCCAGCCACAAGCGGACACCAAGGGCGAGAGCGACGCTCCGCGGCCCAGACGCCGAAGCCGCAGCTCACGGTCTCCGAAGCCCGCCAAAGCCAAGACTGAGAAGTGACCGATCCTGCCCGCGCTAGTAGTATCAGCGCGGGCCTTTGTTTGTCCCCACGGTTGACAGGGTCTCCGTGCATGCTGCGTCTCGCCTGCGCAACCCCCTTTGCCGCCTGGCTCTCCCCTCCGCTACCGTGGCTTGGAGGCACATGCCTCCTCTGTACCTTCCCAATCTTCTGAAAGGAGTACAAACCAGCTATGAACGCTCCCCCTAAAGAGCCGCCTGGTCGCTGCGGGTCGCCGGACCCTGACGAGCCGGATCCACCCAAGCTCTGCCCCTTCTGCCGGGCGCCGCTCGCTCGCTCCTTTGCCTGCACGCTCTGCGGCGGCAACGCCTACAATGGCGCGGCACAGGAACCGGACACCACGGTTATTCCCATCATCCCACCGGAGGAGCTGATCGCATGAAGCAAGGACGCACGATCCCCGAGCTCTCCCAGGAGCTCTGCCGCCAGGCCAATGCCAAGAAGGATCTGCTCGCCCCGGCGAATCAGATCCGGGTCGCCAGCAACGGCCACTCCAATCTCCTTGTCAACGAGCCCTACACCCTGAACGACGTTGCCCACGGACAGCTAGCCGAGTACGCCGGCATCCCCAAGCTCTTCTACGACCGGCTGCGCGGCGCGACCGAGTCACTGCGCGTCCCGGTCCTCCGGGAAGACTACGATCCTTACAAGGAGGACCACCCACTCTTCGACGTGCTGGTGAACGAACTGATGATCGCCAAGGGGCAGGACGGCCGCCTGGTGAGGACGCTGGACGGCGCCTGCCGCGCCTTCCTCTCCGACACCTACAACCCGGACCTGGATAACTACGACGTGTTCCGGGTCGCCGCTCGCGTGATCGAGGAGCAGGGGCTCAGCCCCGACAACGTCCTCTCCTGCGAGGTGACCGAGAAGAAGCTCTATCTGAAGGTGGTAAGCCCTAAGCTTGAGGCCGTAGTTCGGCCGGAGAACATCCGGGACGCCCACGGCTACCTCAAGGAGCCGCAGGTAGTCCAGGCCGGCTTCATCCTCACCAACTCCGAAGTGGGCCTGGGCAGCCTCTCGGTCCAGCAGGTGGTGTACAAGCTGATGTGCACCAACCTCTGGGTGATGGAGACTGCCTACCGGCAGCGCCACGTGGGCAAGGTCCTGGAAGCCGACGACAACGGCGCGGTCTACCAGAGCGACACCCGCGCCGCCGACGCCAAGGCCCGGCTGCTCAAAGTCCGCGACCACGTCACCGCCGCGCTCGATGAGCACAAGTTCATGGAGAGCGTGGCGAAGATGCAGGACGCGACCAGCCTCAAGCTGGAGGGCGGGATCGAGAAGGTGGTGGAGACCACCGCCCGCAAATTCGCTCTCTCCCAGGACGAGAAGGAGGACGTGCTCAGGAACCTCATCGAGGGGGCCGACCTCTCCGCCTGGGGCCTCTCCAACGCCGTCACCGCCACGGCTGCCACCGTCGCCAATTACGACAGGGCGACGGAGCTGGAGGCCATCGGCGGTCGGCTCCTCTGCCTTCCCGCTGGCGAGCTCAAGGAACTGGCGCGCGCCGCCTAGGTTCCCATCGGCTCAAAGCAACTCTTCCGGGGCAGGCGTAGCGCCTGCCCCTTTCCTTTGCCACAGGAGATTCACTTATGGACATTGAGAAGCGGGGCCGGCACTTTGCGGTGCTCGACCCCGATGGCACGCTCGTCTGCCTGGCTGCCTACAAGTGTGGCGCGGAAGAGGTGGTCCGGCGCCTAAATGGTACTCCGCCGCCTCCGAAGCCCGGACCTCCTCTCTACGCTCCGGTTCTACGCGTTGCTCTCGTCAAGGAGGGTTGCCACCAGGTGCCAGAGCGAATCATCCAGACCCCAAAGGACGCCGCGGCGGTACTGGCAAGCTACCTTGCCGACCGCGACCGGGAGACCTTCGCGGTCCTGGCGCTTTCCAGCAAGAACCGGCTGCTCGGGATCCACACCGTATCCATCGGCTGCCTGGACGCCGCCATGGTGCATCCGCGGGAAGTGTTCAAGGCGGCGATCCTCTCGAACTGCGCCGGGCTTATCGTGGGGCACAACCATCCCTCCGGTGACCCGGAGCCGAGCCCTGAAGACCGCCAGGTGACCATTCGGCTCATTGGCGCGGGGGAGCTGTTGGGGATTGACGTGTTGGACCACCTGGTGCTCGGTGAGGAGGGCCGATTCACTTCCGTTCGTGAGGAGCAGCCGGACCTCTGGCCGGTCGTCGTTACCACCCGCAGAAAGGAGCAATACGGATGCCTGTCCTGCTCCTGACCGATGGCACGCTCGTGGAGCTGCCGCCCCTCTGGCACCGCTCCTATCAGCACGTGGCCGAAGACGGGACACTTCGGGTGTGGGACGTGACCCGTGGGCTGGAGATTGCCGGCGACGGCAGATCCGTCCAGCTGTTCAGCCTGGAAGAGCACCAGGTCACGACAGAGGCGATTGAGACACACTACAACGGGATCGACCGCTCGTACGCGCTCTCGACCGACCTCACCCAGCCGCTCCTCTTCATCCCCTTCCTAGGCAGTGTCCTGCTGATAGACGGTTATCATCGCTTGTGGAAGGCGGCCCGGCTCGGCGTAGCTTTCCTTCCTGCCTTCTTCCTCACCCAGGAGGAGGCAGATACCATCCGCTGCCTGGAGCTCCCGCCCGGCCACCCGCTCAATTGGGTTGAGCCGGCAGACCGCCAGGTGTCTCCGGCGTAACTATCTGCCCGCACGCGCTTTTGCATGCGGGCTCTTTCTTGGAGCAAGCAGAGGGTACCGGTGAAGGAGTAATTCCTATCCTCAACATCGCTTACCAGCCTTCTGTTTAGCCGTACAATTCCTCGTAGGTTTCAACGCTCGTCTGCACACGCTCGGGATCCGTTTGGATCATTATTAGCCGCCTGGTTGGCAGCAGATAGTAGCCGTCGAGCTCGTCACCCTCCTTGAGCCTCCGGTCATTCATATGCTTGTCCGCTTTCCCTTGGTCGCCCCGATCGCCAGCGACGTAGCGCGCCAGCAACGCGTTGAGGGTCACCTTAGCCTCTTCAAGCGCCCGCTTCGCCCGGTTGCTCAGGTACACCGTACCGAGGTCGAAGCGGCGGGGGCCTAGGGTTTCAACGCGCAGTTTCTTGAAGGTTCGGCCGCCGCCCGACCCCACCGCTGCCTCATCGGCGTAATCGCGGTTGAAGTCACGAATAGCCAGCTCGACGACGGCGGCCTGGCTGATGCCCAGCCCGTCCGCGAGGAACTTGAGAGCGCATCGCGCCTCCTTGGTCAGCCGGATGCTGACCATCTGGCGCTCTGCGTCTATGATGCGCTCTGCTGGGTTAGGCTGTTGCTGGCTAGGGGAAGCGGAAGAAGGAACGGCGGAGGCCATATGGAGTGTTACGTATATGTTCTATTGCTATACTATTGCTGTGTATTGCGTTTGTGAATACAGTTTCCCGCGAGGTACCGGTAAGATAGCGTCTAGCGGAGACGCAGGTTTCTGAAGTATGGCTCCCGGACAACGTGCAACTCGTCAGGCATCAGCAACGGGGCCGGAGGCCGCACCGCTCTCGTCCGCCGGGTATCTGCCGAAGATGCGATACCACTCCTCTCGGTAGGCGGCTTCGCCGCCACTTCTGAGCGCCTGGCGCAGGCGCTCAGTCGCGCGTCGGGTCCGAATATCCGTACGCTGGAGACCGCATTTGCGGCGGACCTGGGGTGAATCATGAGCGTTCATGCAGCGGAGTTCGGCATTGTGTTCGCTCGTTCCTTGCGCGCTTGCCTACTTGACGCTTCCTCTTTGTCACCGACAGACATCTCCTTTGTATGCTTGTAGCAAGACGTCCTCTCCTTCGGGCACCTCTGCGCCAGTTTGCTACGCTCCAGCGTACCTCAATGCGCTCGCGCAACCGCTCATATGTGCGGCCATTGCGCAGTGCCGTATGGCTGGCGACGGAGGTTAGACGTGGGGGAGTTCATCGGTCACGTGTGGTGCGGTCATTTGGCGAGTGCCCAGAGCATGTCTACGTAACCGCGACTACCGCGGAGGTTGGAACTATCTCTTACCGTGTGCGGGTTCTTCCCCAGGATGCGCGCTTCGCCATCGGCAAAGACCGTCGCCTAGCCGATGCGTTGCGTGTGCTTGCCAAGGCTCGGGCGCGTAAGTATCGTCTGCCGAGGATCTGCGTCGAGATAGTTGGGGGAGCTAGTCGCAGTAGAGGCTGGCTGTGCAGACACTATCCTTGTAGACACCAAACTGCACGGCACCGACCATGCTCGTGAAGCGCAGGTGGCTCACTGAACCGCTGCGGAGTGAGGCGAAATTGTACGCTTCACGCCGAGAAACGGCAGGTCGCCTTGAAGTGACCTGCCGCTCTTGGTGACGATCTTTGATTGTTCAAACTTCTTTGTTGGGACAGCCGACGTCGTACTTTATGCCTGGCTGCCAGCTCTCTTGTTCTCCGCCTCGTTCAGGCGGCTTTGGGCACCTGGATCCGATATAAGCGAAGGAACGCCGCCACCACCTGCGGGTCAAACTGAGTGCCGCTCTGCCGGGCGATCTCCTCCGCGGCATCCTGAACGCTCCAGGCCACCTTGTACGGGCGCACGTGCGTGAGAGCGTCGAACACATCGGCAACCGCTACGATCCGGGCGGGCAGTGGTATTCCTTCACCGGCCAGACCGTCCGGATAGCCCTTGCCATCCCAGCGCTCATGATGCGACCGGGCGATCTGCTCTGCAAGCTGCACGATGGGCGACCGCCCACCGGCGAGGATGCGCGCGCCGATAGTGGTGTGGGTCTTTATTACTTCGAACTCATCCGGCGTCAGTTTCCCCGGCTTGAGCAGGACCTCGTCCGGCACGGCAACCTTTCCCACGTCGTGGATGCCGGCGGCCATACGAAGTCGATGGAGTTCCGCCTCCTCCATCCCCAGCTCTTCTGCCAGTGCCGTTGCCAACTCGGTAACGCGCTTCGTGTGCTCGCCCGTCGCGTCGTCGCGAAACTCCGCCAGACTGGCTAGCCGCTCCAGTATCTCCACCTGCGCCTCTTCCAGGTCGCGCGTGCGCTCGGCTACCCGCTCCTCCAGGAGCGCCTTCTCACGCAGGACCTCTGCGGCAGCCTGGTCCCGTGCTGCCAGCGCCCGCTCCAGCTCAGCATTCGTTGTGACGAGCCGGGCAGCCACGGCCTCGAGACTCGAATTGACCCGAACAAGAGCGGTATTGGATTCCAGAAGCTGCTGCTGGCTCTCCCTGAGCGCACGGTACGCCTCGTCGCGCTGCAGCCGGTTCAGGTATGCCGCCGAGTGGTACCGGATACGCGCAATGAGCTCAATCTTGTCCGGCAGCTTGACCAGATAGTCGTTGGCGCCCAGGGCAAACGCCTGGCCCTTGATCGACGCCTCCTCCTTGGTGGACAGCACAATAATCGGCGTGCTGGAGGTGGACCCATCCTGGCGAAACTGCCTGAGCAGCTCCAGCCCATCGGTCCCCGGCATGACGAGGTCCTGGAGGATAACCGTGGGTTGGATCTGCCTGGCCTGCTCCAGCGCGTCCTGCGGTAGAGCGCAGTAGTGTAGATCGATGTCTGGCTCCGCTTCCAGCATGCGGCGGACCGCTTCCCCTACCATCGGCTGGTCGTCTATCAGGAGCACCATGATCGGGTGGTCGGCGGCCGGAGCGAGCCCGACCGGCACGGAATTGGTTGAATCATCCATTTGAGTGTCCTCGTATCTCCATCGCCGGCCGCTCGCGGACGAGGTCTACCAGTCTTGGAGCGATCTGTTGGAGCGGAAGAATCAAGTGAGCGGCTTCCATCTCCGCCGCGGCCTTGGGCATTCCATAGACGGCGGATGTAGCTTGGTCTTGGGCAAGCGTGGTGTGGCGGGCATCGCGCAGCGCCTTCAGCCCCATGGCGCCGTCTCGACCCATGCCGGTGAGCAGAACGCCTGCCGCTCTGCCCCGCCAGTGCCGGACAACACTTTCAAAGAACAGGTCAATAGAGGGGCGATAGGGCAGATCGCGAGGGTCCGGCGTATAGCCGAGGGAACGAGCGCCGCTCAGCGCCAGGTGATCGCCGGTTCCTGCCACCAGGGCCACTCCGGGCTCTGGCCGGTCTCCCTCCCGCGCCAAACGCACCGGCAGGCTGGATCGCTCATTCAGCCAGCGGGTGAGAAGGGGAGCAAACTGGGCGTCGACGTGCTGGACGATAACGAGCGCACCGGGGTAAGCCCGGGGCAGTGAGGCCAGGATTGAGGCCAGCGCGGCGGGTCCGCCGGCAGATGCGCCTATGGCGACCAGGAGGTCGCAGCGGGCCGGGGTCCGCAGTTTTCCTGTTGGGAAAGCTGCCTGAGGATCACTCCGGCCCGTCCCGAGACCCGTGAGTATCCCGACGGTGCGGATCTTGGCGATGAGTCCTGCTCCACCGTTCATGGCTCCCCCGGCGCCGAGGCGCGGCGTATCCACTGCGTCCAGGGCGCCCGCCCCAAGCGCGCCAAAGACTTCTGGCGCGTGTCCATTGGTGGCGGCCGTCACGATCAGGATGGCGCAGGGAGTCCGGGCCATAATGCGCCGCGTCGCCTCCACCCCGCCCATTACAGGCATGTAGAGGTCCATCAGGATCAGGTCCGGCGTATCCTCAGCGCAGCGAGCCACCGCCTGGGCGCCATCAGAGGCGACCCACGCGATCTGGTTCTGCGGGACACTCCTCACAACGCGCGATAGCGCCTCAACGGCCATTACCGAATCGTTAACGATGGCAATCCTCATGCGGCTGCGTCTCCGATCAGGTCCCTAAGCGCCTGGAGCAGCGTTTCATCATGGAAACTGCCCTTGGTCAGGTAGTAGTCGGCGCCGGCATCCAACCCGCGGCGGCGATCCTCCTCCCGATCCTTATAGGACACAATCATTATCGGCACGGACTGGAGGCGGGCATCCTGCTTAATCCGCGCGACAAGCTCGATGCCGTCCATGCGGGGCATGTCCACGTCGGTGACTATCAGGTCGTACTGCCCGGAGCGTGCGGCGTTCCAGCCGTCCATGCCGTCTACCGCCACGTCGACCTCGTAGCCTCTGCTGGCGATGAGCTTCCGCTCCAGCTCGCGTACAGTGAGTGAATCGTCTACCACCAGCACCCGTTTCCGCCGGTCTGCACCGGACCCTGAGCCATCCGGGCCGACGTGGGCAAGCCTACCGCCAGAGACCAGGTTCTCAATCGAGCGGATGAGGTCGTCCACATCCACTACCAGGACGGGCGTCTGGTCCGGCATGAGCGCCGCGGAGCTGATGTCCTTTACCTTGCCCAGGCGCGGGTCAAGAGGCCGCACCGCCAGCTCGTGCTCACCCAGAAAGCGGTCCACAACCAGCCCGTACAGGCCTGTGTGCTCGCCCACGATAACCACCGCCACATCGCCTCCTGCTGGCTCCGAAGCCGGCAGTTCCAGGATTTGGTGGGACGGAACGAGGCCGATATGGAGGTCGTTATACGGGAAGTGCTGGCGCCCTTCCACCAGCTCTATGTCTGCCTGCGGCACGCGAGCAGCGGCTGTAACCCGCGCAAGCGGGAACGCGTAGGGCTCCCCGGATATCTCCACCACCAGACCGCGGATCACGGAGAGCGTAAGCGGAAGCTGGAGCTCTATGCGCATGCCCTCACCGGGCCGGGAGGAGGTCAGCACCCTGCCGCCGATCTCCCTGGCCATGGTCCGCACCACGTCCAGTCCGACGCCGCGGCCCGAGATCTCGGTCACCTCGCCCTTAAGGGTGAAGCCGGGGAGAAAGAGGAATTCCAGGAGTTCCGGCTCGGTGAGCTGCTGCGCCACCGCCATGTCGGCCAGACCCTGGCGCACAACAGCCCGGCGGATAACTTCCGGAACTACTCCGCGTCCATCGTCCTCCACGGAGATGAGCAGCATTCCCGCGTGATGGCGCGCCTCCACGCGTACTGAGCCGGCAGCCGGCTTCTGGGCGGCCCGGCGCTCTTCCGGTGGCTCGATGCCGTGGTCGACCGCGTTACGCAAGAGGTGGCCAAGTGGAGCCTCAATGCGTTCCAGGATGTCCCGGTCCACCCGGGTTGTCTCGCCCGTAATCTCGAGCTTGACTTCCTTGCCCAGGCTGCGCGCCACGTCGCGGACCATGCGGGGTAGCCCGTGGACACAGTCGGCAAACGGTCGCATGCGGCAGTCCAGCACCTCTTGATAGAGCCGCTGCGAGAGGTTGCTGAACCGCCGATCGAACTCTTCAATCTCCTCCAGACGGTCGTTCAGTGCTTCCCCGAGGCGGCTGTTGTGGCGCCGCGCCTCCTCCAGCCGTCCAACCACGCGCTCACCCAGACCGGCAGCGGCCAGCGACTGACGCAATCCGTCCAGGGAGCGGCTCAGCTCATACTGGACTCGTTTGAGACGCGCCGAGTCTGCAGTGTAGGTATCAAGCCAGCGGGAGGACACGAGCGATTCCCCGGCCAGACCGAGCAGCCGGCTCACGTTGTCTGCCGCCACGCGCAGGTCCCGGGCAGGGGTCTCGGGATGCCGTGGCGGAGCCGCCGCCGTCCGAGCTGGCTCTGCCCTGGGTTCGGCGGGTGCGCCAGGGCTGGTGGACGTCACGAGCCTGAGCGGCGGCGTGGTGGGCGTGTCCGGGGCAACAAGGTCGGGCTCCTGCAGGCCCGCTAACATCTCCTCTACTTCGGTCTGAATCTGCAGGGCGGGTGCTGTCGAGCCGTCCGCCATTCGGGAGAGCAGGTCTACGCACCGGAGCATGAGGTCGATCTGTCCGGGCGAAATGGGGCTTTCAGCCTGCCGGGCGGCCTCAAAGTAATCTTCCATGGCATGGGCGACACGCACCGCAAGGTCGAGATCTACCATGCGCGCGGCGCCCTTGATGGAGTGTGCGGCCCGCATGAGGCTTTCCAGAAGCTGCGGTGAGCGAGGGGCCTGCTCCAGGTGAAGCAGGCCTTGCGTCAGAATGCCGGACTGGTTCTCCAGCTCCAGCAGGAAGAGCTCCTGCATGGAGAGGGCGCTCAGGTCCCTGTTATCCGCGCTCATGACATGCCCTTGGACAGGCTGTAGAACAGCAGTTCCGCATCGAGGCAAGCAATCGTGTGATCCTGCCGGCGCAGCAACCCAACGCTGTAGGCAGTCGACGCCCTGGCGAGGGTCGCCGGTATCTCCTCGAGCTCTGTCGGATGGTAGCGATCCAGGCCCGCGACTTCATCGACCTCCAGAGCGACACGTCCGCCTTCCGCGGCAACCAGCAGCATACGCTCCGGAATGGCGCGCGGCTTGGCCGATGCGGATCTCTGCGCCGGCTCGATACCCAGCAGGGCGCTGAGAGACGCGTAAAGCACCAGTTCGCCCCAGACGGTCACCAGCCCAGAAACTATGCTGTCCGCCCGGTGGGGAATCCGATGAAAGGCGCGCCGCGGAGCCACTTCAAGAACTACCTGGGTGGGCAGAGCGAGCCATTCCGCCTGGATGCGAAACACCAGGACCGGCACGGCCCCGGTCTCCTCTGTCGCTTCCTCTGCGGCGATGCGAGCCGTCCACTCACGTACATAGTCAGGTGGAAGGTCTCGGTCCAGCAATGGGGCAGCGCCCATCGCCGAAAGGATCTCGCTCGGCGCAGTGGATCCGGGTTGTATGTCATAAATGGCCATGCGTATCCCTGCTCCCGTCGATGTGCTGCGCCGCCGGACCTGCTCGGCGCGAGCCAGCAAGCGCTTGGCACTCTGCCGGTCACCCTCCGTCTCACTCAGCAGGGCAAGGTGGCTCAGCGACTCGGCATGATCTGGATCCAGGTAGATCGCCTTGCGGTAGCACTCGGCGGCGCGGCGTGAGTTGCCAAGCGCATCTTCTACCAGGCCGAGCAGATAGTATGCGGGAGCCGATAACCCGTCCGTGCCCAGATAGGCCTCGCAGATCGCCCGCGCTTCGTGCAGCCGTCCGGTGTCCGCCAGTTGCCTCGCGGTCTCCAAGTCGGCGTTCGGTTGGAGGTCCCGGACGGGTTGCACTGCGGCACGCGCGGCGGGCGCTCCGGCCCTTCTTGTCCGGGTGGCGGGCGTCCGTGCGGACGGTGCCTGCCGTGCCGGTGCAGCCTTGGCCTGGCGGCGCAGGGGCGTGGTGCCGGGATCTCGCCTCTCCGCGGTCAATTTGCGGTACGCGAAGGCGCCCGAACGGCGGACCGGGGTAAAGCCATGGCCCATGGCGAGCACTGCTTCGGCCGGGCCCACGAAGAGCACCCCGTCCGGCTTGAGCAATCTCTGGAGCAGCAGAAGGGCCCGGCACTGCGACTGGACATCAAAGTAGATCAAGACGTTGCGGCAGAAAACTATGTCGTACGGCTCTTCACCAGATAGGAGGTCCGGATCCACCAGATTGCCTTGCCGGAAGTGCACCGGACGGCGTATCCGCTTCGCCAGGGCGTAACGGCCGGAAGCCTGGCGGAAGTGGCGGTCTCGGAAGCCGAGGTCGGATGATCGAAAGGAGTGAGCGCCGTACTCCGCGTGCAGCGCGAGAGCCAAACTCTTTGCGCTCACGTCGACTGCGTCGATGTGGAGGCGCTCCGCCGGCAGACCGGCATCCAGCAGCGCCATAACCATCGAGTAGGGTTCTTCGCCCGTGGAACAGGGGACACTGAGCGCGCGCAGCGGCGCGGCGGGGTGGGCCGGAAGCCATTCGCTGATTGCCAGGTGCACCAGCGCGTCGAAAGCTTCTTTTCCTCGAAAGAACCACGTCTCCGGCACCACGACGGCGTCGATCAGGTCCTGCGTCTCCTGCTGGTCTTCCCGTAGCAGGCGCCAGTAATCGTCGGTACGCCTGACACCGTGGCAAGCCATGCGCGCCGAGACGGCCCGCCGAATGAAGGCGGGTCCTACGGTGGCTGCGTCAACTCCTATGGTCTGCCCCAGCAAGGCCTCAATCTGCTCGAGCGCCATCAGGATGCGCCCTCCAGCTCGCAATGCAGAGGGAACGCCTCTTCGAGTTGTTGAAAAAGCTGAACGCGGACCTCTTCGGTGAGCAGTTCGTCCGGTTCCAGCCGCTGAAGGATTCCCCGTTCATCAACAGCGACCGGCCCCAGGTAGCGCGCTTCCGCCACGGTCACACCCGGGTCTGCGAAATCTTCCTCGGACCGTCTGACCACCTCGGTCGCATGCTCCGCCAGGAGGCCCAGCAGGCGCGCCTCACCGCCGAGCGAGCAGCTCACCATCAGGATGCGCGTACTCATTCGCGCTTCAGAGGGCCTGCCGAGCGCCAGGGCCGCCAGATCGATGAGGGGTACGGGAGTCCCGTGGTAGTTGATAACGCCGCAGATGCCGGGCGCCGCCAGCGGGATCGCCTTGACCGCCAACATCGGCAGCACCTCCGCTATGTGACCCGTCTGCAGGGCGTAACGGTCGCTTCCCAGTTGAAAGACGAGATAGAGCACGGACCCTATGCCTGCAGGACAAACCGGGAGACGCCGACTTGAAGCCCGCCGGTGGCGTCGCTAAGCTGGTCGATGGCGGCGTTTGCCTGCCGCAGGGATTCGACCGTCTGCTGGGCTGCCTCGCCAAGCTGCGACAGGGCATCGCTGATCTGCTCCGCGCCGAGTGCCTGTGACTGCATCCCTTCACTTACGGCCTCAAAGTTCGGGGTCAGCGTCTGTACCTGCTCGATAATCTGGGTGAGCTCCTCGCTCACCTGGGCCACGACTTCTACGCCGCGGCGGACCTCCTCCGCGAACTTGTCCATGCCCATCACGCCGGCCGCAACGGCCGACTGCATGTCCTTGACCATCTGCTCGATGTCGCTGGTGGCGCCGGCGGTCTGGTCCGCCAGACGCCGGATCTCGGTCGCTACCACCCCAAAACCTCGGCCATACTCGCCGGCCTTCTCCGCCTCGATGGCCGCGTTGAGGGAGAGGAGGTTCGTCTGGTCTGCTACCTTGGTGATGGTGGTAACGACGGTGTTGATGTTGCCGGCCTTCTCATTGAGCACGGCCAGCCGCGCACTGATGGCGCTGGACGCTTCCGTGATCTGGGACATGGTCGCTTCCATCCGGGTAAGTCCTGCCTGGCCGCTTCCGGCAAGCGCGGCCGTCTTTTCCGCGACGTCCGTGACTTGCTCCATGGCCTTCACAAGCTCCTTGGCAGTCGCGGCAATCTGCTTTGAGGTGGCGCTGATCTCCGCGGTCGTCGCGGAGATCTCGCTGGCGGTAGCCTGCTGCTGTTTGGAGGTGGCGGCTATCTCTGTAGTGGAGGTGTTGACTTGGACGCCCGACTTTTGCACCTGACCGATCAACTCGCCGAGCCTTGCCACCATCGCCGCCAGGGCATTGCCCATAACATCCTTCTCAGACTGAGGCGCGATCGTCACCGCCAGGTTGCCGCTCGCGACCTCCTCGGCGCCCTGTGCCATACGCTTCAGGGAGCCGGCCATACGGGTGAAAGCCTGGGACAGCGCCCCGATCTCGTCCTGGCGCTCTGCGGTCCCGAGGACCACGTTCAGGTCCCCTGAGGCGATCTGCTCGGACGCGCTCGTGAGCTGGCGTAGGGGTACAGAGATGCTTCGAACGATGATCGCGCCGATCAGGAACAGGAGCACGGCGGATACACACATTCCGACGATGAGGGTGCCGATCGTGGTTCTGGCATTGGCGTTTGCCTCTTCCGAGCGCTTTGCCAGAAGGTCTGCCTCGGTCTTCTTCATCCTGGCGATGACAGACCGGATAGCATCCATGTGCTCCTTGCCCTTGCCCGTACCGATGTCCGCGGCCGCCGCTTCCAGGCCATGGCTCTTGCGAACTTCGATGGCCTCCTTCCAGGCGGCAAGACGGGCAGCTACGAGCGGTTCGAGCTCGTCCAGTAACTGCTGCTGGATGCGGTTGTCGGCGGTAAGTTTGCGGACTTCCCGCAGATCGGTGCCCACCCGCTCAGTTCCCCTTTGGTAGGGGTCCAGAAAGGCGTCTTTGCCGGTGATGGCAAACCCTCGCTCCCCGGTCTCACCATCAACCAAGTCGTTTAGGACCGCGTCGGTCTTGTCGATCACTTTGTAGGTGTGATCGACCCAGTCGGCAGTCCTGAGAAACCGGGTGACACTGGTAAAGGAGGAGGCGCCCAGGCCCAGGAGCGTGAGGAGTGCCAGCCCGTAGCCGGCGGCGATCTTAGATCCGATAGTCCACTTCATATACCGATGCTCGCTCTTATTGATTGGGCTTGCCCCACCCAGAATTCGTCTGGGGACGGCAGGAATGGCATCTGCGTGTTTCCCTCCTGCCGCCGCATAAGGAAAGGTCCAAGATATAATCTGGCTGGGGCTAGTAGAATCATTAGGGGGTGGAGGCAGCCAAAAGGTGGCTCTCCTATATGCGCTTCTGGGCAGGCTTGACCCTACTTGATTACCGGGGTACGCTGCGGACGCCGCCCTTTATGAGGCAAACCTACGGCACTCGGAAGAGATGAAGGAGCAGAACGCCCGGCTGGAGGAGGGGGTAGGGAGCGCACGCGGGAGTTCGCCGAGGCGCAAGTCGAGATCCTGGACCGCCTGGCGCTCCTGTGTGAGTACCACGATGACCAGACCGACACCCACAGCAAGCCCGCAAGGGTATTCGTGCGCAGATCCTGGCCGGCGGCCGCTCGGAGGTGGTGCGCTGCGCTGAAGAGAGCGCCCGCAGTCACCACGAGCGGTGGGACGGCAGCGGGTATCCACAGGGGCTTAGCGCTGAAGCGATACCGCTTACAGCCCGCATCGTCGCCTTGGCCGATGTCTATGACGCGCTCACCAACGAGCGGCCGTACAAGCGAGCCTGGACGAGTGAGGAAGCAGTGGAAGAGATTGCCAGGCAGAGCGGCAGCCAGTTTGACCCGCAGGTAGTTGCCGCTCTGCTGAAGGTGCTGGAGAGCAGGACGGCTTCGCAACAGGAGCGGATCGCGGCTTAGCCGGAAGGCTCCGTGAGCTCGTCGGCAACAATCTCCACGACCGGACGGGGCAGGCGCCGCTTTCGAGCCGCAGCCCAGCAGAGTATCCGCAGCGCATCTGCCAGGCGGCCGTCCCTGCCAATGGCGAAGCGGGCATCGGCCGGCAGCACCTGCACCGTGTAGCTTAGACGCCCATCCGGGGCAACGTCGCCCGCCTGGACGGTCACCCGCTCTGGATGCTCCACGAGCGCTCGCACGACCGTTGCGATAAACGCTTCCATTCGCTACCATCCTTCCTTTCTCTTGCGTGCCAGCCCGCTTCGGCCGTTTGCCCTACTCTTCGCCTCTGGAAGAGCGACTCCTATCAACTCCGGAAGCAGTGAGGCAGATTCGGAGCCTGCCGGGGGGTCAGAAGTTCCAGGCAAGGGCGGCGTTCGTCGGGCGTTCTATGAGGCGCTCTTCGGCGCCGCGCCGCACAAGAGGGACCCAGGCTAAGCCAGGTTCGACCTGCTGGAGCGCCAGCTTAAGAGGAGGCTCCAGCAGCAGCTGACTTCCGCAGGCGCGAGTCCTCTTAACCACCTGCTGCTATGCGCTCCAGGACAAGGTGTCGGTCTTTGACCCGGATGGCACCGCCTGGGAGGTCTACGTGCTGCTGGACGACATGGACGGAGTAGGGGCCGACGGAGCGGCGCAGCCGTGCTGCGCGGAGGCCAAGCCCATGAACATGAGCATCCCCCTCCAGCTAGAGCGGTAACCTTCGGGCGCGCTCCAGGTTGAGCACCAGCATCCTGGCGACTACTTCCTCCCGCTGGGTCATCGGGCCAGCCGTAGGCAGAGACGGCCTCGTCCGTGCGGCGGTTCCGGCTTCACCGCATACCCGCTACGCCCCCGGCGCTCCCTTCAGACCACAGCTTCAACAGGAGCCAATAACTGGCCGACGCTGGGCCGGGTGCAACCGCTCGGAGGGATCAGAGCCCTCCCCAATAGGAGGGCTCTAACTGTTTCAGCGGACATCTAATCCAGCAGGTGCATGAGCAGAGCGTAAAGGCCGCCCATCACTGCTGTGAGGAACAGCGTAGTGGCGATCCAGAAGATCGTCACCGTCCGTCTGTCCGCTCGCTACTATACGGATCGGCGTGGCTCGGCTGCGGCAACCGGTTTCACCGCAGCCATTGCAGCAAGAGGAACGCCAGCCACAGAAACACGCCGAAGCCGATCACATCCGGAAAGGCGGTCTCGAACGGTCCCGCGGTCGTCGCCGGATCGAACCCAAGCCGCTTGGACACCATCGGGATCACGGTGCCCATGAATCCGGCCGTGAGCATCGAGCACATCATAGCCCCGCCGATCACAATGCCAAAGGGAAGATGCTTCGACCATGCCGCGCCTATCGCTCCGAGTGCCATGCCGCAGACAAGCGCCATGTCCTGGATGGCCTGAAACGACCAGTGGCCGCTTGGCGCCCCCTCCACGGGGGATTCGGCATTACGTGCACGTCTAGCCCCATTGAGAGCAGCCCGAAAGGTCTCCGCATGAATACCACGACGCCGGGTCCTAGCTGCTTCCACCGGGGCAGAGCGCTCAGCACAAACCGTCCGTCTGCGAGCAGGGACGTAGTCACCATCGGCTCGGTGCAGAGGCCCTGCGGCTCCCACTAACCCGCGTGCTGCTGATCTGCGACGTCAGTCTTCGGTGAGCCCTCGTAGGCGGCTTCCCGCAAGCTCACTTGCGAAATGCGGCATGGAATTACATCCAACTTGTGTGGAATTCGGAGGCGGGCTGCGCATCTAAAGCGCTGGCGCTCAAGTTGCTCCGTTGCCGTACTACGGTATCTTTAGGCTGTTGTAATCGAGGAAACACGCAGTCATACCAGTCTATCCGGGGCAGGCGGCAGGCGGCAGGCGGAGTCAGTGCCTCAGTGCCCCTGGGGAGATGGTTGAAGCGGGAACCGGATGGTCACAGCCGCTCCTCCACCGGGGACATTGGCATAGATAACCTCGCCGCCAAGATCCCACCTTGTCATGCTGTCAATCAGTTCCAGGCCCGTGTTGGCCGCGACGAGAGGGTCGAAGTCCGGCGAAAAGCCTGGCCCTCGGTCCCGGACCTCCAGTGTGGCGGAGCTCTCACTGCAGGAAAAGGAAATCCAAACGTCCTCTGCGCTGTGCTTCAGGGCGTTTGAGACGAGCTCACTGGTAATGAGCGCCAGGCCGGTCGCCTGTCTGGATGTGAGTCGAACATCCTGCAGGTGAGCGTGAATCTCCCTATCACTACTCATTTGCGTCACCAACCCGATCAAGCGTTCAAAGAGCACCTGTGATGAGACCGTATGCTCCGCGGCTCGCGTCTTGGCTTCTCCCGTAAGGAGGTCGTGGATCGCACCGAGCGCCCGGACACTTGCGGCGATACCGCTCAACGCAGTGACCGGCACCTGCTCGCGCCCGGCTGTGACCTGCATCTCGATGAGAGCATGGATTACCTGCAGGTTGTTCTTCACGCGATGATGCGTCTCCGTCATGGCACGCTTTAGACGGGCATTGAGCGCCGCTAACTCCTCCCGGTTGGCTTCCAGTAGCTGGTGTGCGGATTCCAACTGCGCCAACGCGCGCTCCCGGTCTCGGGTAGCAGCCTCTGCTTTCCGCTTAGCCCGGAGGATGGCGTCTTCAAACTCACCCCGTTGGCGCACACTCACAACAATGCACTCACACACAGCGGCGCCGTCTCGTTCTCTGCGCACCGCGTTTGCCAACACGGGCAGGTCCCCGCTTGCCATCCGAAGGGTGAGGTAGATCTCCTCGACCTTACCACTCATTTTGAGCAGTGGAAAGAAGTGAGTTTGGTAGAACATGCTGCTGGGGAGAGTGAGGACGGTCTCGATGGAGCGACCACGGAGCGTCTCGGGGTTCACGCCGAGCATCTCGCCCAGGGTGGCGTTGGCCTCCACGATCGTGCCGTCGTCGCGGAAGCTCACGTATCCGCAGGGCGCTTGGTTCAACAGGTCATCCATCGCTCCCTTCCTTGGAGGAGCCGTCTGGCCGGGTAAGCTCCAGGTACTGCCGGATCGCCTCGACCGTCTCTTCCGGATGGCTCATGTGGGGGCAGTGACCAGTGGCCCTCAACTGCCGGAACGTGCTCCGCGGTAGGTTCCGGTGCACGTACTGGCCCACCTCCACTGGCGCGATGAGGTCTTCTGAACACTGCAGGACCAGGGACGGCACCGGCACCTTCGGCAAGTCCCGGCGGTTATCCGAAAGGAAGGTCGCTTCGGCAAAGCGCCGGGCGATCACCGGGTCAGTAGAGCAGAAGCTCTGCTCGAGCTCGGCGGAGAGCTCCGGCCGCTCCGGGTGCCGCATCACGACTGGAGCGAGATAGCTCGCCCAGCCCAGGTAGTTCTTGTCCATCATGTGGAGCAAGCCCTCGATATCGTCCCGCTCAAAGCCGCCCAGGTAGTCCGGCCGCTCATTGATGTAACAGGGCGAAGGTCCCACGAGGATCAGCCGGTCAAAACGCTCCGGAACTCGGATGGAGGCAAGTATGCCAATCACGCTGCTTACGGAGTGGCCGACAAAGAGTACGTCCCGCAGGTCTAGCGCCTCGCAGATGTCAACCACGTCCTGCGCATAGCCATCCAGGGTGGAGTAGCGTTCTGGATCATAGGCCGAAAGATCGGAGCGCCCCGCCCCGACGTAGTCAAAGAGCACTAGGCGATAGTCGTCCTCGAACGCCGGGGCGATGAACCGCCACATGTTCTGGTCGCAGCCGAAGCCGTGCGCGAACATCATGGGCTGGCTGCCGCGCCCGAATATTCGGACAGTGTTTCGCCTACAAACGTTCACTTCCATATCTGATTGACCTACTTCTGCTTGCTGTGGAGCTATCCTCTTGCCGTAGAGGGGCTGCCGGCCGGTGACATAGACGCCGGACTTGGCGCGCCTGGCGGAGACCAGAGTCACCGAGAGCCTATTGTACCGAGCTGGATCCACCAGAACAATCGAGAGTACGTGGATGACACCGATTCACAGGACGCTTAGCGGTACTCAGGCAGAAAGGCCCAGGACGGAGGGATGCCGCGAGCCAGTGCGTCATTGGCTTCGACAAACGCAAAGTTGAGCCTGAACTTGCCCGCGGGCGGCATCTCCGTATGGCCGGGGTTGCCCCCGCCCCACGCCTCCGCAGTGGCATAGGCGCGGAACCGGACGATGTGTGCCGAAGCGCGGTCGACCTCGAACTCTCCCTCGATCTTCCCATCAACGCCGATGGTCTTGTCCACCGTGCCGCATCTGAAGCCCGCAATGAGGGCGCTGTGTCAATTGGAGCGCCGAAGTCTGGGTGGCTGGGAAGGTGCGGCTCGATTGACGGCTCTGCTGCAGGCACTTGAACAAGCGTATGGGCCGGGCCATGGTGCGTCCGCAGGGGAAGGAACTCCGGGCGTGGCACTGAACGTCTGCCACAGACTTACGAGGTCAAACTGCGGACGCGCGGCCCTTGGAAACGCTCCCGGGGACCGTGCGTGTGTGACCCTGGCCCAAAGCAGGATGGCCCGGGAGGCTTCATCGGCAGCCTGGTGCGAGCGTTGGTAGACGCCCCCCAGGCTGTCCACATCCAACGCACCGAATCTGCGGATTACCGGAGCGTGGCCTACTCCGAGGCGGTCCAGTCGGGAGACCTTGGTTTCGCTCCCGGAAGGGAAGGTCGGCTCATCGCCGCGATCTGGACCCTGGCTGTCTCAGCCGCGAAGAAGCACCGCAGATCATCATCGTGAGCTGAGGGCTTGAGGCGCAGGCGAGGTCACATCAAGGTGACTGCCGCGCCGCTTCAAGAGGAAACGTCACCACCACGCGCGCACCGCCCTCCGGTCGGTTCCCGTACTCCACCTTCCCCTGCAGGTCGATGCGGACGATGTTCTCCACCAGCTCCAGCCCCATGCTACTCACGTCTCGGCCCGTGAAGCCCTCTGGAAAGCCCGGTCCGCGGTCGCATACCTCCAGGTGTGCAGCGCCATCCGCGAGCGTGAAAGTCACATCGATGTCGCCCTCTCCGTGCTTGGCGGCATTGGTGACCAGCTCGTTGACCAGGATAGTGAGCGAAGCGGAGGTCTTTGCCGGTATGTCTACATCGTCGATATCCACGTTGATTCGCCGGTCAGGAAGGCTGGTGCGCAGGCTGGCGAGCAACCGGCCGAGCGTCGTGAGTGCGGAGAGCACATCGAGCTTGCCTCGGCGGGAGCCTACGGTGAGCAGGTCGTGGACCACCGCGAGACCCCGCACGTGCTGCCCCAGCCGCATCAACTCAGGCGGCGCACTTTCTGGGTGGTCCATGACTTGCATCTCGATGAGCGCAGCCAGCATCTGCAGGTTGTTCTTCACCCGGTGATGGGTCTCGGAGACAGTTCGCCGGAGACTCCCGTTTAGCCGCTCGATCTCCTCTTGGTGCTGCTTGCGTTCGGTGAGGTCGCGGGCGATCTTGGCGAAACCGGCCAGGGCCCCCTCTTCATCCTTGAGCCCGGCGGTAATTCCGGAGCACCAGAAGCGACTGCCGTCCTTGCGCCGGTGCCAGCGCTCATCGGTCGCTCTGCCGGTGGTACTGGCGGAGAGGAGCTCGTCGTCCGGAACTCCGGCCTCCTGGTCCTCCGGGGTGAAGAGCACGGAGAATTGCTCCCCCGTTATCTCCTCAGCCGTGTAGCCGAAGAGCCTCTCGGCGCCCGCATTCCAGTAGGCCACCCGCCCGTCCGTATCCAGGATGAAGATGGCGTAGTCCGTAAAGCTTTGCATCAGGAGCTGGAAGCAGAGCTCCTGGTCGCAGGAAGGGAGAGATGTCAGCGAGGATTCGTCGGCGGTCGGCACGGTCGGTACTCCTTCGCGGGTATGGGTGTGCCAGCATGAGCTGGTGCGGCAAGACGCACCGAAGAGCTCCGAGAGCTTCTTCGCAGCCGACCGTCAGGAGCCGGAAGAGGGTCCTAGCGCGCCCTAAGAGCAGAAGGATTATCCGCAGGAGCAAGACAACTGCCGGTCTGTTATATCACAGGCCGGCAGGGGAGGCAGTCAAGCAGACGGACTTGGCCGGACCAGCATTGCTCGTTGTCACAGAGCGCGTGTGACGCAGTTCTGGGTAGAATGCCTACGGTTGAGTTGCCGCAGTCCACCCGCAGTGTACCGCGCGGCGTCGATAAGGAGCAGGAGATGTTACTACCCCTATCTCGTGCTGGCGCGGCCCAAGATGCAGAAGCGCTGCACCCCGCGGTGCTGGCCTCGGCCCGAGGTGGTGATATCGGCTTGCTCAGGGGCAAGCATGCCGTGGTGGTCGAAGACGAAGGTGTCACTCAGATGCAACTGCGCCGCATTCTGTCCCGTGCCGGCCTGCGCGTCGTCGGCTCAGCCACCTCCGGCGAGGAGGCGGTACGCATCGTCCTCCGGGAGCAGCCGGATCTGGTACTCATGGACATCACTATGCCGGGAGCAATCAATGGCCTGGAAGCGACGCGGCGGATCCTGCGAGAGTTTTCCACCTGCGTCGTGATGGTAACCGCCTACTCGGAGCACCGGGAGGAGGCGGACAGCATTGGCGCGAGCGGCTATGTCGTCAAGCCGGTGAGCAGCGACACCCTCCTACCGGAGATGGAACGTGCCTGGCATCAGTTCCACCGGCGGTAACGCGGTCAGATGGCGCCTGACCGATCTTGCGGCGACCCGGAGGGAGGGTTGGGACCGTTTAGCGTGGCCCCACGCGGCGAGGACTGACGGTGATGTTTCGCTGCTGGCCCGCAGGCAGCGTGATCCGTACCCTCAGCGCATCCTCCTGCAGGTTCACCTCGGTTATTTCCCCGAGGACCGATGAGCCTCGTGCCTCGGGCACCACCAGCTCTAGCCCCTTAAGATCCACCCGCACATCTTGACCGGCACGTGCGTCGCGTGCCTGCATGGGCATCCTTTCGCCGCGCGAAGCGGCACAGCCATCGTGGGCCTGCTCGGCCATCACTCGCCATTATCGCAAACGGGCTTGACGGTTGGAGGCGCTCTGTACCGCGACGGCATCGCACGTTGAGCGCCGGGGCTCTCCAGGCCAGGGCCGGCTCCGGCATAGGTCTTCGGGTCGAGTTCAAACTCCTCCTTGCACTCTTCACTGCAAACGCCGTACTCCTGGCCCTCATACCGTACGCTTTTTGGCGGGGCGAGCAGATTGCAGCCTGCTCCCCGGACGAGCTGGTGGTCCGGGTGGAGAGAGGCTCAAGACCTCACTAAGCGGTCGGGATCAGTCGTCGTGCAGCGGCTGCTCCGCGCGTGACGCAAGAGCACGCTTGCTCTTGCGGGTTGCCCGTTGTGCTGCTCGCAGGGACACTGCCTCTTCCCGCTCGAAAGTACGCCGCCACGACTCTGCTGCCTTCTGGAGCATCTGCTGCACGCCGGCGCTCTGCCCTGCCCGCGTTGAATTGGGTTGTTCCACGAGATCTACTCCTCTGCGCCGGTCCCGATATTCTTGCAACAGGTCCAGAAGACTGATGCGGCTCTCCGGCGGTTCCGTGACCGCTCGACCGCATCGCCGCAGGCTTCATGCTCCGCCTGCCCGTGTACTACTGATCACTCGCTTGCCTGGTTCCGGAGACCTGTGATATATCAGGCCGAAGCAGGCGCTTCTGTTGCTCTCCCACTCTCCGGCACTGCCTTTTTCCAGCGCACTGTGGCGCTGTTCGACCGCCGACGGTCGACCAGAGAGGATCGTAATGGCGCGTTCCCTGGCATCGGTACTCTGCGAGCCCATGCAGACCACCTAGGTGAGTGACGGCTCCGCATACGCTGGCGGGTCCTGCTCGAACTCTTCCTTGCACTCCTCGCTGCAGAAGCCATACTCTTGTCCTTCGTAGTATACGGAGTACGGCGGATTGTACGGATCTATCGGCTCGCCGCAGACAGCGCAGCGCTCCACGGTCTCTCTCCTCCCGTTTGCACTACCTTCCCGGCTAACAGAAACAACCCCGGCGCCAGACAATCCTGGCCTGGTCGCCGGGGCGGTTCAACTCATATACAACTCAGCCCATAGGACTGCGGCCGCGGTGGCTCGGTTCCGAGCCCGCTTGCCTGCTGGCGGATCGCTAGGCTATGAGATAATAGCGGCCGGCGCGATCGCCACCGTACCTCAATCAAGGAGTGAAGTAGTGCGTGGTTTGTCCCTGTTTAAGTCGCTGTTCGTTCTTCTAGGAGTTCTCTGGCTGGGCGCCATCCTGGTGGCCGGGTTCCTCCGGCCGCAGATGGGCACCAACTCAGAGCCGCAGATCGGTCCCCTGCTTACGCAGATACAGAATCTAGGGCAGCTCCACACGGTCCGCTACAACATGCAGGACGTGGTGGAGCATGAGCGCTCTCTGGCGCCGGATGGCTGGATTGGCAAGGTTCCGGGGGTGGAAGGGCTCTGTCGGGCGGCTACGCGCAACCAGGTACTGGTGGTTGCCCACGGTGGCGTAGAAGCGGGCGTGGACCTGAGCCGGGTTGCGCCCCAGGATGTCACCCGGGTCCAGACGCCGCAAGGAACCAGGCTGCGCGTCCATCTTCCTCATGCGCGGCTGTACACGCCGGATGTGAAGGTGAAGGTGGAGCAGGTGAGCCCCGGTCTGTTCTGGACGGACGACAACATCGTGCCGGCCGCCACAGAGGAAGCGCAGCGGCGGATGACCGAATCCGCCATCCGGTCGCACATCCTGGCAGAGGCGGAGGCCAACGCCGTCCGCACGCTGGACGGGATGCAGCAGGCGATGGGTAACCGCTCTGTAGAGTTCTATTTCTAAGAGCTCGTGCGGTCGCACACCCAACCAGCAATTGGTTGCGTGTAATCCCCCGCTCCCCGGAAGCTAGAATCTGAATGGGAGGTCGCGCTGCTTATCAGGTGGAGATGGGTAAGGGGCGGCCAACAAGGACCGTCACTTCCCGAACGCCGTGTATGGCCCGCGCTTCGCAGACGGCGCTCTCCAGAAAGCGATCTGGCTCAGTCGCCAGCGGAACTTCGAGTCCACGCGCCAGCCGCGCCACAAACCGGATCTCCTCGGGCCGGCTGTTGAACCGGACTGCAAGGAGGATGTCCGTGCCCTCCGCGAACGAGTACTGCG
>CAYNFH010000007.1:60672-62188 GCA_964396385.1 uncultured Chthonomonadaceae bacterium | reverse complement strand
AACCAGCCCAGCCCCGCGAGCCGCGCCACCTCCCGCTCCAGGACGGGGCCGGTGTCGACGTAGACTTTACCTTCGGTGGGGGACGGAGTCGTGAGTCGTGAGTCGCGAGTCGTGAGAGCGGATCCAGGAGGTGAGAGGTGAGAGGTGAGAGGTGAGAGAACGGATTCCGAACTCTCCCCCTCTCCGTCCGTCCTCCGTCCTCCGTCCTCCGTCGGGACCACGTAGGGGCACTGCTCCTTCACGTACGCGAGCAGGGTGCGGAGGCGGGGCGTCATCACGTCGTGGTAGTCCAGGTTGCGGGCGTAGCGGGCGAAGACGGCGCGGGACGGGTCGTCGGTGTCCGCCTCCGATTCGGTATAGTAGTTCAGGCCCACCACCACAATGCTGCGCGCACCCGGCAGAAGCTGGCTTGGGTCCAGCCTTCGCTCCGGATCCCGCGCCATGTAGGCCATTTCGCCGTGGTAGCCGGCATCCAGCCAGGCGCGGTACTCCGCCTTGAACGCGCTGGGAACGGCCGGGGCGATGCCGCACAGGTCGAACCCCAGCTCCGCGGCGCGGGCCTTGATGTCTTTTGCTAGCTGCTCATACACGCTCTCATTATACGGGTCTGAAGGAGGGATAGATGCGCAAGGTCTGGCTGGCCGTGGGCGTGCTCGCGCCTTTGCTGGCGGTCCGCGTGGTATCCGCCGGGCGGCAGGCGCCCCAGGAGATGCCGCTCTGGCCGGCGGGCCAGGTCCCCGGCCAGCAGGGCACGGAGGCGGCGGACGTCCCCACCATCACTCTCTACCGGGCGGAGAAGCCGAACGGGGCGGGGATGGTGGTCTGTCCCGGAGGGGGCTATGCCCACCTGGCGCCCCACGAAGGCGAGCCGGTGGCGCGGTGGCTGAACACGCTGGGCGTGACGGCCGTCGTGCTCAAGTACCGCCTGGGTCCGAAGTACCACCACCCCGTGGAGCTGGAAGACGCGCAGCGCGCCATCCGCACCCTGCGAGCCCGCGCGGCGGAGTGGGGTATCGACCCGCACCGCATCGGCATCCTGGGGTTCTCCGCCGGCGGCCACCTGGCGTCCACCGCCGTCACCCACTTCGACGACGGCAGCCCGTCCTCGGCGGACCCCATCGAGCGCGTGAGCTGCCGGCCAGACCTAGGCGTGCTCCTCTACCCGGTCATCACCCTCACGGACCCTTTTACCCACACCGGCTCGCGCCATAACCTGCTGGGCGACAACCCGTCGCCGGATCTGGTGAAGCTCCTCTCCAATGAGCAGCAGGTGACGGCTCAAACGCCGCCCTGCTTCCTCATGCACACGGCCGACGATGAGGCCGTGCCGGTTGAGAATAGCCTCATGTTCGCGGAGGCGCTGCGGAAGGCCGGCGTGCCGTTCGAGCTGCACGTCTTCGAGCACGGCCACCACGGCGTGGGGCTGGCCACCGGCGATCCCGTCCTCGGCGCCTGGCCCCGGCTGTGCGCGGGGTGGCTCCGCACACGAAGGTTCATTCAGTAGGATTCACCACAG
>CAYNFH010000007.1:0-60662 GCA_964396385.1 uncultured Chthonomonadaceae bacterium | reverse complement strand
TGCGGGCGCATCGGAGGGACGGATTCACCACAGAGGACGCAGAGGACGCAGAGGAGAGAAACGACGAGTTCACGAGGCGCCTTATGCCGGACTTTAGCACCGGTACGTTGAAGTTGATCAAGAGACCAACGCGCCGGCCGGACAGTTTGAGGTATGACAGCAACTGGGCCTCGTGGAGGGGGATGAGTTCATCGACGGCCTTCAGTTCAACTATGACCTGCCCCTCAACGAGAATATCTATTCGGTAACCGCAATCAAGGCGCACGTCACGGTATACAACAGGCAGACCAACTTGTCGCTCCGAGTGGAAGCCTCGATCTGCCAGTTCGAAGGCCAGACACGCTTCGTACGTTGACTCGAGCAATCCTGGGCCGAGGGCTCTATGGACTGCAATTGCCGCACCAATGATCCCCTCTGTAATCTCGTTCAGCTCCATTGCCATCTCTGTGTCCTCTGCGTCCTCTGTGGTTAGAGCCGTTTCTCCATGATCGCATACCGGCGGGATTCCTGGAAGCCGGCGGCTTTGTAGATTCGGTCCGCCGTAGCGTCGTCCGTCCAGAGGAACCAGGCGTTGTGGTGGCCCTTGCGGCGCATGGTGTCCAGCATGCGGAAGAGCAGGACCGCGCCGATGCCCCGGCCCCGCAGCGAGGCCGCCACGCCGAAGGGGCCGAACCGCTCCGCCTCGTGCTGCGCGAAGCCGACCATCTCCCCCTGCAGAGTGGCCACCAGCAGGTCGTCCGGGGCGCGGCGGCCGTCCACGATGCCGAGCTGCGTCTCGCGCACGTACCGCTGCCAGTCGCCGGGGAACTCGGCGCGCAGGAACGCCGCCAGGTCGGGCGCGTGCTGGGGCTGCCACGGCGCCACGGCCAACCCCTCCTGCGCCAGCGCGGCCTCCCGCTCAAGCAGCCAGTCCGGGATGGACCAGGCGCCCACAAGGCGCGCGTCCATGGAGATAGGGCGCATCAACGTGCGGAAGCCGCTCGCCTCCAGGAACCGGACCGCATCCGGGTAGGCGGCCACGTCCACGCCCGGCGTCCAGTAGTTGGGCGCGTAGGGGGAGACGAGCGCCCGCGAGCATCCTCGCCCGCGCAGGTGCTCCAGCCCGTGCTCCAGTAAGGCCCGGCCGATTCCCTGCCCGCGGAAGCGGGAATCCACCGCGAAGAGCGTGATCCAGCCGCGGTCCGAGTCGTCCGGCCCGTCCTCAAGCGGCCGGCGTCGGGCCAGCGCCAGCAGGAAGCCGGCGACTTCGCCGTCCACCCGCGCCACCGGCGCCCCCTCCGGCTCAAAGTTGGGGTCCAGCAGCACCTTGCGCGCGAACAGCGCGGGCGTCACGGCGTCCGCGGTCAGGGAGTCGCGCAGCAGCCGGAGCACGGGCTCAAATGCCGCGCCGCTATAGGCCGATAGGGATACAGTCATGTCCTGTCCTCACTCCGCGAAACGGCGCGGCATCGGGTCGTCGTAGTCTTGACCGGGGCTCGGGAGGCCCCCGCAATGGCATCGGCAAAGACGGAAGAGCGGTCGCCCTTCGACGTAGAGGACGATCTGGCCCTGGGCGAGATGCTCCATCGGGAGCTGGTACGGGAGTTCGGGCTGGAGACGGAGCGGTGGGCGCTGGAGCAGGCCCGTCGTGTGGAGCGGCAGCTCCAGGTGCGGCGCGCGCCGCGCGCCCGGCTCACTCCGGAGGTCCTCTGGCTCTCCCAGATGACGGCATTCACCGCCCCGGGCCGGTACATCTACGTAACCAGAGAGCTGTTGCAGAGGTGCGCCACGGACGACCCGCTGGCATTCGTCCTCGCCCACGAGATGGCCCACCACGACCTTGGCCACCTGGACTTCTTCCGCGGCTGCATGGGCCGCCTGCGCATGGTGCCCGGTGGCAAAGGGGCGGCCATCGTGCTCCACCTGGGGCACCGGCTGCTGGTCGGCCCGGAGCGCGAGCTCGCCGCCGACGCCTACGCGCTGGACCTCTGCCTGGACGCCGACTACGACGGCCGCCGCTGCCTCGAGCTGTTCGACCTCCTGGAAGCTTTCGCGCTGGATCGCGGCGCCATCGACGCAGTCTTCGGGCCGGATGAGGACCACGCGGTCACCACGGTCGGCCGGCTTCTGGCGGAGGCCAAGGACTGGACCTGGCGGCACGCCCGCGGCTACCCGCCCCTCCGGGAGCGGAAGGAGCGACTTCTATCGCGCCTCACTTCTTAAGGTACTGATCGAACCAGTCTGCCAGCAGGGGCATGTCCTTCTCTATACCGGGCCAGCCGTGGCCTTTCCCTTTCTCCACCACCAGCTTGTGCGGCACCTTCAGCTCCTCCAGCTTCGTCATCAGGAGCTCGGACTGCTGGATGGGCACCAGCGGGTCCGCGTCGCCGTGGATCACCAGCGTGGGCGGCATCTTGTCCGTAACGCCGTAGATGGGTGAGTCCACGCGGAAGATGCCCGGCAGGTAGGCGCGCGGCGTGTTCTCGTTGATGCCAAAGGCAGGCATAAAGACGTGCAGGTTGGGGGTGTCTGCCGGCATCGCTCCCTCCTTGCCCCAATTCAGGAAGTCCGTGGCTGGGAAGAAGCAGGCCACCGCCTGGACGCGACTGGAGCCGCTGTCGATGGTGTTCTTGGCGCTGGGATCGCCCGGACCGCCGTACGCGCCGATCATGAGCGAGAGATGCCCGCCCGCGCTGGCTCCCGCGATCCCGAGCCGGTCCGGGTCCACTCCGTAGTCGGCGGCGTGGGCGCGGATGAAGCGCACGGCGCGGTGGATGTCATCGACAATCTCCGGGATGATAAATCGCGGCTGGCTGCCGTGCACCACCTCGAAGACGGTGTCGCCCCGGCTCGTGAAGACCATGGCCGTGCCGGGATTGATGGCCGCATGGCTGGAGTACCAGCCCCCGCTCACGATCCAGATGACGCCTATGCCGTTAGGCTTGGCCGGCTTGAACACGTCCATGGTGAGGGCCACGCCCATCTTACGCCCATACACCACGTCCTCTATCCGGCTCTGCTCCGTCCCCTGCGCCCATGCGCGGGGCACCAGCACGGAGAGTGCCGTTAGCAACAATACGAACCCTCGGACCGTTTTGCGCAAGAAAGTTCCTCCTTGTACGCTCACCCCTTCACCCCCTCACCCCTTCACCTCCTCAGCCTTTCATCGCGTCCTTCAGCGTCGCAATAAACGCCTTCAGCCCGGAAGAGAGGTACTTATCCCGCCGGTGGAGCAGGCAGATGGGGCGGCGCGCGTCCGGCACGTCCTCCAGCCGCATCGCCACCAGCCGGCCGGACTCTATTTCCGTTTCCAGGGCCATTCGGGGGAGCAGGGAGATGCCGAGCCGGGCCTCGATCATCTTCTTGATCGCTTCCACGTTGTCCAGCTCCATGGAGACCTGCTCCTTCACGCCCGCGGCGGAGAGCAGCCGATCCACGTAGCGCCGGAGCATGGTACCCTCTTCCATGAGGATGAGCGCGCTGCCGTCCAGGTCCGCGGCGCGGATTCCCCGGCTGCGCTTATGGGCCAGCGGATGGTCCGGATAGACCACCACTACCGTTTCCGACTCCGCTAACGGAACGTCCACCAATCCAAGGGTGGCGTGGCTGCCCATCACCACGCCCGCGTCCACCTCGTTGTGCGCCACCAGCTCCGCTATCTGCGCCGAGTAGCCGGTATGGACGCTCAGCTCCACACCTGGGTAGGCGTCCCGGAACCGGCTGAGAATGGGCGGGAGGAGGTAGGTGGCGGCGGTGCTGCTCGCGCCGATGGCGAGCCGGCCGGCGACCCCCTCCGCCACGTCCGCGACCGCGCGCTGCGCCTCTTCAGTGAGCCGCAGGATCTCGGAGGCATAGCGGTAGAGAGCCTCGCCCGCCGCCGTAAGCTGAGCGCGCCGGCCCATACGATCCAGCAGCCGCGTATGCAACTCACGCTCCAGGGCGGCTATCTGACGCGTGACGGCGGGCTGGGTGAGCGCCAGCTCCTCCGCGGCCCGCGTGAAGCTGCCAAGCGCCGCCACGCGCGCGAACGTCTCTAGCTGCCGCAGCTCCATGACGGCTCCTGACGGTGGGGTGGACCGGCGTTATAGCTCCACGATCCGGTGCTAACCGCCTTCCGCCGAGGCCGCCCGGCGGGACCGGCCGCGCGTGGTGCGGCGCGGCGTCCGCGGCTGCGCGGACCCGGCCTCCTCCGGCGCCTGCGTTACATCGGCCGCCTCCGCCGTGGCCGGCGTGCCGGCAGCTCGGCGCCCCCGGCCTCCTCCGCGCCCGCCGCGCGTGGTGGTTCCGGCCGCGCGCCCGCGGCGTGTAGTCTCGCCTTCGACCGCCGCGCCTCGTGTGGACCGCCGCCGCGTAGTCGTCTCAGACCCGGCCGATCGCGCTCTGCGCCGGCCCGTGGTCTCCGGCGCCTCCGCTACCGCGGCTACAGGCCGCGACGACGAGCGGCCGGACTGCCCCTGCTGATCGGAGCGGCTCTCGACCACTCGCTTTCCTACCACGCCAGCTATCCCGCCGATCACCAATCCAAAAAGCATACTGTACATGACTGTATCTCCTTTATCAACCGCCTCGCATCCAAGTATGGGAGTGTGGGAGTGTGGGAGTATGGGTGTGAAGAGGCCATTACTCCCACACGTTCGCTGTTCCACACTTCCACACTCTCGCCGTTGCTCCTGCGCCAGCAGGTCATCAGTGGGGTGGAATTATCCAGGGGAGCAGAAGGTAGACGGCGGGGGCGGTGAGGAGCAGGCCGTCGAACCTATCCAGCACGCCGCCGTGGCCGGGCAGGATACCACCGAAGTCTTTGATGCCGAGCTCCCGCTTCAGCGCCGATTCGAACAGGTCTCCTGCCTGGCCGAGCGTGCCCGCGACCGCGCCGGCCAGCGCGCCGCCGGGCGCGTAGCCCAGCAGCAGCCACCCAAAAACCGCGCCGACCACGACCGCCGCAAGGAGGCCCCCGATGGCGCCCTCCACCGTCTTTGCCGGAGAGAGCCGGGGCGCGAGCTTGTGCTTGCCAATGGCTCGGCCTACGAAGAAGGCGAAGCTGTCGGTCGCCCATACGCAACAGAACGTGAGCAGCACCAGCGCGCATCCAACCGCCACGCGGAGCACGGGATGGGTTGATATCCCTCCGGCCCACATGCGAAGCAACGGAAGCGCGCCAAAGAACGCGACATAGCCGCCGCATAGCAGACCGTACGCAACTCTGCGGCCGGTCTGGATGGTCTCTCCCCGGGCCGCAGCCAGGATCTCCCAGACGGGAGCCAGGAGAGCGAGGGCCACGGCCGCGTCAAGCGCCACCGGTCCTTGCCTCCTCAGGTAGTACCCTGTCCAGGAGAGACTCAGGCAGAGGCCTGCCGTCGCCAGGAGAGGGTTGGGCTGGACGCCGTTCAGCCGATAGCAGCGGACCATCTCCAGCAGCGCCACCACGGTAACGACCAGAATGGCGATACCGAAAGCAACCGGATTCCAAAGACAGAGACCGACGAGGACGGGGATGCCTACGGCCGCGGTGAGCCAGCGCTGGAGCATGGGGTCAGGGTTGCGCTTGAGCCGGCGCCGGCTCGGCGGGGTGTCGGCCCTGCTCCAGGTTGCGCTCGCGCACCTCCCGCTCCGCCTCCGTCCGGCTGAGGGTGAGCAGCACTCCCAGCGCCAGCAGCATGCTGATACTGCAGACCGCGAAGATGGACCGGTAGCTGCCGTGATTAATGAGCATGCCTGTTATCAGCACCGTGAACGGCTGCGCGATGGAGAGCGCCATGGTCTGAAGGCCGGTGTAGAAGCCTACCTCCTCCGCCGGGACGATCTGGGTCATGAGAGGATAGGAGGCCGCGCTCTGGGCGGCGTTCCCCAGCCCGGCTACTACCAGGATAGCGGTCACCTGCCCAAGGGTGTGCACCCACAGCCCGTTGATGGCGGCAACGCCGATAAGGCCCAGGCTCAGCAGGAGCACCGCCTTGCTGCCCAGCCGGTCCGTGATCATCCCGAAGGGCAGCACCGTAACCGCCGTAGAGACCATGAGCACCAGGAACATCATCTGGGCCTCCTGGTCCGAGCAGTGGGTGATCCGCTTCACAAAGATGGTGAGATAGGGCAGCACGGCTCCCACGCCCACGCCGCTCAGGAAGAAGACCGCCAGCCCCTTGCGCGCCTGCCGGAGCGTGCCAAGACCTGCCAGGGCATCTCTCACCTCCGCCCAGTGGCTCTTGCGGCTGGGAGACAGTGTATCCGGATGCGGCTCGCGGGTGAAGGCGCAGGTGAGCAGAACCGTGCCGAGCAGAACCACGCCCACCAGGTAGAACTTCAATTCCAGGTCGATGGGCAGGAGGAGGATCCCCGCCTGGCCCAGCACTCCCAGCAGCGTCCAGAAGCTGGTCACGCGGCCTCGCTGGTCCTCCGGCGTGATATCCGGCATGAGCGCCTGGTACGGGTCGAAGGCGATGTTGAAGAAGACCGTGAAAAGGAAGATGCAGAACACCACCGCCGGCAGCCGCGAGGAGGCGGCCAGATGGCCTGCGCCGGGCGTAAGCAGCATGAAGAGGGTGCAGAGCGGAATGAAGAGCAGCATGAATGGGCGGCGGCGCCCGAGCGGCGACCGCAGCCTGTCGCTAAGGGTCCCAACTATTGGCTGGATGACCGCCCCTTCCACGGAGTGCGTGCTGCCCATCAACCCCAGAATGATCGCGTTATGGGTGAAGCGTTCCAGGAACAGCGGCAGGACGGCATTGTTGAAAGAGTAGAAGGTGCCGCAGCCTAAACTCGCCAGGCTGTACCAGAAGATCTGGAGCGGCGATAGCGGCCGGTAAGGCTCGGCCGCGGTTTGCCCGTAGCCCCGGCCGGTCGGATCCTCCGCGCTCGCTGTCTGCGTCTCGTAGCTCATCTCGGCTTCCCCTCAGGGTGGACGGCCAGCATGCTTCGGGCGTACCGCAGCTCCTCCAGCTCGTCGATGTCGTACGCCAGGGCGGGATCGCAGCCCATCACCGCCGCTCCGGAACAGCCCACAATGGCGCGGCACCGGGCTTCCACGTGCCGGACGGTGAGCGTGCGGGTGAGGAACCGCGCAATGAAGAACGGCCCCAGCAGCCGCGCCATGGCCAACTGGCTCTTGCGCGCCGCGAACACCCGCTCGATCTGACTCTGGCTTGCGATCAGCGCGCGCGGGTTCACCAGGAAGGCGCACCCCATAGTCCACTCTCCATCCTTCATTCGTACGTAGGTGTTCCGAGAGCCGGGAAAGCGCGCTTCAAAGTCCGCGCGGGCGATTACCGGCAGGCAGAGGTCCGCCTCCGGCGGGCACGCTTCCAGGAATCCCCGTACGGCGTCCGCGATCACAAACGGCAGGTCGGTCGTGAGTATCAGCACCCGCTCCGGCGGCGGCCCCTCCGCCTGCTCCTGGAGCCACCGCATGCCCCGCATGATGTTGGCCGGCCCGGACTCCGCTTCTGGAAGAACGGGACAATTGTGGTTGATGGTTGACAAGCCGGAACGCGAATCTTCTTCCGTGGCAATCCCAGACCGTTCGGCAAGCTCCCGCGGCCCAATCGCTACCACCTTTCGAATGCCGGCGCCCATCGCGGAGTCCAGTGCCTGCTCCAGCAGCGTGCGGTCTCTCAGGTGAATGAGCGCCTTCACCTCCGCGCCCGCCTCCTCCGCAAACGCTCCCGCAATCCGCCCCGCCGCCGGCAATATGGCATCGATTGGCTCCGTCATTCTTCTCAGGACTTGACTCGCGATGAATGTCATCCCGAGCAAAGCGAGGGATGACAGGTTAGTCCGCCCCTCAACCCTCACCTCTCACCTGCCGCGGCGCCATCACCTCAATGGCCCGTGGGTGCACAGTGAAATCGGCGGGGGTGGTCCCGACCACGTCGCCGTCCACCAGCACCGGCATCGGCGGATCGCTCTCCACCCGCAGCGTACGGGCGCGCAGCATCTCCACCTTTGGATGCGTCACGTGCGTGCCGCGGAACACGCGCGGAAAGGCGCGCAGGAACTCCATGCGCCCGCACTCCTTCAGAAGGCAGATGTCGAGCCTGCCGTCGTCAATCCGCGCCTCCGGGGCCACACGCATCCCGCCCCCGTAACTCTGGGAGTTCGCGATGCAACAGAGCATAGCCCGCAGCTCGCGGCCCTCGCCGTCCACCGTCAGGCGGAACCGCGCGGCCCGGAATGAGATCAGCGACTGGAGCACCGCGGCCACGTATGCCGCCGTGCCGCGCACGTGGCGGAAGCCCCGGTTCACGCGCTCCGCCACTACCGCGTCAAATCCGCACCCGGCCACGTTGATGAACCAGCGGTCCAGCGTCCTGCCCAAGTCCACGGGGCGCGGCTCGCCGTGGAACAGTGTGTCGACGGCGCGCTCCAGGTCGTTCCCCAGTCCAAGGCAGCGGCCGAAGTCGTTTCCGGTGCCCAGCGGCAGCAGCCCCAGGCGAGCGGGTGTGCCGGCCAGCCCGTTCACCACCTCGCCCAGCGTTCCGTCGCCACCCGCCGCCGCCACGATGTCCGCCCCGGCTGCCGCGGCCTCCGCGGCCAGCGCCGTACCGTGTCCCGGCTCGCGGGTCTCCACCATCTTGCAGCAGGCCGGCCCCGCGGCACGTTCCAGCAGCCGCTCCACCTCCGCGCGCCGCCGGGCCCCCTGTCCCCGCCCGGCGGCGGGATTCAGGACAACCACGATTTTGCGGGGCGATTCCATCCCAGAGCCCTCGATGCGGCGAGTGCGGATTCCGGTCTCACGACTCACGACTCACGACTCGCGACCGGTCCCTTCGCCGCGTCTGTTCTTCTTCCGAGCTCGCCCGCTTCCCTCTTCATCCCGTCTTCGTCCGGCTCGCACAGACCGCACAGGGAGCAGGCCGCCAGCAGGGAGCCGGTGGCCGCGATCACGCCCGCTGCGGTCATGCTCAACCAACTGCTCCAGCTTGCGGCGAAGTCCATTTCCATCTCAGCGCCTCCTGTCTTCAGCATCATGACGGCATTATAGGAGGCGGCCAGGGAGCGGGGCATGGGCCTAAAGGTCCAACTTTGGGCCGGCAGACGGACCGACTTTCCGGGACCGTGTCCCTAATCCCAGAGGCGGAAGCGGACGATAGTGTAGATGGCGGCGATGCCGTCCCGCCACGTGATCTTCTTGCCTTCCCGGTAAGTGCGGCCGTGGTAGCGGATGGGCACCTCGTAGATGCGGCAGCCCCTCTTCGCCATCTTGGCCGTAAACTCCGGCTCAAAGCCGAACCGGTCGGACCTGAGCGTAATCCCCTCCAGCGCTTCGCGGCGGAAAGCCTTGTAGCCGGTCTCCATGTCTGAGAGGTTCAGGTTGGTCATGGCGTTGGAGAGCACCGTGAGGAACCGGTTGCCCACGTAGTGCCAGAAGAAGAGGACCCGGTGGGGGCCCCCCAGGAAGCGGGAGCCGAAGACCACGTCCGCATGGCCGTCCAGCAGCGGCTCCAGCAGGGCAGGGTAGTCTGCCGGGTCGTACTCCAGGTCCGCATCCTGGATCAGGATAAGGTCACCAACGGCGTGCTGGATCCCCGTCCTCACCGCCGCGCCCTTCCCGCGGTTGCGTTCGTGCAGCACCACACGCACCTGTGGAGGAGACTCCAGACTCGCCAGCAGCTCGCGCGTGCCGTCTGTGGAGCCGTCGTCTACCAGGACCACTTCCTTCTCATGAGGGTCCGCTAGCACGCGCCGGAGGATCTGCTCCAATGATGCAACCTCGTTGTAGACCGGGATGATGACACTCAGCATGGAAACGTTCAGGTAGTGCCAATCGCAAATTGAAAAGCGAAAATTGAAAATCCCGTCGTCATGGCCACTGGAGCCTGTCGAGCCACTCGCACCTGGGGTCAGGCGCCCAGTGGTACCGGTGCCACAGCGCCTTCCACTCCGGAATGCCGGCGGTGTACGGCCCGCTGTCCAGATACACGGGCAGCCCCTGGCGCGCCAGCTCCTCGATGCGGCCCGGCGATTCCAGCGCGGTGTAGGGGCACGGGTCCAGGCAGCCGCCGCGCAGCAGCCCCTCCGCATGGTGGTCCACCTCGGAAACCGGCGGCGGATCCAGGCGCGGCACCTTGCGGTAACACACCAGCTTGGACGCGTACTCCACGCGCCGGCAGATGGGCAGCTCCTGCCGCTGCGTCCCGCGCAGCACATAGGGCTCCAGGAAGACCGGGTCCAGGATGGTGATGATGACGGCGTTGCGCGGCAGTGTTGCCCCCATGGTCTCTACCACCTCCCGCCGCAGCGGCTCCGGCTCGCTCCGGAGCAGGATAGCGGCCAGCGCGCCCGCGGCGACGAGTCCCGCCAGCGCCCACCGTCGCCGCGTGACGGCCCCCGGCAGCCGGGCGGCAATGCCCGCGGCCCCGATGAGCCGCAATACCGCGAGAGTGAGCAGGTGGAACCGCTCGCCCGCCGAGAAGTAGAAGAGCTGCAGCACGCTGACGGGCAGCGGACCCAGCAGCAGGAACTCCAGGAGCGGCCGCAGCGGGCTGGGCCGCCTGCGCCAGACGGCCGCAATACCGGCCGCCGCCATCCCTATGCTGATAACGGTGTCGGAAGCGGCCAGCTCATGCAGGTTGCGCAGAAGGTAGCTGGGAGAAAAGGTGAGGCTCAAGTAGTCGTACGGCACCGCGCACCAGAGCTGATAGCCATTCCGCGTCCAGCTTCCGAATGCCGAGTGGTTGTAGAACAGCGTTCCGGCGCCCACGAGAATACCGGGCAGGAGGAGCAGGAAAACGGACGCGGCGACGCGCCGTAAGGGCGACGCGGCGACTCCGGAAGGAGCTCCGTCCGTCCCCCGCCCTCCGTCCTCCGTCAACGCTTGAGGGCGGATTGCTAGGACCAGGAAGGGCAGGAAAAGCAGCGCAAAGGTGTTGCGGAAGCCCGCCGCAAGTGCGACCGCCGCGCCGGCCAGCAGGAAGTCGCGGCCGTTCGGCTTCTCCCGGAGCCGCAGATAGAGCGCACACGCAACCAGGCCCAGCGCCGTTGCCGGTCCGTCCATCATAATCTGGCGACCATAGCGGGTGAAGTTGGCGGAGAGCATCACGAACGCCACGGAGAGGCAGCCGCCCCACTCCCCCGCCAGCCGCCTCCCGATTCGGTAGGTTGCGAGCGCGGCCAGCAGATCAAATGCGATGACGCCCAGGATCCCGATGCCCAGCTCCCGCGGGCCGAGCATGTACAACGGAGCGAGGACCAGCGGGAACCAGAGCGGGTACCGGGGAGGGTACGCCTTGCCATCGATGACGATGGTGTAGTGGCCGGTGGTGGCGAGCCTCTGCGCTCCCACGGCGTACTCCACGGAGTCCGGCACCACCTCCAGGTCCCCCGCGCTCCAGGGAGATCGGTAGTACAGCCCCACCACCAGCACGCAAACCAGGATCGGCAGCAGAAACTCCAGCCGGACGGCCGGCGCGGGAGCGGCCTGCGCCACTGTCGCCGGTGGCGGCTCTAGGACCTCCGTAGCTGTGCTGCGCTGACGCTTCCGTGACATGGCTCAGAATAGCGTCATGGGCGGTTCTTTGCGGGCTTCGATGACCTTGCGACGGGCGGACTCGATGTCCTCAATGAGGGTGCGGCGGTTCGCCTCGTAAGCAGGACCCTCCTGCCGCAGGATGAACGCCGGGTGGAGCGCCGCCATAATGTAGCGGGCATATCGTGAAGTAGTGAACCACTGGCCCCGCTCCTGCATGATCCGGAACCCCTTGTGGATGAGCGTGTTCGCCGAGGGGCTGCCGAGGCAGACAATGACCAGCGGCTTGATCGCGGTAAGCTGCCGGTCCAGCCAGTCCGAGCAGGCCTCTATCTCCTCCGGGCGGGGCGCGCGATTCTGTACACGGCCGGCCTCCACAAAGCTGGCGCGGCACTTGACGATGTTGCAGATGTACACGTGCTTCCGCGTCATGCCGCACTCCCGCAAACACTCGTCCAGCAGCGCGCCGGCGCGTCCCACGAACGGCCGCCCGGTCGCGTCCTCCTGCTGTCCCGGACCTTCGCCTACAAAGACCAGCGGCGCTTCCGGATTGCCTTCGCCGAATACCACCTTCGTCCGTGTGGCGCTCAGGTCACATCGGGTGCAGACGGACGCCTCATCCGCGATTCGCGCCAGCAGCTCGGCCGCGGGTTCGGGCTCACTCACTGTGCCCCTCCGGGGAGACGGAAGACGGGTGACGGGAGACGGACGGAGCACTGGAGTGGTGGAGTGACGGAGTAATGCATCCGGAATCCCCTTCTCCCCGTTTCCTGTGCTCCACCTCGGCGTCCGTCCTCCGTCCTCCGTCTTCCGTCATCACGTCGCGCAGCCGGTGGTACACGGCCTCCAGGCTCTCGGGAATCACGCGGACGTCTCCGAGAACCGGCATGAAGTTGGTGTCGCCGCTCCAGCGAGGCACGATGTGGATGTGGACGTGGTCCGCGATGCCGGCGCCGGCCACCCGGCCCATGTTGACCCCGATATTGAACCCGTCCGGCTTGAAAGCGGCCTTGAGCAGGTTGACCCCCCGCCGCGTCGCGTCCATCAGATCCAGCATCTCCGCATCGGACAGGTCGTCCAGGTTGGCTGTGTGCTGGTAGGGCGAGACCATGAGGTGGCCGTTGCTGTAGGGGAAGGCGTTCATCATGGTGAAGACCCGCTCACCGCGGTAGAGGATCAGGTTCTCCTCATCGCGGTCTTCCGCGGGCTTGACGCAGAAGATGCAGCCCACCGCCTCGTCGGCCTTCTCGATGTATCGCATGCGCCACGGCGCCCACAATCGGTCCACTGTCACACTCCAATTCACCACAGAGCACGCAGAGATCGCAGAGAAAGTCGGATGAAGGGACAGGGAGAAGAGGAGTTGAGGAGTGACCGGATTCCATTCCCTTATCCCTTCATCCACTCATCTCCTCATCATTCTCTGTGTCCTCCGCGTCCTCTGTGGTTCATGTCTTATCCACCTCAATCCGCGGCGACGCGGCGTCCTCGGTGGGGACGAAGACCAGCTCTGCGGCCAGGACCCCGTCTGTGTCCGTGATCCGGTAGACGCCGCCTTGCGGCAGCGGGAACTGCGTAAGGTCGTCCATGTCCGCCGGCGCACGCGGCGCCATGATGCCGAAGAGCAGCCGGCGGATGGGGTCCCGGTGTGAGACTGCCGCCGCGACCGTATAGGATGATTCGCGCCAGCCATCCACGAAGGCCATCATGCGCTGGAGCACGGCGTCGCTTCGCTCTCCCTCACCCCATTCATGGATGAGGGCGTCCTCCACCATGGGAACGTGATGGGGCGCGTTGACGATCTGGGCCGTTTCGCGGGCGCGCTCCAATGGCGAGTGGTAGACCACCTCCAACGGCTCGTTAGCCAGAAAGGCCGCCGCTTCCTCCGCCTCCCGCCGGCCTTGATGGCTCAGGAGGAAGCCCGGTAGCCGCCGGTACAGCACGCCGTTCGGGTTGTGCACGGTCCCATGCCGGACCAGGTAGAGCACCTTCAAAGTCGAAACCTCGGATTCACCACAGAGGTCCCAGAGGACACGGAGAAGGGATGAAGGATGAGGGATGAATGTAGGCAATCCTGATCATCCTGTCTGATCTCCGGATCCGTATCTGTGGCCTCTGTGCCCTCTGTGGTTAACTGAGCAGTTTCCGCCTTTCTTGCAGCTTGGTCAACTTCTCTTCCAGGCCGGCGGCGAACTGCCGCTCCTTCTCCACGATGGCGGCGGGCGCGCGCTCCGTAAACTCGGCATTGTCCAGCTTGGCGCGTGACTTCTCCAGGTCCTTCTGCACGGCCGCAATCTCCCGGTCGATGCGCTCCAGCTCGCGGTCCACGTCCAGCGCGTCTCCGATCTGGAGGAACACCTCGCCGCCCGCGATGGGCGTGCCCACCCACCGGCCCTCGCCGCCCGGCGGCGTGTCCGCCATAATCAGCTCGGTAAGACGAGCCAGCTCCGCGATGAGCATGCTGTTGTCCGAGAGCGTCTGCGCCGCCCGTCGCGACCCCGGCACGGCCGCGCCCGTGAGCCGGACACCGGGCTGGATGCCCAGCTCCTGCCGCAGGTTGCGCAGCGCCCGCGTCGCCTCTATCACCAGCGCCATCCGCTCCTCCGCGCCCTCATCGAGCCGCGATTCGTCCGCCTGAGGATAGGGCTGGAACATGATGGACGGGGGACGGGAGACGGGTGACGGAGCCGGAATCCGTCCGTCCTCCATCCTCCGTCTTCCGTCCAGACTTTGCCATATCTCCTCGGTGATAAACGGCATCATGGGGTGGAGAAGGCGGAGCATCGTCTCCAGCACCTCCGCCAGCACCGCCTGGGCCGTCTGCCGCTCCGGGTCCTCTGACCGGAGGCGCGGCTTCGCCAGCTCCAGGTACCAGTCGCAGAAGTCATCCCACAGGAAGGAGTAGATGGCCCGCATCGCATCGTCCATATCGTAGGACGCCAGCCGTGCGTTCACCTCCCGGATGGTCCGCTGCAGCCTGGACAGGATCCAGCAGTCCGGAGTCGTGAGCCCGGAATCGGTCGATGGTTCGGACTCCGGAATCGCCCGCTCGCCCGCTCGCCCTCTCGTCCCCTCGGTTTCCTCCAGGTTCAGCAGCACAAACCGCGACGCGTTCCACAGCTTGTTGCAGAAGTTGCGGGCGAGGCGGATCCGCTCCTCGCTGAACCGGAAGTCCTGGTTCTTGCCGGCCTGCTGCAGCAGCGCAAAGCGGAGGGCATCCGCGCCGTACTTGTCGATCATGTCCAGCGGGTCCACGCCGTTGCCCTTGCTCTTGGACATGCGCTCGCCCTTCTCGTCCAGGATGGTGGCGTGTACGTACACGTCGTGGAACGGGATCTCGTGCATGAAGTCCAGGCCGGTCATGATCATGCGCGCCACCCACAGGTAGAGGATCTCCTGCGCGGTGGAGAGCAGGTTGGTGGGGTACCAGAACCGCAGGTCCTCCGTATCCCGCGGCCAGCCCAGTGTGGCGTGCGGCCAGAGGGCGGAGGAGAACCAGGTGTCCAGCACGTCCTCGTCCTGGCGGAGCGATTCGGCCGGCACGCCGAGCCGCTCCGCCGCATCCTCCAATGAGCGCGCAGCCGAGTACCGGCCGTCCTCGGTCCACCACACGGGGATGCGGTGGCCCCACCAGAGCTGCCGCGAGATGCACCAGTCGCGGATGTTCTCCATCCAGTCCAGGTAGATGCGCTTGTACCGCTCCGGGATGAAGCGCACCTGGTTCTCCTGCGCCACCCGGATGGCCGGCTCGGCGAGCGGCTTCATCCGCACGAACCACTGCTCGGAAAGGAGCGGCTCCAGCACGGTGCCGCACCGGTCGCAGAGCGGCGTCTTCACCGTGTAGTCCTCAATCTTGTCCAGGAGCCCCAGCTCCTCCATGTCCTTCACCACCAGGTCCCGCGCCTCGAAGCGGTCCATCCCCGCATAGCGCGCGCCGGCGGCCTCCGTCATGCGGCCGTCGTCCGCGATCACGATCACCTGGGGCAGGTTATTGCGCAGCCCGGCTTCGAAGTCGTCCAGGTCGTGTGCCGGCGTCACCTTCACCGCGCCGGTGCCGAACTCCATCTTCGCGTATTCGTCCGCGATGAGCGGGATCTCCCGGTCCGTCAGCGGCAGCCGGATCATCCGTCCGATGAGGTGGTTGTACCGCTCGTCCGCCGGATTCACCGCAACCGCCGTATCGCCCAGCAGCGTCTCCGGCCGTGTGGTGGCGATGGTGATGACTGATGACGGTTGACGGGTGACGGAAGACGGATCCGGATCCGTCCCCCGTCCTCCGTCCTCCGTCTCCTGCGCGAAGGGATACCGGAAGTGGTACAGCTTGCCGGCGCGCTCCTGGCTGTCCACCTCGATGTCCGAGATGGCGGAGCGGCAGCGCGGGCACCAGTTCACCACGCGCGCGCCGCGGTAGATGAGGCCGCGCTCCCACCACTGGATGAACTCCTCGTAGATGGCGTCCACGTAGGAGGGATCCATGGTGAAGCGGGCTCGGTCCCAGTCGTAGGAGCAGCCGAGCTTGTGGAACTGGAGGTAGATGCGGTTGCCGTACTGCTCGCGCCACTGCCAGCACCGCTCCACGAACTTCTCGCGGCCCAGGTCGTGACGCGTCAGCCCCTCCTTCGCCAGTTCGCGCTCCACTACGTTCTGAGTGGCGATGCCGGCGTGATCCGTGCCCGGCAGGCAGAGGGCGTTGTCGCCCATCATTCGGTGCCAGCGCGTCATGGTGTCCAGGATGGAGTTGTTCAGCGCGTGGCCCAGGTGCAGGCTGCCGGTGATGTTGGGCGGCGGGATGGTAATGCAGTAGGGCGTGCCGACGCCCGGCGTGGCGTGAAAGTAGCGGTTCTCCAGCCACACCGCGTACCACTTCTCCTCCACCTCTTTCGGCTCGTACGCCTTTGCCAACTCCATCTCACACCTCCATAGAATCGAAAACGCCTGCGCCCCAAAGGACGCAGGCGTTTAAGCCGCGTGGTACCACCTTCGTTTCCGGCCCTCCGCCCCCGTGCCCGGCGACGGACGCCGCGGGCTGCCCAGAGCGAAGTCCGCCTTCGCGGACTTAGAAGAGACCGGCTCTTGCGCTATAACGGGCGCGCCCGGAAAAGTCTGGGGATGAAGGACTCTCGCGTCAGGTCAAGCAGTGTGCTCTTCCATCAGCCATCAGCCATCAGCCATCAACCATCGGCTCAGGGGCGACCTTCAGCTCTACCCGCGCCAGGCGACTCGCACCTTGCTCGCCCTCTCTGAGGCGCGGCGGGAGCCTACTCCTCCCCTTCACAGCCAATACTCGATTGTGCCGGAATTATAACCGGCCTGGGGCGGCCTGTCAACCGGCGTAAGCGCGGTAGGGTACAATCTGGCGATTCTGCTGCACAGGAGCTTCCCCATGACTACCATCACCGATGTGGTCGCGCGAGAGATACTGGATTCCCGGGGCAATCCCACCGTCGAGGTCGACGTCTACCTGGAGGACGGCTCCATGGGCCGCGCCGCCGTGCCCTCCGGCGCCTCTACCGGCGCGCATGAGGCCGTTGAGCTACGCGACAACGACGGGTCCCGTTACGGCGGCAAGGGCGTCCTCACGGCGGTGGATAACGTTAACGACAAGATCGCGCCCGAAGTCATGGACATGGATGCCACCGACCAGGTGGGCATCGACCGGCTAATGATAGAGATGGACGGCACGCCCAACAAGTCCAGCCTGGGCGCCAACGCCATCCTCGGCGTGTCGCTCGCCGTGGCGAAGGCGGCGGCCGAATCGCTGGGCATGCCGCTCTTCCGGTACCTGGGCGGCGTCTCCTCCAACACGCTGCCCGTACCCATGATGAACATCCTCAACGGCGGCAAGCACGCGGACAGCAACGTGGACCTGCAGGAGTTCATGGTGATGCCCGTGGGCGCGGAGACCTTCTCGGACGCGCTGCGCATGGGCGCGGAGGTGTTCCACTCGCTCAAGCGGGTGCTGAAGGACCGCAACCTGAACACCGCATACGGCGACGAGGGCGGGTTCGCCCCGAACCTCGGCTCCAACGAGGAAGCGGTCCAGGTGGTGGTCGAGGCCATCGAGCAGGCCGGCTACCATCCAGGGCAGGAGATCTACGTGGCGCTGGATCCGGCGGCTTCGGAGTTCTTCGAGGATGGCAAGTACAACCTGAAGGGCGAGAACCGCGTCCTGAGCCCGCAGGAGATGGTGGACTATCTGGCCTCTCTCGTCAACAAGTATCCGATCATCTCCATCGAGGACGGCCTGGCGGAGGACGACTGGGAGGGATGGCGGCTGCTGACCGAGCGCATCGGCGACCACGTGCAGCTTGTGGGGGACGACATCTTCGTCACCAACACCGAGCGGCTGGCACGCGGCATCCGGGAGCGCGTCGCCAACTCCATCCTCATCAAGGTGAACCAGATCGGCACGCTCACGGAGACGCTGGACGCCATCGAGATGGCCAAGCGCGCGGGGTATACCGCCGTGGTCTCCCACCGCTCCGGGGAGACCGAGGACTCCACCATCGCGGACATCGCCGTGGCCACCAACGCCGGCCAGATCAAAACCGGCGCCCCCAACCGCACGGACCGGGTGGCCAAGTACAACCAGCTCCTTCGCATCGAAGAGATGCTCTCCGAAGTCGGCCGCTACGGCGGCTGGCGCGCCTTCTACAACGTGCGGAAGTAGCCCCCGGCGTGTTGGTACAATAGGGGAATAGATGGGCCGGTCAACCGGCCCCTATGCCGTCCCAGGCGCTCGGACCAGTGGCGCGCCTGGGAACCCTGGCTTGGCGTCTCATGCTGGGCGGCCTGCCCCGAGAGGTCTCCGCGGTCGCGCACCGGCCGCGCTTCCACTCCATCCCTACCGTAAGGAGAGTGTGTCCATGAGAACAGGCCCCGTCTTCGCGCTTGCCGCGCTCCTCCTCAGCTCCGCGCCCCGCATCGCCGCGGCGCAGGACGCCACACAGTTCAACCCCAGCGCCACCGTCGCCATCGTCAACGGAGAAAAGATCACCGCCGCGGACTGGCTGGACCGCATGCAGAACCTGCGCGCGCAGGACTTCATCGCCTCCACCAACCCCCTGGTCTTCAAGCAGGCGAACGGCGCGCAGGCCGCGCTGGAGGCGCTTATAACCACCCGCCTGGTAATCCAGTACGTCACCAAGTTCAAGATTATGCCTACGGAGGCGGAGATCGAGTCGGACCTCGCCATTATGAAGAAGCAGCCGGAGGTGCAGGCAGATCTCAAGCGCAAGCTCTTTACGGAACAGCAGCTCCGCGAGGATACGCGCGCGCAGCTCGGCTTCTACAAGATCGCCACCGCCCACTTCAGCACCACACCCGAGGAGGACAAGGCCTACTACGAGCGGCACCTGGAGCAGTATGGACAGCCGGAGATGTGGCGGCTCGCCTTCATCCGCGTCGCGGACGAAGAGACGGCTAACAAGGTGAAGGACGGAATGGGCAACGGGCTCACCTTCGAGGGGCTGGCGAAGCTCTACTCCAACGATGGCGCCACCAAGGACAATGGAGGCGACGTGGGCTTCGTCTCGTCGCTGGACCGGCATCTCCCGGAGGTCATCAAGGCGGCCGTGCGGAAGATGAAGGCGGGCGACGTAAGCGATCCCATCCAGCTTCCCGCCGCCGCCGTGCCCGCGGGCGTCAAGCCGCCCTACTACCTGGTGAAGCTCATCGATACCCGGCCCAGCACCCTCCAGCCGTTCGACGCGGTGAAGGAGCAGGTGCACCGGCTGGCGCTGCTGGAGAAGGCGGGCGGACCGGCGAACGGCGAGCGCAAACTGGAGAACTTCCGGAAGGCGGCCACCATCGTGATCCGCCTCCCCGGCTACCAGGACCTTTACGCCAAGAAGTAGGCGTTCAGGTGTTCAGGTCCGGAATCCGAAACACCTGAATACCTGAACACCTGAACACCCAACTCCCCAGACGGAGGAGCTCTATGCGATTCGGTTCCACCATGGCGGCGGCGGCAATGATGCTGGCCGCCGTCGGCGTTCCGGGCGTTATGGCGGCGCGCCCGGTACACGCCTCCAAATTGCCCCAGGTCAGGTTCACAGAGTACCGGCTGCCCAACGGCCTGCGCGTGATCCTGTCGCCGGACCACTCCGCGCCGGTCGTGGCCGTGAGCGTCACGTACAACGTGGGCTCGCGCAACGAGCGGCCCGGCCGCACCGGCTTTGCCCACCTGTTCGAGCACATGATGTTCCAGGGCTCCCAGAACGTGGGCAAGGGCGAGCACTTCCTCCTCATCCAGGATAACGGCGGCACCTTCAACGGCTCGACCAACCAGGACCGGACCAACTACTTCGAAGAGCTGCCCGCCAACCAGCTCGATCTCGCCCTCTTCATAGAAGCGGACCGGATGCGGTCTCTGGACATCAGCCAGCAGAACCTGGACAACCAGCGGGCCGTGGTGCAGGAGGAGAAGCGCCAGAGCTACGACAACCGGGCGTACGGCGGGGCGCAGGAGGCCATTGAGGACATGGCCCACACCAACTTCGCCTACAAGCACACCACTATCGGCTCCATGAAGGACCTGAACGCCGCCACTCTGGAGGACGTGCGGGCCTTCTTCAAGACCTACTACGCTCCCAACAACGCGGTGCTGGCCGTGGTCGGCGACTTCAACGTGAATGAAGCGAAGGCCAAGATCCGCCAGGAGTTCGGCTCCATCCCCCGGCAGCCGGACCCGCCTCCGGTCGACGCAGCCGAGCCGCCGCTGGGCGGCGAAGCGCCGCACCATGACGGACCCGCTCGCGCGCCTCACCCGCTATGAGGCCGCCTACCGCTGCGTGCTCGGCAACGACCCGGACTACTACCCGCTGGAGGTGCTGGCCACCATCCTTTCCCGCGGCCGGTCCTCCCGCCTCTACCAGGCGCTGGTGGAGAAGAAGCTCGCCCTCAACGTTTCCGCCTTTATGCAGGATTCGCGTGGGCCGGGCCTCTTCAGCGTCATGGCGATGCTGCCGCCGGGCGGAAAGGTTGAGCCGGTGGAAAGCGCCATCACGGAGGCTATCGCGCGGATCCAGGCGGACGGCGTGACGCCGGAGGAGCTGGAGCGCGCGCACGTTCAGCTCCGGGCAGGCTCCCTGTTCCGGCTCCAGACCGCGCTGGGCAGAGCGAATGCGCTCAGCGCGGACGCGGTCTACTACAACGACCCCAACCGCATCAACACCCTTTCTCAGCGCTATCAGGCGGTAACGGCGGCGGACGTGCAGCGCGTAGCGCGCAAGTACCTGAACAAGGATAACCGCGTGGTGCTCATCACGGAGCCCGCTCCGGACCTGGAGGTAGGACCATGAGGCTACGACATAGGCACGGCGACTGGGCGACTCGGCAATGCGGCGAATCCCGTAGGGGCGGCCCAGTGTGGCCCCCCCCCGCCGGACGGGCGGCCACACCGGGCCCCCCCCACAACAAGCCGGGTGGGCGTCTACTCCGAGTCCTTACCAGGACCGGGGTCCCCGCCACCGCGCAGGAAACCGGCGGCGCTGTGGAGCAGCCGGCGCACTCCACCGTCATCAAGGGCAAGGCGCCCGTGGCCAAGGAGCTGCTGCGGGTCAAGTTCCCCCGGCCGCAGGCGTTTACGCTGCCAAATGGGCTCAAGCTCTTTGTGCTGGAGGACCACCGGCTGCCCAGCGTCACCATGACGCTCCGGGTCAAGGCGGGCAGCCTGTTCGAGCCGAAGCCGGCCGTGGCGGAGCTGACCGCCGCCATGCTCACAGAGGGCACCGCCACCCGTGATTCGCAGGAGCTGGCGCGCGAGACGGAGGACATGGCCGCCAGCCTCAACGCCTCGGCCAGCGAGGACCGGGCCATCCTCTCCGCGTCCGGCCTGTCGGACTACACGGACCGGCTGGTGGACCTGATGTCCGATGTGCTCCTCCACCCCTCCTTCCCGGCCGACCGGCTGGAGCGGGTGCGGTTCCTCATGGCCTCGCAGGTGATGCAGGCCCGCACGGTTCCCACCGCCATCGCCGGGGAGGTGACCCGCCGCACCTTCTACGCCGGCACGCCCTATGGGCGGGAGGCGCCTACGGCGGCGCAGATAGGGGCGGTCACGCGCGACGACCTGGTGGCCTTCCACGACAGGTACTGCCGGCCGAACGGCGCGCTGCTCGGGGTCGCCGGCGACGTGAACGCCCGCGACATCGCCGACCGGCTCACGCACGTGCTGGCCTCGTGGCAGCCCGCGGCCTCCGAGCCGCAGCTCCCGGCTGCGGAAGTCCGTTCTCCCAACACCGCGCGCATCCTATTGGTGGATCGGCCCAACTCCGCCCAGACCGTGCTGGACTTCGGCGCCCTGGGCGTAACGCGGACGGACCCGGACTACTTCGCCGTGTTCATCGCCAATCAGATCCTGGGTGGCGGCTCCTCCGGCCGGCTGTTCCAGAACATCCGCGAGGACAAGGGGTACACCTACGGCGCCTACTCCCAGGTGAGCGCGCCGCAGTGGCCCGGCCTCTGGACCGCCAGCGCCAGCGTGCGCACGGCGGTGACGGAGCCCGCCACCAGGGAGTTCTACTACGAGCTCCGCAGGCTCCGCGACCAGCCGGTCTCCGACGACGAGCTTGCCCGCGCCAAGCGCAGCATCGTGGGCAGCTTCGCCCGCACGCTGGAGAGCCCGCAGGGGATGCTGGACCGCGCACTGGAGATCACGGAGTACGACCTGCCCGCGGACTACTGGGACACCTATCCGGACAAGCTCTCCGCCGTCACCCCCGCGGACGTACAGCGCGTGGCCCAGAAGTACCTGGCGGAGGACCGCTTGCGGCTCATCGCCGTGGGCGAGCGCTCCCAGGTAGAGGAAGGGCTGAAAAAGTACGGGACGGTAGAGGTCGTCCCCACGCCGCAGTCTGTCCGCGGCTTCGCCGGCAGCGGACGGAGGGGAAGATGAGGGGGTGAAGGGGTGAAGGGGTGAGGGGGTGACTTCGCCTCCACACCGGGCTGAAACCCCGGTGCTATTGGAGTGCGGGAGCAAGCTCCCGCTTTCTTTGTAGCGGTAGAGAGAAAGCGGCGTCAAGCCGCCGCACTCCAAAGCGGGGCGCCCCTCCGCACCGGCCTAAACCCCGGTGCTATTGAAGGGAAACCCTTCGGGCTGCGGAGCCGGCTTCAGCCGGGTTTCCTTGCAATAGCGCAGGGGGCTGTAGGGGCCGGGCGCCGTCCCGGCCCGTCCGGCGCAGGCTTAAGGGCGGCATCTCTTCCGGTGTGTTGCCGGTCACCCCTTCACCCCTTCACCCCTTCACCCCCTCACAGAACAGGGAGCAACGTTTGAGTAAGCAAACCAACATAACTCGCCGCCAGCTAATGGCCAGCCTGGCAGCGGCCGGAATCGCGGCCGCCGGAGGGGCGGGGGCGCAGCAGACGGAAGCGCCGCCCGCGCCGGATTCCGTCACGCCGGAAGATATCGCGGTCTTGGACCGGATAGAAGGCTACGATTACACGGAGGCGGAGCGCAAGCTGATGGCGCCGAGCCTCACCGAGACACGCGCCTCCCTCAAGAAGCTGCGCGCGGCCCTCATCAGCGCCGAGGTCGAGCCCGCCATCCACTTCGACCCGCGCCTGCCCGGCACGCCGGTCCCAAAGGGCAAGCCGGCCTTCCGGCTCAGCTCCGGCCCCGGTCCTAGCTACGACGGCCATCCCGAAAGCCTGGCCTTCGCACCGGCGGTGGAGCTCTCGCGGCTGATCAAGTCGCGGGAGATCACCTCTACCGCGCTCACCCGGATGTACCTGGACCGGCTGAAGCGCTTCGGGCCGCGGCTCAACTGCGTGGTCACCCTCATGGAGGAGCAGGCGCTGGCACAGGCCGCCCGGGCGGACCGGGAGATGGCCGCGGGCAAGTACCGCGGACCGCTGCATGGCATCCCGTGGGGCGCCAAGGACCTGCTGGCCACGCGCGGCACGCGCACCACGTTCGGCGCCAAGCCCTACGAGAACCAGGTGCTGGACTTCGACGCCACCGTGGTGAAGCGGCTGGATGAGGCCGGCGCGGTGCTGCTGGCCAAGCTCTCCATGGGCGAGCTGGCCATGGGCGATGTCTGGTTTGGCGGTATTACCCGCAACCCGTGGAAGCCCTCCACAGGCTCCAGCGGCTCCTCCGCGGGGCCGGGGGCAGCCACCGCCGCCGGGCTGGTGGGCTTCGCCATCGGGAGCGAGACGCTGGGGAGCATTGTCAGCCCTTCGTGCGTGAACGGCGTCACCGGCCTGCGGCCCACCTACGGCCGGGTCTCCCGCCACGGCGCCATGGCACTCTCCTGGACGATGGACAAGCTGGGTCCCATGGCCCGCGGCGTGGAGGACTGCGCCATGGTCCTGAACGCCATCTACGACCCGGACGGGCTGGATCCCACCGTGGCGGACGTGCCCTTCCGCTGGAACCCGGACGCGCCGCTCTCCGGCCTGCGCGTGGGCATCGACACCACCTCTTTCGAGGCGTTCAAGAAGAACCCGCACGCGGCCGCCCTCCAGTCCCTCTACGACGATGCCTTGAACACGCTCAAGAAGCTTGGAATTCCGCTGAAGCCGGTCACGCTTCCGCCTATGACGGACCTGTTCCGGCCCCTGGCCTGGCTCATCATCGGGGTGGAGTCCTCCTCCGCCTTCATGGAGTTGACGGCGAGCGGCCAACTGGACCTCCTTGCGCAGCAGGGGCCCAACAACTGGCCCAACAGCTTCCGGAAGAACTCCGCCGTTCCGGCGGCGGACTACCTCCGGGCCATGCGTGCCCGCACGCTGCTCCAGGAGCGGATGGCGGAGGCGCTGAAGGATGTCGATCTCTACGTGACCATCCCCCGCGCCGGTCCGTCGCTGGTCTATACGAACCTCACGGGTCATCCCACCGTAGTGACAAGGTGCGGGCTGTATGACGGGCTGCCGCAGATGATAGAATTCACTGGCCAGCTCTACCGGGAGGACGCCATCCTGCGGGTGGCCCGCGCCTTCGAGCAGGCCACGGCGCACCACAAGCAGTGGCCGGATACCGACAAGCTGCCCGAAGTCCCACCGCCGGTGGGATGACAAGGTGAACCCGCCGGAGCCTTGCCCGACGGCTCGCGCCGACAGGTTGCCAGGGATTGAAATCCCTGTCTGGAGAGACCTGTCCTGCGGACAGACGGAACCGAATCTCTCTTCCGCAGGAGAGAATAGGTTTCGCTCGTCCGAAGGACGATTATCTCCAGACAGGCACTTCAGTGCCTGTGGTCTACGGACGGGGAATGAAATCCCCGTCTGGAAGCGGTTTGGCGGGACCCTTACGCTTGGTTGCGGCAGACGAAGTGAACTCACTATTTCCACAATGCGATGACTTCCGCCAGCCAACCGTCCCGGAGCTGATCCGCCGGCTGGACGGCCCCGACGCCACGATGGCGGAGCTGGAGCTCCTGAAGCGCGGCCCGGAGGCGGCGGAAGGGCTGCTCAGCTTCCTGGAAGCGCGCGATTCTCAGGTCCGCGCTCACCGCAACGGCTGGTTGCGGTTCGCGCCAGCGTTGGTGGTTGTGGCTCTGGCGCCGCAGATTATCGTGCTACTGGAACCCATGCCGCCGCTTGGATCGACCCGCGACACCATCGTACTCAAAACAATCCTGATCGCCTCCTTGCTTGTGTTCGGCGCGATTGCCGCCAAACTGTCCTCCGTGGTCCTGCGGCAGTTCGGAGAGGACGGAAAGGTACAGCGCAAGGCGCTGGAAGTGCTAGGGCGCTTCGACGATATTCGAGCCGTGGGGCGGCTGGCGGCCGCGGTTGGCTTCCACGAGGGCAGGACCCGCTCGGTTATCTCCGGGGCCCTCACTACCTTCCTTCCGCGCGTATCCGGCGGGGACGATTCCCTTCTTAACGCGGCCCAACGGCGCAATCTCTACCGCGTGCTGCCCGGCGCCAACAGCCGCCTAGCATGGGTCATCGTAGACGTCGCGGACCGATTTAGCGACGTGGCGGCGCCCCCCTCCATGCGCCGGGTGGCCTCTGGAGAGGGGCCCGGAGGGGAGGATGGCGCCCTGGCCCATCATGCACAGGATCTCGCCCTGCGGCTCCAGGAGCTGGCCAACAGAGAGCGGGTCGGCGAGACACTGCTGCGGCCATCCGTTTCTCCGACCGCCGACACGCTTCTTCGGCCCGCGCAGGGCGTCGATAGCCCGCCGGGCCGGCTCCTACGGCCCACGATTCTGGGCGGCGGGACAGTCTCCGATGACTAATGTCGCCTACGAAGACCTGGAGCGGCTGATATCCGCCCTGGGCCGCGGGCCGCATGCCGAGCGTGTGGAGACGGAGCGGGAGCTGGCCCTGCTCGGTCCGCGCGTGCTGCCGCCCCTGCTCTCCGAGCTGGCGTTCGAGTGGCAGGCGGAGCGGCGGTTCCGAAAGTTAGGCGAAGAGCGCGCCGTCGGGCGAATACGGTGTGTGCTGGCGGTGATCGCCTTTGCGGTGATCGCCGGATGTTTCGTCAATCTCGGCGGGGAGGCCGTTCTGCTGGCGATCCTGTGCTGCCCGATAGCTGTAGCGGTGCTGGCGGCGGCAGGCTCGCCGGGCGAGTTCGTGCAGCCCGGCTCTCGGCTGGATTCGCTGCTGTCGGCCATAGTCGTCGCAATCAGCCGCTGGCCGATCCTGGACGCCGGCCCGCTCAACCGGAACCAGCGCGCCGCGCTGTGGTGCGTGCTGGTCTCCTGCTCACTGTCCGGCTCCCGGCACTACAACGCACACGTGGCATCGGACATCCTGCGGGCGACGGAACAGATTGGGGACGCGCAGGTGCTCTCCGTGGTGGAGCACCTGGCGAGCGCGGCGGCGGAGTACGAGGTGCACCCGCTGGTGCACAAAGCGGCGAAGCAGGCGCTGCCGGCGGTCTATGGGCGCGCCGGCATCGACCTGGAGAACGGCATCCTGCTGCGCCCGGCCGTTGGCCGCGATGAATCGCTCCTCCGCCCCGCGCGGGATGGCGGCCTGGAAGACTCGGATTCCCTCCTCCGCCCCGCCGGCCCGGACGACGACCACCGCAACGCAGCCTAGGAGCACCCCTCCCTAACCCTCCCCTTCGTAAGGGGAGGGAGCTTCACGCCGCCGCGGGGTTCCCCCTCCTTACGAAGGAGGGGGCAAGGGGGAGGTCCTACACTGCCGCCAGCTCGCGCTCGCGGCGCGTGACGGCCGGTACCGGGTTGTTCTCCCAGTCCAGCACCACGCCGGTGTACTGATCCTTCTTGTGCAGCAACCCCTGATACGCCTCGTTCAGGTCCGCCGGCGCGACGACGTGGGAGCAGAGCCCGCCTATATTCAGGTCGCCGTTCTGAAGAAGCTGGAACAGCAGCTCCGCGTTGGATTCCGTCGTGTTCCCCGGACTCCACCGCTTGAGCAGGGGGATGTTCCACTCCAGCGCCCCGATGATGCTGATGCCCCGGCGGTGGGCCATGTCCAGGATGGGCGTGCAGTTGGTCTCATACGGGGCGCGGGGCGTGCCGAGCAGGATCACCTGCCCGTTGACCGCCGCGATCTTAATGCCCTGCTCGATGAGCCGGGTGTCGCCCACGGCCTCCACCACCACGCGCGGCTGCGCGCCGTTGTTGGCCTCCTTGATGAGTCCCAGCAGTCCATCCACACTCAGTCCGCTCGGGTCCAGCGCCGCGTCAAAGCCGCTCTCCAGCGCCAGCGCGCGCCGGTGCGACGCCGGGTCGATCCCGATGACGCGCTGGCCGCCCCAGCGGAAGATCTGCCCCGCCAGGTTGCCCACCAGCCCCAACCCGAAGATCACCACCGTATCGCCGATGGCCGCCGTGGCGCGCTGCGGCGCGGAAATGGCGACGTTGCCCATACGCACGAACGCGGCCGTGGTGGAATCCAGGCCCGCCGGCACCGGGACGCAGAAGTCCTTCTCGGTGTCCAGCACCGCGTGCGAGGCGTGGTTGAAGCGGCCGTACACCCGGTCCCCCCGCTTGATTCCCTCGACCCTGGAGCCCACCGCCATGGCGCGGCCTATGCCGCCGTAGCCGGGCCGCCAGGGATAGCAGCACCACCGGCCGGGGATGCGGGTGTCCGGGTCCAGCCCGGTGTAGTTAGCCAGCTCGGTGCCGCTGCTGATGATGCTGCGGTCGATCTTCACCAGGACTTCGGTGGGGCCGGGGCGGCTCGGGAGCTCGAACTCCTCGAACTCCAGCGTCTGCTCCGAGACGATGGAGGCGCAAACAGCTTTCATTTGGACACATCTCCGATGACGTGATTTACGCGCGGGCGCTCTAGCGCGCCTGCGTCGCAGGGACGTGCGAGCGGCTGCTGCCGGTCAGAGAAAGGGAGGTGTCCGGAGGGGATCACGCTCTCTCCCGCCTGGCTGGACCACGGGCGTCGGAGCCCAGAATGGCCCATCCCTGCGAGGAGATGGGGTTCTGCCGATAGGATTATCGGCCGGGTAGATCGGTTCGCTCAGCCACTAGGATAGCAGATGGTCGCTTGCCTGTAAAGCGAACCATGCCAGAATCCCCGCTCGGGCGCTCGGCGCGCCGCCACGCTAGGATCATCTACTTAGTTGCTGGCGGAATAAGTTCCCATGCGTCTACCTGCTCACTGCTGAGACGAGAGTTCGGATTCTATCTGTCATCCCGAGCTCAGCGAGCGACCTGCTTTACGGCAGCAGCTCGAAGTCTGTCACTCCCCAGCGACGAGCGCGGCAAGCCCGGACTCCGCTTCCCGATAAAGAGCCACACACCGCTCCACCTCGGCGGAGACCTCGGCCCGCCGTGCGACCAGCGATGCTGGAATCGGCAGCCCGCGCAGCATGGCCTCGCTGAACCGCGGGTGGTGGCCCCCCTCCTGCGCTGCCGCCAGCGCCGCCTGCACGGGCCGGGACAACAGGAAGGGCACAAGGAACGCGATGGACGCACTGTCTCGCGCGCGCAGCACAAAGTATTCCGTCGAGCACGCGATCAGCGCCCCAGGACTCCCGCCCAGCACTCCAGCATCCACGTAACCTACCTGCCGCAGGTAGGGTCGCAGGCGGGAGATGATCACGTCTCCCGGCCGGGCGATCCTCTTTACGCTCCCCAGTCTGTTTGCCGGAACAGGTGCCTTGCGGCCGGCAATGTTCCCATGCCGCGAATCCGAGGTGTCGAGCACGATGCACTTCCGGCGCTCTCCCTCGCGCGGCGCGACCGTTTCGCGGACCACCACTGCTACCTCCTCCAGCGGCACCGAGTCCGTGTCTTTCCGGCTGGCCTCCCGGCGTGGATCGTAGCGCTCCGGCGCGAGGACGAGGAAATCTCCGAGGGCGGCAAGTCTCTTGACAGTGCTCAGTCGAGACCTGGACGTAACGCTCTCAGAATCCAGCAACAGAGCGCGCGTTCCCACACCGCACCGGGCTGAAACTCCGGTGCTATTACAGGAGAACCCCTGACGGGCTGCGGAGCCGGTTTCAGCCCGGCGCGGTGTAGCGGTTTCAAAATGTTCCCGGTACGCCTCTACAATCTCCCCTAGATCGTGATCCACGCCGTCCCACGCGCCGCACTCCGGCCCGCATCCCTCACGCCAGAGCAGCTCTCCCCGCGAGCTCTTGCCGTCCCGCTCGCTCACGGCAAAGAAGACGGATTCGTCCGCGTCCGGCATCCCCGCCCGCTCGCGCTTCTGGAGGAACAGCACACTCGCTTTCTGGTGCGTGTGCGGAAGGAAGGTGTGCCGGCCCAGTCCCACCACCGCCAGCACCCGCGCCCGCTCCACCAGCCACTGCCGCGCGTAGGCGTAGGTCGCGGCCGCCAGCTTGTTGTGCGGCAGGACGATGGCCATCCGGCCGCCCGGCCGGAGGAGTTGGATGCACCGCTCCAGGAACAGCACGTCCCGCTCGATACGGCTGCGACCCGCCGCCAGCTCGTATGCTCCCAGCAGCCCCGGCTCCCGCATGTCCCCCGCGAACGGCGGATTCGCGAGAATCACGTCGACCTGCAGTTGGGAGCGCAATGCTCGTTCTGTAGGGGCGACCCTGTGTGGTCGCCCGTCGGGGGAGCCCGCGGAGGTCACGCCGTCCTCCACTAGGCTATTGACGCACCGGACGTTCCCCGGTCTGCCCGTCGCGATGACCAGCAGCGTGCGCGCGATTCGGGCGGCGCGCTCGTCGATGTCCCAGCCCCAGAGCCGTGTGGCGCCGTACGCGGCTACCTGCTCGGGCGTGCTTAGCGCGCCTTCCCGCCGCAGAGCGTTAAGGGTGTGAATCAGGAACGCGCCGGAGCCGCATGCGGGATCCAGCACGGTCTCGTCGACGCGAGGACGCAGCATCCGGACGCACATCCCGACCACGTGCCGCGGCGTGAAGTACTGGCCCTTCGCGCCCTTGCTCCCACGCCCCGCCAGCACCTCCAGCACGCAGTCCAGGGCCTCCAGTCCCGCGTCCAGAAGCCGCACTCCCGCCAGCGGCGCGGTGCACACTTGCAGGTGCTCCGGCGTCAGCGCTGGCCGTGCGCCGGGCTCCAGGATTCCCGGCCATCCTTGCTCCGCGCGGGCGAGGAGGTCCGTAACGGCGCTGACAGGAGTCGTGAGTCGTGAGGCGTGAGTGGTGAGAACGGATTTGACAGGAGCCCCCCGGCCCCCAATGCTGGGGGAGTATGGTTGCGGGAAGAGGCGGCCGTCTTCGTGGCGCTCGTCCCACAGCTTGGCGATGACGAGCTTCAGGATCTCCTCAAAAGGGTCCAGTCCCGAGTTGGCGCGAACCAGCTCCTCCAGCCGCATAAACAGTGAAATCAGGCTGCCGTCGCGTGCCACATGCCTTCGCGCCATTTGGATCCCTTCAGACCTCCGTAGATGCACGGCGCGCCCAGCAGCGCCTCCAGCGCCGACCCCGCCATGCTCGCCACCTGGATGAACACGGTCGCCCGCAGCCCCGCCGCCAGGTCCAGGTGGAACTTCTCCTTGAGGAAGCTGGGCATCCAGGTTAGAAAAGGATAGCCTGCCGGTCCGCATAGTTGAAGAAGCAGATGAGCCACAACATGCCCACCACCTGCCAGCGGTACCGGTTCTGGATGGATTCCACGAGGTGGTGCGGCTCCTACTGCCCCCGCCGGCCGAAGCGCTGGTGCACATGCCAGCCGAACGCCTGCCGCGCCCGGTCAATGCGGTCCAGCGTTTCCTCCATGCTGCATCCGGCGCAGGAGCGCGCCGCCTCGATAACCGTGCTGCACTCCTGCTCGTCCATGAACCGCACCGCGTCCAGCAGCTCGGCCTCGTCCTCATCCGGAATGGCCAGGAACCCGTGCTTGTCCGCGTGGATGAGCTGGCCCGGCTTCACGGCGGTCCCGAACACCTCGACGGGGCAGTTCCACCTTACCGGCCAGGCATGCGCGTGTCCCACGCAAAGCCGGCGGGCGATGGCCTTTAGGCCGGCGTTGGTCATCTCATCCAGGTCCCGCACCCCCCCGTCCGTCAGCGTGCCCACGCAGCCCAGCGCGCGGTGGACGTTGGCGTTCACCTCGCCCCAGAAGGATCCGAGCACCTGGGGCTTGTCCAGATCCTGCACCACCACGATCTTGGGGCCAGGTACGGAGGCCGCGTACTGCCGGTACTCGCCGCCGGCTTCCGGATTCTCCTCCCGCACCTTCTTGTTCGACGGTTGGATGACCAGCGTTACCGCATAGCCGACCATGGGCCCCATCTGCGGCATGAAGTCCGTGGTCTCCTCCAGGTTGAAGCAGTCGCCCGCCGGATTCGCGCGCGTGATCTGCTCCCAGCCGTTGTAAATGGTGGGCGTATTCCACCGCTTGAGCTGCAGCAGCTCCGCGTGGGTCAATCGGTTCTCTGGCACACTCACTCCCTTTAATGCCGGCGTCCGGGATTCCGGCCCTGAACACCTGAACACCTATCGCCTGATTAGCCATACCTCCGCCACCTGGCAGCCGCGGCCCGCGTGCCCCTGGCCTTTGGGACCGTGCCAGGTGAGCTCCAGCGTGCCACCACGCGTCGATTCCGGGGGAAGGTCGTACTCCAGCAGCTGGTATGGGCGGTTGATGAGCGGGTGGATCTCCCGGCCGAACGCCTCCATCCGGATCGGGCCGGAGCCGTAGACCACCCGTACCTTATATTCGGCATGCGGGTCCAGGTCTGTGTACCGCGTCCGTAGCGGAAGATCGTACAGCGCCATGGCGTGCGACCACCAGGCCTTCGGGCCTTGCGGCTCGTCATCCACAATGGTCTGCACGCTCTCGAAGGTGCCCGGGTCCTGGCTGAACCCCTTGCCCGGCAGCAGGTGCGGCCGGCGGCCGGGGTAGCCCAACGCGTCGTAGAAGCCTCCGGGGCCGGGGTTTTCCCGCTGGAGCAGCACCTCGATCTGCCGCAGCCGCTCCGGCTCGCCGGGATACCGGCGTATCTCCGCCATCCGCTGCAGCAGCCATGCGCGCTGGGTGATGGGGAAGTCCACGTAGTCCAGGTTGTCCGCGCGGCCGGGCTCGGCCTTGTAGCGGGACACGCTGAGCTGCATCCGGATGCTCTGGAAGAGCGCCTCCGCCAGCTCGAAGATGCGCGCGCGCCAGTCCGCCGCCACCGGCTCCGTCAGGCCCCGGTTCAGCATCTCCTCCGCTTGCGCCATGGCGTTCAGCGCGCCGATCCGCGGCGCCTCCCGCAGCCGCGACAGCGCCTGGTCCTCCAGGCCGGATTCGTGCAGCATCCGCGCGCGCACATAGGCGTCGTAGTAGGCGCGGTAGAGCGCCTGCTGGAACCGCCAGTTCAGGAGCTGAGGCGGCGCGGCGGACCGCTCCATGTCCTGGAACTGGTGCAGGGTCGTATATATAGAATCATTGGAGATGGCCGTTCCCTGCCAGTCCCGCTCCAGCGCCAGCAGCCCCTGCGCGAACCCCTCCTCCAGCTCCGGCCCGATGAAGTACCGGCTGTACTCCCGCAGGATCTGAGTCACGTCCTGCTCCGGGTCCCAGCCCAGCCCGCACCAGACGACCTTGTTCACGTCGTCGTTGCAGCCCTCGGAGTAGGTGAGGAAGCCCACCGTCTCCTTCTGCGTGTCGCGGAAGATCGTCGCCTCGCCCACCGGCCGCGGATTGATGGGCTCCCGCCCCTCCGTGAGCGCGAACGCCACGTCCCAGTCCGGGACAGGATACTCACAGTGGTGGCAGTGGGTGATGTCCGGGTAGTGGCGGATGGGGTACCGCTTCGGAACGGCCGCGCGGAAGGCGGCGATGGGCATCCGCACCTGCGGGCCGTAGACCACGCCGCTCAGCCAGGCCGGCTCGTGCTTCAGCAGCCCCAAGAACTGGTCCATCCACTCCTTGTTGAAGCCCTGCGGCGAGACCCACATCTGCGCCCGGGGGTGGTAGCGGTGCAGGTTTTCGGTCTGCTTCTCCAGGATGGCCAGCAGCGTCTTCGGCTCGGTGTGGCCCGGATCGCCGCCGGGGACGAACACCGCGTCGACGCGCGGCAGCTTCTGGAATACCTCGCCCCACTCCGCCAGCGCGGCCTCCACCGTCTTCGGGTCGGAGTAGTCCTTGTCCATGGCGGGGTACCAGATCCAGACGTCCAGGCCGTACTCATCCGCCAGCCGCGAGACCCCGATCATCGTGGTCATCGGCGGCAGCGGGAAGAGGGGGCTGTCCGGCTCGTCGTCCGAGCGCGGCGGTATCAGCTCGATGGCGTTGGTGCCGAACACTGCGAGGTCCCGGATGTACTGCTCCCACTGTCGTGGGTCCCAGCCATCGTAGGAGTTGGTCTTGGGCCGGTAGCCGAGCTGGTGGCCGCGGAGCGCGTAGCGCGGCGCGGTATCCATGTCCAGCGGGCCGGGCAGCGTCGCCTGGCCACGGCTCATCCGCAGCTCGCGAAGCAGCCGGCCGACCCCGAACAGTACGCCGCGCGCATCGTTGCCGGCCACCAGGATGGCATGCGCTTCGCGGTCCGTTATGGTGCGGATGCGGTACCCCTCCGGCTTGCCCGGCGCATGCGCGACAACGGTTTCGGCGTACGGGCCGGTGAAGCTGCCGGCCAGCCCCACGGCGATGACCGGCACGCCCGGCTCCGGCCAGGAGTCGGAGCGGCGCCACGCGACCTGCGTGCGTTTGGCCGCTTCCAGGATCAGCATGGCCACGGCCTTGTCCGGCGGCCCGGCCAGGGGATGCGGCGTGACGACAACTGCGTTCGTGAAGTCCATCATAGGCGGTTGGGGCGGAATGGGTAGGCTCACCAGGTGCAGCGGCAGGATCCCAGCATCAGTGGGTGTCCATCCCGAGCTGCCAGAAGAGGTAGGCGTAGATGAGCGATTCGTTCTGGATGTACTTGCTCGTAGACTGGCCGCCGGAGTGTCCCGCCTCCGTCTCATAGTGCATCAGGATGGGACGGCCCGGCGACTCCACGCTCTGCAGCAGGGCGGTCATCTTCCGCGCGTGGAGCGGCGCGACGCGCGTGTCCGCGTCTCCGGTGATGAACAGCACGCTGGGGTACCAGACGCCGGTCCGGACGTGCTGATAAGGCGAGTAGGCCAGGAGGTACTTGAACTGTGCCGGGTCCTCCGCCGAGCCGTACTCCGGCACCCACTGCGGCCCCTGCAGGAACTTGTGGTAGCGCAGCATGTCCAGCAGCGGATACTCGCACACCACGGCGCGGAACAGGTCCGGCCGCTGCGTGAGCGCCGCTCCCACCAGCAGGCCGCCGTTGCTGCCTCCGGAGATGGCGAGACGGTTGGGATTTGTCACGCGGTTCTGGATGAGCCACTCCGCCGCCGCGATGAAGTCGTCGAAGACGTTCTGCTTGTTAGCCAGCATGCCGGCCCGGTGCCACGCCTCCCCGAACTCTCCGCCGCCCCGCAGGTTCGGCACCGCGAGCACGCCGCCGTGGTCCGCCCACAGCACCGCGGACGGCCAGAATCCCGGCAGCATGCTCGCGTCGAAGCCGCCGTAGCCGGTCAGGAGGACCGGGCGGTTCCCATCCCACTCCAGCCCCTTGCGCTGCACCAGGAACATCGGCACGTGCGTTCCATCCTTGGAGCGGAACCAGACCTGCCGGACTTCGTAGCCCGCGGGCTCGAACGGGACCTTTGGCTGTGCCCAGATGGTCTCCTTGCCGGACTGCGTGTTGTAACGGAAGATGGTGTACGGCGTGGTGAAGGAGCTGAAGCTGTAGAACGCTTCCGGTTCGTCCCACCGGCTGGACGGCGTGGACGCGTCGCCGATGCCCGGAAGCCGGATGTCGCCTGCGGGCCGGCCGCCGGGTGTAAAGGCGCGGATCTCCGCGGAGACCTCGTGCAGGTACTTGGCGTACACCCGCCCGCCGACCGTCGAGGCCGATTCCAGCGAATCCGGCCCCGCCGGTACAATTTCCCGCGTGTGCGCCTCCACCCACGCGGAGGAGCCGGCGCCCATCTCCGCCGCGGTACCGGCCATTATCGCCGGCAGGTCCATCGCCAGCAGCCGGCGGTTGGGGGCCTTCCAGTCCGTGCGGATGACCAGCGTGTCGCCGGCAAAGGCCGGATCGAAGATGGCCTCGATGCCCTTTACGATGGGGCGGATGGGCCCGCTGTCCTGAAGATCCTGAACGAAGAGGTCGTTCTGGGACCATCCCCGGCTGACCTGTATCAGGAGCCACCGGCCGTTCTCCGAGACGAACCCTCCCACTCCTATTTCCGCCCCATATCCCTCCCCGAACACCTCCCTGTCCTCCGACTGGGGCGTGCCCATGCGGTGGTAGTAGACCCGGCGGCCCACCAGGGGCGTGAGCTTGTTGTAGTAGAAGCCGGACTTGTCACGCGTGAAGGAGATGCCCTCGTTATAGTCCCTGGGCAGCCGGTCCGGCAGGTCCTGCAGCGTGCGCGTGTCGCGGATGCGCACCTCCACGCGGTCATCGCCGCCGCTCCGGATCCAGTAGGCGGCAAGCGCACCGTCCGCCGTGATGTCTTCGTAGCCGGCGGAGGTGGAGTGGTCCTTGCTCAGCCGTAGCGGGTTGAAGAAGATTCGCGGGGGCGCTGCGGGGCCGTCGCCCACATAGAGGATCGCCTGCTCATCGCGCGCGCCCCTGCGACTGTAGAACAGCCGTCCATGCCGTACCTGGGGCATGCCGAAGCGCTCCACTCGCAAGAGCTGGCTGAGCCGCGCGGCGATGGCGGTGCGGGCGGAAAGATGGTCCAGGAGCGAATCGGCGTAGCGGTTCTCGGCCGCGATCCAGGCGCGGGTCTCCGGGCTGTTCTGGTCCTCGAGCCACCGGAACGGATCCACGATCTCGACGCCGTGCAGCGTCTCTCGCACCTCTTCGCGCCGGGTCTTTGGAGGGCTGCTCTCTCGAGCTGCCTCGAGCTGCGCCGCCGCCGGCACCATCGCCAGGAGGAATAGAGAGAGGGCAAGAAATGAATAGCCGGCAGACAAGCGCAACAGCGTGCAGGGCGCCACGCGCGATTCTCCTTCGGGGGAAGCGAAGTAGCCAACCGTTCTATTCACCCTCAGTCCCGGCCGTTCCTCCGCGCCGGCCCCCGGCGCAGAAGGGAGCAGTAGAGCCATGTCATCCCTCACTTCCGAGAAGCTCGACCAGGCCGCCCGGCTCGTCGCCGCGTCCGGTGCCGACGTCTGGATGATCTTCGACCGCGAGACGTCGGATAGCGGCGACCCCGTCCTGCCGCTCATCCTGGAGGGCGCGCTCACCTGGCAGAGCGCGCTGCTGGTGGCCGCGGACGGCCGGCGGGTCGCCATAGTCGGCAACTACGACGCGGGCCCGCTGGAAGGGTCCGGCGACTGGACGGAGGTGGTCCCCTACGTGCAGTCCATCCGGGAGCCGCTGCTGGCGGCGCTGGACCGGCTGGTACCTTGTTACGTAGGTCCCGTCTCCGAGCCCGCGCAAGCGGGCTGTCATCCCGAGCAAAGCGAGGGATCTGCTTTTCGCTCGAGCGGACTCGCAGCCGCCCAGAAGTCAAATCCCCGTATTGCCATCGATTTCTCCTCCAACGATGTGAAGGCGGACGGCCTCTCCCACGGCATGTACCTGCTCCTGGAGGAGTACCTGCGCGGTACGCGCTTTGAGGGCGCGCTGGTAAATGCCGAGGATATCGTCATCCCGCTCCGGGGCCGGAAGACCGGCGGGGAAGTGGAGCGCATGCGCGACGCCATCGCGGAGACGGAGCGGCTGTTCCAGGAGATCTCCGCGTTCGCCCGGTCGGGCCGCACGGAGCGGGAGGTGTACGACCACGTCCACGCCCGTATGGAGGAGCGGCGGCTGGGATTCGCGTGGGCGCGCACCATGGATCCAATCGTGAACAGCGGGCCGGACTCCGTGATAGGCCACGGGGTGCCGTCGTCCACCATCCGCATCGCGCCCAGCCACATCCTGCACGTGGACCTGGGGGTGGTCAAGGAGGGCTACAGCTCGGATATGCAGCGGTGCTGGTACGTGCCGGAGCCGAGCGAGGACGCCCCTCCGCCGGACGTGCTGCGCGCGCTGGAGGCGGTGAACGGCGCCATCTCGGCCGGCGCGGTGGCGCTACGCCCCGGGACGGCCGGCTGGGAGGTGGACGCGGCGGCCCGCGCCTACCTGCAGGCAGCGGGCTACCCGGAGTACCTGCACGCGCTGGGCCACCAGGTGGGCCGCGTGGCGCACGACGGCGGCGGAATCCTCGGCCCGCGCTGGGACCGCTACGGCCGCACTCCCTACCTGCCGGTAGAGCCGGACCAGGTCTACACACTGGAACTGGGCGTGATGGTGGAGGGGCGCGGCTATCTGGGGCTGGAGGAGATGGTCCGCGTTACCGCTGACGGCTGTGAATGTCTCACCGCCCGCCAGACCATCCTGCCGCTACTTTCCGCGTAGTGCACAGGTAGGAAAGGCCCTTACCTGCCCGTCCCATCCAATCTGGCAGAGTCCATGCGAGCGGATCCCCGGACGGGTTACGGAGCCTTGCCGAGGTGCGCTTCACGCCCAACGCACGTTGGCGTTAGTACTTGCGCGCCGGCACGGCCGGACGCCTTGCTAGAACTCCACCATTCCTTTGAGCAAACCGCTGCCGGGTTGGAGCCAGACGGGGAAGGACGCGGGGAGGTCCTGGCACGCAGCGCGGTGGGTGATCCAGGGTGTGGTGTCTATCCGGCGGGATTCCATGAGGCCGATGATACGGCGGAAGTCCGCGCCCGTGGAGTTGCGGGTGGCCAGGAGGGTGATCTCCTTGCGGTGGAATTCCGGGTCGTGGAACGTGATGTCCGCCTGCACCAGTCCTACGAACACGAGCCGGCCGCCGGGCGCGACGTACTGGAAAGCACCCGTCATGGAGGCCGCGTTTCCGGTGACGTCAAAGGCGACGGTTGGCAGGTCCCCCTCGGTGGCCGCCCGGGCCTCCTCCAGAAGCGATTCGCCGGCCGGTAACGTCCGGTCTATCGGGAACTGATTGCGGCAGAAGGCCAACCGCTCCTCGTTCACGTCGGCCACCAACACCCGCGCGCCGGCCGCGTCGGCGAACTGCGTCACCGCGAGGCCGATAGGGCCCGCCCCGAGCACGAGCGCCCACTCACCGCTCCGGACGCCCGCCCGATCCACCGCGTGCGCACCGATGCCGAGCGTCTCGACCAGGGCGAGCTGCTCCAGGGTGAGCGTGTCCGATCTGTGCAGGTTGTTGGCGGGAACCGCTATGACCTCCCGCATTCCACCGTCCGTGTGCACCCCCAGAACGCGGAGGTTGGCGCAGCAGTTGGTCTTGCCCTGCCGGCAGGCGATGCAGCGGCCGCAGTAGAGGTATGGCTCGACGGCGCAGCGGTCGCCAGGTTTCAGTCGGCGGTCTTCAGTCTTCAGTTGGCAATTGCCCGGAGCCCCAGCGCCTGAAGACCCGAGCGCCGGAACGCCCTCCCCAACCTCCAGGACCTCCACCCCCAGCTCGTGGCCCAGGATGCGCGGATAGGTGAAGAAGGGCTGCCGGCCGTGGAAGGCGTGGATGTCCGTGCCGCAGATGCCCACTCTGCGTACGCGCACCAGCGCCTCGCCAGGCCCCGGTGCCGCTGGCGCGTCTGTGTGGCTCAGGCTCAATTTGCCGGGTTCGATGAGGGTGAGGGTGTTCATGGATTGGTTGAAGGTTGATGGTTGATGGACCGGACCAAGGCGATCAGGCGTTCAGGCTCGAAGCCGGAGTCGCCGGATCGTTGCCGCTGGGCCAGGTTATATTATGAACCGGGGCGAGGAGGGCCAGGACGTCCTGGAGCAGCGATTCGTCCAGAGGCTCCTCTATCCATTTTACGTTCTGCCGGACCTCTTTCGGGTCCGCCATACCCACCAGCGTGGTCGCGATGTGCGGGTTCCGGACGGTGAACTGGAGCGCGAGCTTCGCGATGTCCGCGCCGCGCTCGCGGCACAGCGCGGCGGCCCGGGCGCAAGCATCACGCAGCTCCGGCGGCGCCGGGTGCCACGGCGGCGGGCCCTGGCTGGTGAGCAGTCCCATGCTGAGAGGCGCGGCGTTGATTATCCCCACCCCAAAGCGCTCGAGGAGCGGGATGAGCTCCTCCAGGCTCGTGTCGTTGAGGCAATAGTGGCAGTAGGAGAGGACGGTATCGATAAGGGATGAAGGATGAGGGATGAGGGTTGCGGGATCGGAATCCGGATGGTGTTCAGGTGTTCGGGTGTTCAGGTGTTCAGGACCGGATCCTGGTGTTGCCCGCTCGCCTGTTTTGGACGAGCGGCCGAGCACATAGGGGAAGATGTGCAGAGGGAGGCCGGTGATTCCGATGAAGCGCGCTTTGCCCTGCTCGCGCACGCGCTCCAGCGCCGGCAGGGTCTCCTCTACCACCTGGTCCAGCGAGCCGAATTCGACGTCGTGGCACTGGATCAGGTCCACGTAGTCCACGCCCAGGCGCGCCAGGCTCTCGTCCACGCTGCGCGTCACCCGCTCCGCGGAAAAGTCGAAGGAATCCTCGCCGTACCTGCCCACCTTGGTGGCCAGGTAGTACCGGTCCCTGGTCACTCCCTGGAGGGCGCGGCCGAGCACGGTTTCGGCCCGCGTCAGGCCGTAGTACGGGGAGACGTCCAGGAAGTTGATCCCGAGGTCCAGCGCGAGGCGCACCGCCCGGACGCCTTCGGCCTCGTCGATGGGTCGGAACACGCTGCCGAGCGGCGACGCCCCGTAGCCCAGTACGGAGACGGAGAGGCCGGTGTTGCCCAGAGGATGGAAGAGCATAGTAGTCAGTAGTCGGTAGTCAGTAGTCAGTAGTTAGTCATGCTGGCTAGCGCGGGACTGGGGCGCCGATGGCGTGGGCGAGGGCGGCGCGCGCCTGGTCCACGGCGCTCAGCGCGTTGACGCGGTTGGTCTGCGCGATGAGCAGCGCGTTCTGCGCGTCGATCACGTCCAGAAAGATGCCGAGCCCGGCCCGAAATCGGCCGGTCGCCAGCCGCACGGACTCCTGTGCGTTGGCCACCTCCGCGTTGGCTGTGTCCACTCGCTGGTCCGCGGTGAGCAGATTGACGTACGCCTGCGACACGTCCGAGGTGACGGTTAGCTGGGAGCTCTGGAGCTGGGCCTGGGCGGTGGTAACGCCCGCGCGAGCCTCCTTCACCAGGCCGGCCGTGAGCCCCGCGTCAAACGCGTCCCACGCTATGGAGGCGCCGATGCTCAGCGAGCTGTTATTGGGCGGAAAGTTCTGGCCGCGCGTGAGCAGGCCCAGATTGGCGGCCAGGCTGGGCGCGTTGGTGGTCCGGGCGGCGCTCAGGCCGTGCTGGGCGGAGCGGAGGTTGGCCTGCGCCTCCAGTATCTCCGGGCGCTGGGTCATCGCCTGGTTCACCAGCGTCGGGAAGTCGATGTGGTCCTGGGCTGGCTCCGCGGCCCCGGTAGCGGCGATGGGGGTGCGGGGGTCGATCCCCATGAGCAGCGCCAGGTTCACCCTCGAATTGGTCGCGTTCTCCCGTGCGACCTGAAGGTTCTGAATGGCGTCCGCCACCGCGGTTTGCGCGCGCACCACATCGGAGGGGAGGCCCAGCCCCGCCCGCAGCCGAGCCTGTGCTTCAGCGAGGTGCGCCTGCTGGTTCTGCACGTTGGATGCGTTCACGTCCACCAGGCGGTTGTTCTGGACGAACGTGTAGTACGCCTGCTTCACCTGGAGCACCGTGTCGGACTGGGCACGTGTCAGGTTGGCGCTGGCAGCCGTCTCTGCTTCCCGAGCCTCCCGGACGTTCTCCAACGTGTGGTTGAAGTCAAAGACGAGCTGCCGCACGTTGCCGGACGCCTGCCAGCCCGAAACGGTAGCTACCGAGCCTCCTCCCGCGCCGGCCGTGGTGCCCGCAGCCTGCCCGCCGGTGAGCGATCTCGCGTACGTGTAGCCTGCGCCCACGCCGAGGTTGGGGAGCAGGCCGGATCGGGCGGCCTGCACGCGGCCCTGCGCGGCGGTAATCCCGGCCTGCGCCACCGTGATGTTCGGCTGGTGCCTCAGCGCGATGAGCGCGGCTTCATTGGCCGAGATCGGGCGGATGGGTACGTCTGCCGGGGGCTGGACCGTAGGTATGTCGACGGCGGGCGGCAGCGGGGTCGGCTGAATGTGCGGCTCGATGGGTGGAGTCTGTCCCTGCCCTCCGGGGGGCGGAGCTGCCTGCTGTGCGCCGGCAGCGGTCGATGCAACGAGCGCGAATGCGATCAAGGGTAGTCTGAGACGATGCGGCATGTATTGTCCTTTGAGGGGGTGAGGGGGTGAAGGGGGGGGGGGGTGAGCAGGGACTGCAAAGCGGACACATAGGATCTACCCAGACAGAGAGTTCAGGGAGGTCCTGTGGAAGCTCCTACACATCACCCCCTCACCCCTTCACCCCCTCATCCTTTCTGTCGTTACGGCTCCAGGCGAGCAGCGCTAGGGCGACGATAAAGCAGGCGGTGGCGTTGATGCGAACCGCCGCGATGGAGCCTGCGTGCTCCGCGAGCACTCCCAGTTCCAGCCCACCCAGCGGCATGAGTCCCATGAAGACCAGGGAGTAGACCGCCATTACCCGTCCGCGCAGCTCGTTGGTAACGTCCTCCTGCACCTTGGTGTTTGCGTTTATCCCGAACGAGATCATCGTGAAGCCGACCAGCGCGAGCAGGACAAGCGCTATTACGTAGGTCGGCGAGAAGGTAAACAGCCACAGGCTCGCGCAGAGCAGGATGCAGCCTCCGTATAGCAGCGTCCTGCGCGGGAAGCGGTGGCCGAACCACGCCACGCCCAGGCCGCCAAGGGCGGCGCCCACGCCGTTGGCGGCCATCAGGCCGGTATATCCTCGCGCCCCGGTATGGAATCGCGCCGCGAATACCGGGAACAGCGTGGACAGAGACCAGGCAAACAGGCTGGCGCCCGCCACCAGGCCTATGGTCCTGAGCACGGTGCGGTTCTCGCGGATGAAGTGGAACGCCTCGCGGATGTGCCGGTCCTCCTCAATGGGATGGAACGGCGGCAGCTTCATCATCATGAGTGAGACGATCACGGCGATGAAGCTCAGTCCGTTGAGAAAGAAGCAGCCCGCGGAGCCCATCTTCACCAACACGATGCCCGCCGCAACCGGCCCCACAAAGCGAGCCATGTTGAACATGAGCGAGTTCAGCGCGATGGCATTCGCCAATGCGTGGCGCTCCTCTACCATGTCTTTCACAAATGCCTGCTGGGCAGGCATATTGAACGCATTTACTATGCCTGATAAGGCGGCCAGCACCACGATATGCCACGCCTGCACCAGGACCCAGCGGTTGGTCGCCAGCGCCGCCAGGACAAACGCCAGGATCATGGCCGCGGTGTTGGTCCACACCAGGATCATGCGGCGGGGGTGCCGATCGGCGATTTGGCCGCCCGTCATGGAGAACAGGACGTACGGAATGGCACTGGCTCCGGTGACGACACCCAGCCAGGCCGCCGAGTGGGTGAGCGTGAACACCAGCCATTGCTGTGCCACTCCCTGCATCCAGGAGCCTGCTACAGAGATGAGCTGCCCGACGAAGAAGAGGCGGAAGTTGGGGAAGCCGAAGGCGTAGAACGGCCCTATTGTTGGGGGCGCTACGCGCTGCACGTTCTCTGCGGCATCCCTCTGCACGGTGCCTACTGTTCAACGCGGATGCCGACCGGGTCATCGGAGGGCGGGGCCGGGGCGGTGGCCTCCGCCGCCTGCAGGAGCGCCCGGATGTTCTCCAGAAGCGCGTCACGCTGCTCCGAACTGAGCCTGGCCAGCGCCTCCGACGCGCGGCGCACGCGGGCATCCCGTCGCGAGCGCATCATCTCCGCACCATCCTTGGTGAGCCGCAGCTCTCTCACCCGCCTGTCCTCCAGGCCCAGGACGCGCTCCACCAGTCCGGCACGCTCCATGCGGTCCGCGAGCTGCGTGATGGCGCTGGTCGAGATACGGAGCTCCTCGCCGATGGCAGACATCGGTTTCGGCCCGTTCGCGAGCACGGTGCAGACTCGGAGCTGCGCCAGCGGCAGCTCGTAGATGGGATGGTCGTGTTCGAGTGAAAACAGCCGCCGCATCATTTTGGGCAGCAAGCACTCCAGGAGAACCGCCTGTTCGTTGATTTCGTTGTTCATAGGTGCTTTCAATCCACGGGCTCCGGCCTGTGCGATTCTGGTGCGGGGGCGCCGTTCTCCGAGAGACGCTCCACGGACTCGACGCTCGGGTCGACCATGTACGGGCGGTCCAGGTCCATGTTGTCCTTGCGGAAGCGGCGGGCCAGGTCGTCGAAGATGGTGTAGACCACCGGCACCACGAAGAGGGTGAGCATCGTGGAGGTCATGAGTCCGCCGATAACGGCGGTCGCCATCGGCGCCTGTGTCTCCGATCCGCGTCCCAGACCTATGGCCAGCGGGAGCATGCCCAGGATAGCAGCGCTGCTGGTCATAAGGATGGGCCGGAGACGGGTCGGCGCTGCGCGCAGCACGGCATCGTCCCGTTTGAGGCCGCGGCTGCGGAGCTGGTTTGTGTAATCCACCAGGAGGATGCCGTTCTTCACCACAATCCCCACCAGCATCAGGAGGCCGATAAAGGCGGTAAGGCCGAAAGCCCGGCCGGTCAAGAACAGCGCCAAGATCACGCCGACCGCGGAGACCGGCACGGACATGAGGATGGTGAGCGGGTGGACAAAGGATTCGAACTGGGAGGCCAGCAGCATATAAATGAGGCCGATGGCCAGCACAACAGCCAGCCCCATGCCGGAGAACTCCTCCGCCCGCCGCTTCTGGTTGATACCCCAGTCCCAGTAGTAGCCGTTGGGAAGCTGCATCCCGGCGAGCGCCTTCTGGATGTCTGCCTGGATCTCGCCCTCCGAGCGACCCTGCGGCTGTCCGGTTACAGCAATATAGCGCTGCAGGTTCTGCCGCGTGATCTCGCTCGGTCCTGTTCCCTTGTGAGCTTGCGCGACCTGTGACAGCAGCACTTCGTGCGGCGGCACGCCGGGCACCGTGGAGTGCAGCGTCACGTTGCCCAGCTCCGCCACGGTCTTCCGCATCTGCTCCGGCAGGTCCACGATGATGGGATACTGGTAGCCCTTCTCCTGGTAGTAGCTGGCGATGTAGCCGTTGGTGGCCGTGTTGATGGTGTTGGCGATATCGGCGAAGCTCAGCCCCATCTCCATGGCCTTGGGCCTATCGATGGTCCACTGGATCTCCGGACTGGCCTCCTGCCAGTTCACGTCGATGTTCTCGTACCCGGGGATGGTCCGCACGCGCGACATCACCTCTTTGGCAGTGTCAGAGAGCGTGGTCAGGTCGTCCCCGTAGATATCGATCTCCACGTTCTGAGGTCCGCCCGTCAGTATGAAGGTGACCAGGTCGGTCTGGTTCACCAGCCCGCGGACGCCCGGAATGCGGGCTATCTTCTTGCGCAAATCCGTGATCACGTCCAGGGTGGATTGTTTGCGGTCCGGCTTCAGCTTGACCATGACGGACCCGTAGTACGGCGTCAGGTTGGTGGTGGTACCGCGGAGGCTCAGCGTGGTGCCGGCGGCCGAGAAGGCGGTGCCAACATTCGGGTTGCCGAGCACGATCTGCTCGACCTGGTGCATGACCTTATCGGTCTGGGCCAGCGCGGTCCCCGGCGGCAGCTTGACGGTGATGGTCATGTCGCCGCTATCGGTCTGGGGCATCAGCTCGGAGCCGATCATGGGCATCAGCAGGAACGCGGCGGCGGTAATCGCGGCAGCGCCGCCGATGATCCAGATGCGGTGATGGATGGCCCACGCCAACGCAGCGCGGTAGTTGGCGTCCAGCCTGTCGAGCATGTTTCCGGCCTTTACGAACATGCGTTCGAGCAGGTTGAGCCGGTGCCCGTCGGCCGCAGTCTCGTGGTGCGCTTCGCCCTTGATCAGGCGCGAGGCCAGCATGGGCACAACCGTCATAGCGTCCAACAGCGATACGCCGATCGAAAAGATGACCACCAGTGCAAACTGCGTGAACATCTGGCCGGCCTGGCCCTTGATTAGCAGGAGCGGCAGGAACACTACGATGACGGTGAGCGTGGAGGCTACCACCGCCGATGCGATCTCCATGGTCCCGCTGACGGCCGCCTCCGCCGGCCGCTTCTTGTCTCGTTCGATATGCCGGAAGATGTTCTCCAGCACCACCACGGCATCGTCCACAATCAGTCCCGTCGCGAGCGCAAGTCCTCCCAGCGACATGGTGTTGAGCGTGAACCCGCACATGTAGAGCAGGGCGAAGGTGGAGACGATGGAGGTGGGAATGGAGAGCGCCACCACCAGGGTGCTGCGGATGTTGCGCAAGAAGAAGAGGAGGATGATGACGGCCAGCACCCCTCCTATCATGGCGCTCGTCTTCACGTCGTCGATGGATCCCGATATGAACTCCGCCTGGTCGTACGCCAGGCGGAAGTTAAGCTGGGGATACATCTTGTGAATCTGCTCGAGTTTGTCCTGAACAGCCGCGGCCGTGCTCACGGTATTGGCGCCGCTCTGCTTGGTGATGATCATTCCCACGGCCGGCTCTCCGTTCAAGCGCGTATAGAGCCGCACCTCCGGGGTGGCGTCCCGCACCGTGGCGACATTCCCTATCGTGACGACGTGACCATTGGATGCCCCGACCGGGACCTCGGCCACCTGCTGGGGCGAGATAAACCATCCCAGGCTGCGGATGGTGTACTCCGTATTGCTCTCTCTCGCGATTCCGGCTGGGAGGTTGAGGTTCTCCGCCGCGATGCGCGCAGAGACCTGGTTGAGCGCAAGGTTATGGGCGCGCAGGCGGTCCGGGTCGACGTCCACCATGATGGCGCGCTGCTGGCCGCCGGTGGCGACGGCGGAGCCCACCCCATCGGCAGATTCGAGAATGGGCGTGATCTGGTTGTCCAGCAGCGTCCTCAGCTTAATGGAGTCCTTCTCACCGGACACGGCATAGACCATGATGGGGAGCTGAGACGGGTCGTACTTGAAGACGATAGGCGTCTGGAGCGTTGGATCGGTTGGGAAGCGCTGCCGGGCGCGCTCCACGAGCTGGAGCACGTCTACTGCCCCCTGGCCAATGTCGGAGCCCCACCGGAACTGCACGCGGACAGTGGAGACGCCCTCAGCCGTCTGGGAGCTGACCAGGTACATGTTGGGCGTGGAGGAGACCGCTTCCTCGATGGGACGGGTCACCTGTGCCTCGATCTCCTCCGGCGCCACGTTGGGCCACTGGGTGACCACGGCCACTGTAGGGAAAGAGACCGCCGGCAGCAGGTCGATGGGGAGTCGGGTCAAACAGATGGCGCCGAGCAGCACCAGGGCGGCGATACGCATGGTAACCGCCACCGGGCGCGTAACTGAGAAGCGAGCAAAATTCATAATGAGTCCTCTGTCTCACCACAGAGTGCTCAGAGGATACAGAGATTGATGAGGGCATGAGGGGATAAAGCGATGAGGCGTGGCCGGAATCCGAAACGCCTCATCGACCCATCGTCTTATCGCCTCATCCGCCTTTCTCTGTGCTCACTGTGTCCTCTGTGGTTCAATCCCCTACCTGCGGTGGTGACCTCCTGGGCTGGCGGCGGCCGGGCGTACGATCTGGCCGTCCTTGATCGGGAAGGAGCTGAGCGTTACCACCTTGTCGCCGGGATGGACGCCGTCCAGGATCTGCACCCCGTTGGCGTCCGAATCGCCTGTCGTTACCGGAATCTGATGCGCAACATTGTCTTGATCCACCAGCAGGACGTAAGAGGAGCCGTTCGGCCCCTGCTGGATGGCTTCCGGCGGGACCACCACCGCGCCGCGCGTCCGGTTCGTCACCATGGTACAGTGCGCGAACATCCCAGGCTTAATGAGCCCCTGCACGTTATCTATCTGCACCCGCGCCGTAAACTGCCGGCTCGCCGGATCCGCGGAGGGATTGAGCTGGACTATCCGACCGTTGAAGGTGCGGCCGGGCAGTGCGTCAAACCGCGCCTCCGCAGGCATGCCGTTGGTGACCTTGTCCGTCACCTCCTCCGGAATGGGCACGTTGACCCACACCTGCTTGAACTCCTGTACCGCAAGGATGGGCGTCCCGGGCGTAGCCATGGCGCCGGGATCCATGTACCGGCCCGTGACGAAGCCCGTGAGGGACGAGGTGATGACCGTGTATCCGAGCTGGGCCTGCACGTCGTGCAGGGCGGCCTGCGCTGACGCCACGGAGGCCCGGAGCGCGGCGATGTTCTGCTCATAGGCTGGTTTCTGGGCCGTATTGGCCCGTGCATAAGCCAGGGCGGCTTTCGCCTGGTTGAGGCGGGCCTTGGCGGACTGGATGTCCGCTTTGCCTTTGGTGACGGCGATGCTGTACTGCTGGTTGGCGGAGCTAAGCTGCGCCAGGGCAGAATCGTGCTGGGCGCGCGCGGCGTTGAGCTGGCCGTTGGCCACGTCCACCGCGCCCTGCTGGACGCTCACGGTCGTCTTGGCGTCGTCCACGTCCTGCGCGGCCACGAAGCCCTGCTTGTACAGGTCGTTCTCACGGTTGTACTTCACCTGCGCGTTGGTCAGGTTGGCCTTGGCGCTCGCGATGGCCGCATTGGCGTTGGCGATGGCCGCGTTGGCAGCGTCCACGCGCCCCTGCGCGTCCGTGGCCACGGCTTTCGCGGCTACGACCTGCGCCCGGTAGTTCTGGTAGGTCTGGTTGTAGTCCGCCTGAGCGCTGGAATAGGCGGCCACCTGCTGCTGGATCTGCGTATTGACCTGGACGTTGGTGGGGTTCTGGGTGATAATGGCCTGCGACAGCCGGTACTGGGCCGCGGCCAGGTCCGCCTCACGCTGCCGCACCTGCGCCTGGATCTGGGACGGGTCGATCCGGACCAGCACCTGTCCCCTGGTTACGGGGTCGCCCTCATGCACCTGTAGGTACTCAATTCGCCCTGAGACCTGGGGAGAGAGCTTGACATTCAGCGGAGCCTCTACGGAGCCCACACCTTCAAAGGTGTGGAGGACGTCGCGGACCACCACGGGCGCCACGGAGACGACCGGCGCCATCTTGGTGCGGGCGACCCTCTGCTGGTTCTGGGCGGCGGCCTCCGCCTGCTTCTGGCGCACGCGCCAGGCGATAAGACCTCCCAAGGCGACCACGATTATGAGAACGGACAGCCAACGCTTCATTCAGTACCCTCGTGCTTATTTAACATACCTGGACTTTTAATATACCTTAAATACCGACGTCACGCCAACCGTTTGGTAACAGTTTGCTCCCCGTCTACCGACCCAAATTCGCCCCTTGACCCTGAACTCGCCTTCCGCTCCGGGCCGCCGCGTGCGATTAGCAGAATCACACGCATCGGTAGCCTCGTTTAGAGATCCGGGCGGCCCGTGCGATAGGAATGGCGTAACATAGTTGGCAGGCGGCCAGTCATTTCGTTGGCCCTTCCCTGCTCCGGAAGGGAACATGCCGCCCTGGACCCATGTTGACCCGATTCACCCTCCTGATCATCATTCTTGCAGCCTGCGTGGAGGCGGCCCTCCCATGCGGCGCCCCAGTTTCGAGCGCGCCTGGGCTTCCTGCCCGAGGTCGACCTGCGCGGCCTCACCTACAACGTCGGTTACGACAAGGTAATCCCCCGGGGCGCGTTCGCCGAGGCGAGCATCGGGCTCGCGACCTTCGACTGGACCCATATCGACGGCTCCCAGTACCGCCGTCACTATGAGGTGGACAGCCTCCTCGCGCTCCGCAACCGCTGCCAGATCCTGGCCAACTATTATCAGGAGCGGTTCGAAGGACAGGACGACCACTTGCAGCAGACCGGCCTCACCTACCCACGCGACGATCCATACCGCAACGTGTCGGTGGAGTACGACACCGGCAGGCTGGCCCTGGTGCCCTACACGAGCATCACTACCGCCGCCACGTACCGGTTCGGCAGGCGGCTCCAGGCCAGCGTCCGCTATCAGCAGGTGCGCCACGGAGACTACGAGGACCAGCTCATCTTCACCGGAAGCTTCGACCTGCTGCATGACCGTGCCGTGAGCGGCCGGATCGTCAAGGCCAACGCGGACCTGAACGGGTACGTGAGCCTTCGCCAGAGCGGCAACCGCGGGGTAGAGTACTTCCTGATCGTTGGGGATCCCAACGCGCTGCGGTTCCGCCCGAGCGCAATCGTGAAGGTCGTGGTCCCGTTCGAGGTCCTGCTCAGCCATGCCAGAGGATAGTATCCGGCCCGCCTACCTCTTGCAGGATGCCTGCGCCCTTGCCCTACACAGCATCGTGGCGCGTCTGGACCGGTGCCGCGACCACCAGCCCTACTTCAAGGTGGACCTGACGCCGCCCGCCCAAGCCGTCCACGACTCCTGGGACTACTGCGATATGGCCGGCCGGTACGTGGACGCGCTTGCTTTGATCCGCCAGACCACCGGTCTGGCCGCGACTGAGGAGGAGCGGGCGCTCCGCGCCTTCCTGCTCAGGATGCAGGAGCCCGGCGACGGGCTTTTCTATAACCAGGAGGGGCCTAACTCCCAGTATGCCGCCGACATGTTCTGCCAGAGCCGGGTCCTCATCGCGCTCTGCACCTGGTACATGGAGACGAGACACTCTGCGGTCAAGGCCCGCATGGACAGTCTGGTGCAGGGGCTCATCCGTATCGCCGAGAGCCGGGACGGCTACGTCTTCTATCCGCGCAACCTGTACCGCGGGGGCGAGTGGCTGGAGGGCGGCCTCTTCTACCAGCCGAAGGACCTCTGGTCCGTCCGGCCTGGCTACGGCGGCACGCAGATCGAGGGGATGATGAAGTGGCACGAACTTACAGGAGATGAACGCGTCCTCCGCTTCGTGGACCGCTATCTGCTGTATTTCCTGGATGCGGCCCAAGCCGTTCGCGAGGACGGCAGCTTCATAGGCCATCTCCACAGCCAGGGCATCGTCCCGACTATGGTCGGCGCGGCGATGTATGCCGAGGCGACCGGAGACGCGGACCTGCTGGCCCTCTGCGAGCGCTGTCTCCGCTTCATCCTGGCCCACTCCAGCCGCTTCGGCTGGATCCCCGACGGCATCCTGGAACCGATCCTCAACCCTCAAGCCTCAATCCTCAACCTGCGTGTTTTCCCCACCTGCGAAACGTGCGCCATCGGCGACGTGATCTACCTGGCGGTCCGCCTGAGCCGCCTGGGGCAGGGGGACTACTGGTACGAGGTGGAGCGGTTCGCCCGCAACCAGCTCCTGGAGAACCAGATACGTCACGGCGATCTGGCCCTGGAGGGGCGCGATCCCGCGCCGGGGCTGGAACAGATGGTGACCGGCTCCTTTGCGAGCTGGGCCAAGCCGAACGACCTCCTGGGCGGCCCGGACCTGGAGGGCTGCTGTACGGGCGGCGGAGTGCGCGCCCTGTTCCACGTGCTCTCCAACGCCGTGGCTCGCGAAGCGGATGGCGCCGTGACCGTCCGGATGCTCTTTAGCGTGGACACCGAGGACGCGACGGTGGAGAGCGAGCTCCCGTACGCCGGCCGCGTCGGAGTCACCCTCAAGCGAGCCGCGCCCCTCCGCCTCCGACGCCCCGAGGGCGTGGACGTAGAGCGGCTATCCCTGAGCATAGATGGCACCCCGTGCATTCCGCGGGAGGAGGGTCGCTATCTCACGTTTGACCCTCTTCCGCCGGGCAGCCGGGTAGAGATGTGCTTCCCGCTGGAGGTCCGCACGACAACGGAAACCGTGGCGGGCGTGGAGTACGGGGTCTCCTGGAAAGGGAACGCCGTCACAGCTCTCAGCCCGCCGGGACCCGGCTATGCGACGTACAAGCGCGCTCTGTACCTACAGGAGAGGCCTCCGCTCGATTCGCGGCCGCACCGCCAACAAGGAACCCCCGTACAATGGTAAGCCGACCCTCAACCGTCAACCCTCAACCCTCATCGCGCCTTTCCGGCCGGACCGCCATCATCACCGGCGCGGGCCGCGGGCTGGGCCGCGCCATCGCGCTCCTTTTTGCCCGGGAAGGCGCGAACGTCGCTATTGCCACTAAGGAGCGCGAAGAGATGGAGCGTGTGGTGGCGGAGGTGATGGCGCTTGGGGCAGGGGCGGCGGGCTACGAGGTGGACGTGGCCTGCGAAGATTCGGCACGAGTAGTGGTGGACGGTGCAGCGGCGCGGTTCGGCCGCGTGGACATCCTGGTCAACAACGCCGCCATCTTCTATCCGGTGGACTTCCTGAAAGACGGCCAGGAGGACTGGCAGGGCGCCATGCAGGTCAACTTCTACGGCGCACTCTATTTCGCACAGGCGTGCGCCCGGCACATGGTGGAGAAGGGGGTGGGCGGGCGGATCATCAACATCTCCAGCGTCAACGGGTTCCTGGGAGCGGACCGGTCGAGCCACTACAACTGCGCCAAGGGCGCGCTGGATCAGTTAACGCGCTGCCTGGCCGTGGAACTCGCGCCGCACGGCATACTGGTGAACGGCATCGCCCCCGGCTTCATGGATACGGCCATGGCCGTAGTTGAGGGCGTGAAGGAGCATGAGACGCCGGAGTTCCGGGAGTTTTACGTAAACCGCCGGAGGATCCCGCTGGCGCGCTCAGCACAGCCGGAAGAGGTGGCCCAGGCAGCACTGTTCCTGGCCCTTCCGGAGAACACCTATATGACGGGGCAGACGCTCGTGGTAGATGGTGGGCTGTCGATTACGTTCTGAACCCTTACTTCCCCGGCTCTACCGCGACCCTTGAGTCTCCGACCGCGGCCCTCTTGTCGACCTGCTTGGGTTTGGCAGATTGTGCCGACAGTATGGGCGGCGCGGGAGGCGGGGCGGCCTGTGCGGAGGTGCGCGTGGATGAATCGCTCGGTGGGGGTCCTGAGCGCATCCAGACAATTCCGAAGGCTAGCGCCACCACCACAATCACGAGCAGTGCGGCGACCAGGGGACTGACGTTCTGTTTCATAGTCATCCTTTCCGGGGACCGACAGCCGCTTGAGGCCGGCGGACGCCGAGCGGCAAGATGTGAATAACAGTGCAGCACACGCGCCGTCATTGCCAGACAGAGAGTGATTCTCCTCGCCGGCTCGGACTCCTCCTTTGTTTGGCTCGTTCTCCTACCAGGAATCCGGATTCAGTCTTGCTCGGCGTGAACCTTCTGACAGCGGTTCCGTCCGGAGATCCTACGCGTGACCAGACCGAGGCGGTGAGGCGTCACGCCTCCGGACCTGGCAGGCCAAGCTCCTCCGGCTTCCGGCGGGTGATGCCGAAGATGAAAACCTGACCGGGCGCGAAGGGCTCCACCAGCTCGAAATTCTCGAAGGCCGGGCCGTGCGGGATGGGCACGCGGTCCGCCCAGTAGACCCGCCGGGCGTTCACGCGCACCCTGGTCCTCATGCTCCAGTCGCCTGCCGGCTTGCGCCAGTACTGCGTTACCGGGAACAGGCCCCGGTAGGCCCAGTGCGGGGCGCGCGGGTCCGTGGGCGCCAAGCCGGGATCCTCTTCGTCGCACGTGGCGCAGACCAGGAGATCCCCGGTACAGGAGCAGAACAGCCGCTCCGATGGGAAGGTGCGGTCCTCCGTGAACTCGTCCCCCTCGAATTCGGGCCAGAGCTGGGACGGCGAAACAATGTCGTCCCCCAGCCATAGCCGGCGCAGCCGCTCATAGTTGCCCATGGTCGCCGTCAGGATGCAGGCGTCCATGGGCGCGCTGTCCGGCGCCGCCCGTACCACCAGACGGACCTCGTCCGGGCGGTTACTGTCGAACTGCAGCAGGAGAGTTGGTCTGGCGCCGTTGTCGAACCGCTCCACGGAGAGGGGCACTTCCAGGCGCTGGAATCCGTGCATCTGGGTTACTGTGCCGGGATTGGGCTCCGAAGGAGGAGCTTTGCTCCGGCTGCTCCAGAAAGCGCGGCCCGGCCTCCCGTCCGTGGCAGAGCGCTCCAGCTCGCTGTACCCGCGCTTACCGCCGACCACCGGCTCCACGGCGATGAAGTTCACCAGCCCTTGCTTGCCATCCGCCAGGATGGGATATCCGATGCGCAGAAGCCCGCGAGGCCCGCCGGTCCCGCTGGCCTCCACGTCCGCAGGCCAGATGCCAACCTGTATTCCACGCCGGAATCCCCACGCGGCCTTGGGAGTATCCATGCCAGCCCTAACGAACGGCGAATTAGCCACAGCCGTCCCCTGTCCCTTCGCCCGCACCGCCAGCATCAGACACCCCGCCACGGCCAAGCCGTACTTTCTCATCCCTCACCCCTCACCTCTCACCTCTCCTCACCAGTTGATCGGATACGGGTTGATTCCCGTCAGGCAGCCCGCCAGGGTAGTGAGTCCCCCGGCCAGGAAGTCCCCGATAATCAGGCCGTAGAAGAAGGGCAGCGAGGCTTTGTAGAGACGCATTCCGCCGTACCGCAGCACAAACACCTTCACCACCCAGGCAATGAAGAACGGCAGCCATACGGAATTCATGGTCTCCGTGTTCGCCATGGCGTACCCCACGGGATGGAACACCCACCAAGTGAGCCGCGTCCGAAGCAGCATCAGCGCCGCAGTGATGGTGAATCCGGCCCCAATGGCGATGGTCCCTGAGGTGTCCGGCTTGACGGGAGTCTTGAGGGCATCCGCGAGCTGGTCGAACGGCTCCCGCCCCATGTAGGTGCGCCAGCGATCCGTGCGGGCGCCTGCCCCAAAGGCGTGCCAGATCATCAGCGCGATGGCAAAGGATATCACGATGCCCACCACGATAGCCAAAACCAGCGCCCACGTCAGCCGCCGTCTGTCGGTCTGCAGCGCGTCCGCCATCTTGTAGGCGTCGAATTGGTTCGGCATGGAGATGCAGCGCAGATCATAGCTGGCAATGGCATTGCGGACGTAGGCCAGTACCGTCAGGTCCGCGGGCGTGTAGACCGTGGTGCCGAAGGTGGTGGTCATGACTTTGTACGCGTCTACGTCCGGTCCCACCAGCCAGGCGTTTCCGGTCTCGGCCCGAATGCGGGCAGCCGCAATCATGTACAGCAGGGCCAGCACGATGAGCGCTACCGCCACGATGGCCCGCATCCCGGCCGCCATGCACCATCCCACCATCACGACCAGGCAGACCAGCAACCCCAGGAGCGCCACACGGTAAGGCATGGGCTCATCTGAGTCGTGAGTCGTGAGTCGTGAGTCGTGAGTGGTCTTCGAGAGTCGGCTACCTCGGTTCCACGCGACACGCCAGACCTCCGCCAGGTAGCCGCGCGAGAGATAGAGGCCCACCAGTGTCAACCCGAGAAAGGCGCCCGCACCCTGGTGCCCGATGTAGGGCCACTGGGCCTGCCCTCCTCCGGTCGCTCCCGCCGTGAAACCCGCCGCCGATCCGGCCACGGCCTCCACCTTGGTGACCAGCCAGAAGAACCAGCAGCTAAACGTCATATCTACGGAGAGCAGGTAGGCTATTCCAACGACGAATGGATAAAAGGAGATCGGCGTGTAGCCGATGGCGTTCCACGGCGGAGTGTTCAGAATGTTCCCCAGGTCCGGCTGATCCGCAGTCCGCGTGGGGATGTACGGCACGGTCGGAACGTTCAGGTGGATCGTGTTCATCACGTCCACGCAGAAGACCAGCGCAAAGCCGAGCCAGAGCAGCCGGTTGCGCAGGAGCGACGGGCCGGACCGCATCAGCTCGACCGGCACCGCGACCGTGGGGAACGCGAGGCGCTCCCGGTCAATCCACCGCCGCCGCAGGATGGCGACAATGCATAGCGTTGCCAGCGTGAAGACGATGAGGAACCCTATCCACGCCCCCAACGGCCGCAGCCACTCGCTCCAGTGGACCCGGCTGTGCCCCACATAGAAACCGTATAGCGCGGCGCGATTCTTCTGGGCCAGCCAATCCGGAACGTACTGGTGGAAGAGACCGGCCCATCCGTTGCTGGAGTCCGCGTACCAGAATGCCGCGGTGATGGTGGGTACGATGAAGTGGATGCCGCCGGAGGAAGAGATGACCGTGGAGACGGTCATCATGGTGTAGATGACCAGCAGCTCTGCCTGACTGAACGCCAGCGGACGGAGCACGCGCGTCAAGAGGATGTTGATGACTACGAGGAGGAACAGGATGTTGAACGGCCCCACCGGGATGCTGGTATTGGCCAGCGCCGTGTGGCCCCGCTCCCCAAGCACCAGCTCCGCCCAGTGCAGCCAGAGGTCGGCCACGCCGGTGAGCACGATGCCGAGGATCAGCGCGCGCAGCGTAACGCCGGATGCCCGGCGGGCGGACTCCGGGGTCGGCTCAGGCTGGGGCTCTGGAACGCGCTCGGGAACGGACATGGGCGACACCAGCTACATAGTACCTGCCGGGCTGGGATGACGGTTGGGGTTTGGGGTTCGGGATTCGGGGTTCCAGCAGTTCCGAATGTCCCAGGTAGAGGACCTATGGAGGCTAGAGATTAGTGAGGAGTCATGCCTGGTGGTTCATCGTATCCGTTGCGGCAACGCTTGCAGGAGCTGCTCTGCCTCGGACCCGCCCGGAAGGCGTTTCTGTATTGCCAGCGGATGCGCTGCTCACGAAGCCGGTAGGTGGACTGGAGCGAACCAACGCGAGCGCGGAAGTCGTGCCGGTAACCGGACCTGCCTTCACGCGTGCGCTGCGCGTTACTATCCGCGGGAATGCGCCGGACACGAACGTCACCCAGCTCACCATGCCCATCGCCACGGCGGTTGGGAAGGGTGATGCGATGCTGGCCTCCTTCTACGTGCGGGGCGATTCGGCCAACCGCCGGGATCCCGCCCAGATCATGTTCCTCTTCGAGAAGAGCGTGGGCCCCTGGACCAAGTCCGTGGCACAGGGCGTCACTACAGCCCGAGATCCTCAGGTCTGGAGGCACGTGCTTGTTCCCTTCGCAGCGGCAGAATCGTACCGGCCCGGCGAGGCTATGGTCTCCTTGCGGTTTGCCTTCGGACCGCAGACGGTAGAGGTAGGCGGTCTCTCCGTGGTGGACTACGACAGCAGCCGCACCGTAGAAGCGCTGGTTGAGCAGGCGGCGGAACAGAACAGGCTCGGGGACGCCCGCGTCGCCGTCCACCGGGGCGATACCCGCCAGACGATAATGGGCTTCGGCGGCGACTTCACCAAGCCGCGCTACGGGGCAATGGCGCCGTTGGACCCGGTCGCCCGGTACAACCTGGACCACCTCCGCGTCGTCCACGCCCGCATCGGCATCCCCCTCAACTTCTGGACGCCGCAGCCCGGCGTCTACAAGGACGAAGGTCCCGCCCACGCCGCCCTGCTCCAGATGCAGTACATGGCCCGTCACCACATTCCGATGGTCGGTTCCGTGTGGGAGGGGCCGCTCTGGATGCTGCCCGGCAAGCAAGAGCAGGAGAGTCGAACGCTGCCGCTGGAGCGGTACGGCGATTGTATCGAGGCAATCGGCCGGTTTCTTGTGACTGCACGGGACAGGTACGGGGCGACGGTAGACAACTTCTCCTTCAACGAGGCGGACTACGGCGTGAACTTCCGGTTCACGCCGGCTCAGATCGATGCATTCATCCGCCAGGCGGGGCCGCGCTGGCACGCCATGGGTCTCAAGACCCGCTTCCTGGTGGGCGATACCACCAGCGGCGCGCCGTTTCCGGCCTACGCCCGCCCGCTGCTGGAGGACCGCTCCATCGCCGCGTACCTCGGGCCGCTGGCGTTCCACTGCTGGGACGCTCTGGGCGCCGCGGACGCCCGCTACGCGGAGATTGCCGCTATGGGCCGGCGGTACCATAAGCCGGTCTGGTGTACGGAGGCGGGGCATGACGCCGGCCTCTGGCAGCGGCCGAACCCGTGGGGCACCTGGGAGAATGCGCTGCGCACCGCGCTGGCCTATGCGAAGACGATCGGCCTCACGGGCGCGTCGCTCATGGACTACTGGACGTACGAGGACGACTACCCGCTGACGACCTCCGACGGAACGAACCCGTACCCTGTCTGGCGCGTGATGAAGCAGATGGAGGATGCGCTGCCGCCCGGGTCCCGGATCACGGCGGCGGATTCGGACCGCGACGACCTTAAGGTCCTCGCCTCTTCCGGCCCCGGATCGCGCCGGTTCTCCCTGCTCCTCGTAAACCCCGTTGGCGCCGGGCGCGCGACTGTCTCCGGTCTTCCGGCCAACATGCCGGTGGCTATCCTCACCAGCACGGCCGCCGCTCAGTCCCTGCGCACCCGCCCCCGCACCGACCGCTCCGGTCGCCTAAGCGTCCTGCTCCCCGCGCGGTCCGTAGTAACCGTTTTGGGCAGTTGAGACTACGGAGTACTTAATGAAAGTAGACTTTCATAGCGGTGTGCCCTATGAAAGTTTAGGGCCTGAAACTTTCTTAGCGGGGAATCGATTCACCGGATGCGAGCTACTCTGGGCCGCCTGGCAGCGCTGGTAGCCCTCCTGGTTGCGGCCGGGGTACTTATTGCGAGATTCCGGCACTCCACCCATCCGCGTGCCGCGGATCCCGGGATGGGCTCGACCGTAACTATCCGGCCTCCAACCAGACCGTTGCCCGCTCACCCCTCCGGCCGCACGAGCCTCGATCAGCTCGTGAATCGGAACGCCTCAGCGGCCTCGCCCGCCCGTCGCGTGATTGAGTCCTCCGTCGTGATCGACAGCGATATGACGCTGGATCGGGCGCTGGACGGCATTGACATCCCGGACCACATCCGTTCGAATCTGGCGCAGGCGGAGGTGGAGTACCGCGGATTCGACGGCCGGCGTCATCGCGGTCAGATTGTCGTCGCCCGGGAATTGGTGCCGGAGGTGGAGGAGATCTTCCGAGATATCGAGGCTTCCGGCTTCCCGATTGCTCGCGCGATACCCGTGGCGCGGTACGGCTGGTCCGACGAGGCCTCGATGCTCGCCAACAACACGTCTGGCTTCAACTACCGCCGCGTGCCCGGCATGAGCAAACTCTCCAAGCATGCCACCGGTCATGCCATCGACATCAACCCGCTGTTCAACCCTTACATCCGCCCGGACCTGCACGAGCCGCCAGGATCCCGCTACCGCCCCGGCCTGCCCGGTGTAATCACGGCGGGCGGGCCAGTGGTACGCGCCTTTCGCAAGCGCGGCTGGCGCTGGGGTGGCTTCTTCCAGCACGGCAAAGACTGGCAGCACTTTGACAAGACGTGAGGGGGTGAGGGGGTGAAGGGGGTGACAAGAACCGCGCATCCTGTCTGTTTGTGCCATCTACCATCATGTGGCTTTAGCGCGATTCTGAGTCATTGTGCACATCTCACCCCCGCACCCCCTCACCCCCTCACCCAATCTCTCTTCCGCCGCCTGCTTCCCACCGCGCTCCTTCTCTTGCCAATCCACGGTGGCGCGCAAGGGAGCTGGAAGCCGCTGGGGCCGATGACGGGCGCGCGGGACGCTCACTCCATGGTGGTGGTCCAGACATGGCTCGGGCCGCATGTCCTCGTCGTAGGCGGCAGGACGCGACCCGAGGGGGACACGACGGCGACAGCCGAGTGGTTCGATCCCGCCACTGGCCGCTTCTACCCGGACGAGCGGATGAAGGACGGCCGCTCCTTCTTCTCGGCGCTGCTCCTGAAGGACGGATGCCTGCTGGCAGCGGGCGGTTACCGGCAGGACCAGGAGGACGATCGGCCGCGGATGCGGCCTCCCCTGCCCCGCGTAGAGCTCCTGGAAGAGGATGAGGATGAGTTCGGCCGTACCACACGCCCATGCGAGTTGTTTCTACCACGGCTGAACGCGTGGGTCACCGCGGACACCATGCGGGACCGGCGGGAGGTGTATACCGCGACGGCACTTCCCGGCGGAGGGGCGCTCCTGGCCGGCGGCTTCAGTAACAACCGAATCCTGGCTTCCGCCGAGCTGTACGACCCCTCCCTCGGCCGCTTCCTCGTCACGGCCCCCATGCGTACGGCCCGGTTCGGCCACACCGCAACGCTGATCGGGGGCCGCGTGCTCGTCGCCGGGGGCCGCACTCTAAGAGACGTCTCCCTCCGCTCGACGGAGTGGTATAACCCGGGCACCCAGCGGTGGTCGCCCGGCCCCTCCATGACGGCGGACCGGTTCCGGCACACGGCAACGGTCCTCAAGAGCGGTTCGGTGCTGCTGACGGGGGGCTACAGCTCCGCACAGGGGAAGACGCTGGATACGGCGGAGCTGTATAATCCCGTCCAGGGCAGGTTCACCGAACTGGCGTCACGGATGTCGGACGGGCGTATGGACCACAGCGCGACGCTCCTGGCCGATGGACGGGTGCTAGTGGTGGGAGGTTGGAGCTCTCAGAAAGGGAGTACGGTGGTCTCCGCGGACCTGTTCGACCCGGTGACCAACACGTTCTCCCCCGCGGCGCCGCTGCCCGCATCCCGCCACGAGCACGCCGCTGTCGCGCTCCCGGACGGCTCCGCCCTCATCACGGGCGGCCTCCGCTGGGAACCACGGATTCACGAGACTCTGAGGGATGCATATCTGTATGTGCCCCAGACCGGCTTGGAGAAGCTAAGATGAACTACTTGACAGTAACCCAAACTGCTAGCAGTGCGAGGATCAACGACCATACGGCGAGCATTACGACCTGCAAGCCTCGGCCCTCCTCACTGACCCGCTCCAGTTCTTTCTTGAGCTCGTTGATCGCACCCCAGGTGGCGTTTACTGGCAGGTAAACGTCCAAGTACTTCTCGCGGTAACGACCGCCGTACCGGTACGTAGGTTCGACCAGCTTGTGGAACTCTATGGTGGCGTAGTGCTGACCGCGCTTAAGCTGGACCGGTCTGCTAGAGGTGTTGAATAACAAGCAAAAGAGCACGCCCCTGAATCCAGGGTCCACTTGTGGTCCGTTCGAGAGGATGATTCCCTGACAAAACATACTAACGGCCAGATCAAACCTCCCACACACGTCACGCGGAAGGTCGCAACTCTCGCGTGAAGTCACAATGGCATAGTCATAAGGCTCAATCGTCAGGATCGGTTTCTGTCGTGAGAGTGTTAAGATTTCACCGCCGTAGAAGTATTCATCTCCCAGCAAGAGATCATACGAGGCCCCTGAAACGCTGGAACGCTCCCCATTCTTCAGGAGGGTGTGGCAACCCATCAGTAGATGGATGAGACGAGCTGAAACAACCCCGCCGGTTGCACGGTGGTGCCATAGTGAACGGATCAATTCCGCCGACGTATCCAGTTCAACATTCTCGATCCAGTACAGAAACGACTCGCTGTACCGCCGATCTTCAGATCGATGCTGGAGCACCTCTTCCCTAGGTGCCGATGATTTACGACCCTGAAGTCGACTGTCGAGTACGTCGTCCGGGGCATCTACGAACACGCTGAAGTACGTTGGTCTGCGAGCAGGTGCCGGTTCAAGCAGGTGCTTCTTAAGGTCGTCATTCTCAAGACCATCCAACCCAGCAGCCGATTCTGGTGTGATAGTCAGAATTGGCGTCCTGCCCTTCTTTACAATGGCATCGACATCTGCCTGGCGGATTCCGTACGACTCACCGCGGTACTCCGCCTGAACCAAGAGACGGCCAGACCCAACCAGCTTAGCGAACTCCTCACCGGTGAGATACGAGTAAGTGCCGGGCCGGTCGTCGGCACGCTGCGCACGAGTCGTGACTGCGGGTACGTGCGCGAAGGAGGGATCGGAGTCACATAGACTATCGACGACCGCGGACTTCCCGCTACCGCTAGTGCCCGTGACTATGATGCCGCGGTACATTGATCAAGCTTTCTAAACACATGAATTGTCTCGCGCTCAAGTGTCGCCCAGGTTGCGTTATGTTGTCTCCTCAACGACGGCACTAGACGAACATACTCGTCGATTCTGGCTAAGCTATTTGCAGGTAACCGCGCTTGGACCTGCTCCACGGCATGCTTCCTCAGTGAGTTGGAGCTGTCGTCCACATCGAAGGCCGGCATCACCAGGCACAGATATCCACCCGGCCGCAATGCTCGAGCGATCGAATCCAGGGACTCTTGCATGGAAGCTACATACTGTTCGAGTGCGTTGCGGAGC
>CAYNFH010000006.1:0-63014 GCA_964396385.1 uncultured Chthonomonadaceae bacterium | reverse complement strand
TTCCTCGAAAGCTCCCCCAGAATTGGGGGGTGATTTGCCGCCGCCGCGGCAATTTCACACGCGGCGTGTCAAATTGAGACAATGTCTCAGACGGATGCAAGCCTGAGTCCCTTCCAACAAAGAGAGCAACCACCCATGCGCAAGCAGATCGCTGCCTTCACATTGCTGTTCATATCGGCCCAACTGGCAACCGCGGCCCGCGCCGAATCGATAGTCCAGGTCGTCAGGACCCCCGCCGGCTACGAGCTGCAGCGGGACGGCAGCCCTTACCTGATTCAGGGCGCGGGCGGCGACCACCACCTGGAGACGCTCAAGGCCATCGGCGGCAACTCCATCCGCACCTGGGGCGGTGACGACCAGACGCAGATTCTGGATGCCTGCCAGAAGCTCGGACTCTCGGTCACCGCCGGCATCTGGCTCGGCCAGCCCCGGCAGGGCTTCCACTACGAGGACCAGGCGGCGGTCCGGCGGCAGAAGGAGAACGCCGTCGCCTTCGTCCGCCGCTACAAGAGCCGCCCCGCCGTGCTGATCTGGGGCTTGGGCAATGAGATGGAGGGCGACGGCCGGGACCCGCTCATCTGGCAGGCCATCGACGATGCGGCAAAGGCCATCAAGCAGGAGGACCCCAACCACCCGGTCATGACCGTCATCGCCGAGATTGGGCAGGATGGCCTGAAGCTCAAGGAGTTCATGAAGTACTGCCCCAACGTGGACGTGCTGGGCATCAACTCCTACGCCGGTCTGGGCTCTTTGCCGGAGAGGATGAGGGCCGCGGGCTTCACCCGTCCCTATGTCATCACGGAATTCGGGCCTCCCGGCTTCTGGGAGGTCGGCGCCACCACCTGGAAGGCGCCGCTGGAGCCCACCAGCACACAGAAGGCGCATACATACCTCAAGAACTATCAGCACAGCATCGCCGGGCAGCGGGGGCAGTGCCTCGGCTCCTACTGCTTCCTCTGGGGGCAGAAACAGGAGGCGACCTCCACCTGGTTCGGCATGTTCCTCCGCTCCGGAGAGCGCACGGAGGCCGTCGAGACGATGCAGTACCTCTGGACGGGACGATACCCGGGGGTGCGCTGCCCCCGCATCAGTAGCTTCGAGACGTCGGTTGCGCGGATGGAGGTACCGGCTAATAGCGAGCAGACCGCCGAGGTGACGCTGGAGGGCGGAACCCCGCCGAACCTGACGGTGCGCTGGGAGGTACGCCAGGAGAGCAGCGACCGCAGGAGCGGTGGCGACCAGGAGCAGGAGCCGCCCGCCGTATCAGACTGTATACTGGAGGCCGCCGGAACCCACCTGCGTTTCCGCACGCCGCCATCGCCGGGCGCTTACCGCCTCTTCGTCTATCTCTACGACGGCCACGGCAACGCCGCCACCGCCAACGTCCCGTTCCTGGTGAAGTAGCCTGCCGGCCGCAGAGGTTCGCTCAATGCGGGTGGGCACCCGCTTCTCGCAACTCCCGCAACTTGGTGATCTGGCCGATGTGATAGCCGTTGTGGACAAACCGGCACAGGAGGTCCCCTAACCCGTAGGGGCTACCGGCCAGCGCCTCCAGCGAGCTCGCCTCCATGTAGACCCGCAGCCGGTCCAGCGAGTCCCACAGGCGCTGCTGTGCCGCCGCCCATTCCGCCTCATCCGGGCTGGCAGGCGGAGCGGGCCAGGCCCCCTCCGCCGGGCGGGCGCGCTCTCCGCTCCGCATCCGCTCCACGATATTGTCTGTCCATACCGTCAGGTGCAGCACGATGTCCCAGATACCCTTCCGGTCCGGCGCCGGCCGCCACGCCGCCTCTTCCGCCGTCACGCCGTCTAGCGCTTCCGCCAGCGGCGTCACCCAGTCATCGTGCTGGTAGGAGTACTCAAAGGCGGCTAACACACCACTCCGGATCGCGTCTTGGTCCAATGGTTTCCCTTTCGTTGGGACCGCAGACCCGGGAATCCGGGGTCGTCTGTGGTCCATCGTCCGTCGTCCGCTGACGGCTTACAGGTGCCACGGCGCGCGGTACGGCCACTGCATCAAGGCGTCCGCCTCTGTATCGTTCACGAACCGCTCCCGGCCCATGTCGTAAGTGAGCCTGCGGCCCAGCGTATACGCCATGTTTCCGAGGATGCAGTAGGTCACCGTCCGGTAGCCTATCTCCACGTCCATCGCCGGCCGCTTGCCCGTACGGATGCAGTCCAGCCAGTTCTGCCGGTGCCGCTCCGTGGCGCTGAGGGACGGATCCGTGGGATGCAGGTACACCTCGCGCCCGGGCGGCGGAGTGTACTGCTTCGCCTTCTCCTCCGTATCGCAGGCGTTGTCGCCCTGGATCACAATCAGGCTGTCCCGGGTTCCATGGTACGTCGCGCCCCAGAGCCCGTGCGTCTTGGGCACCTCCCCTTGCGTCCACGTGAGGGTCCACTCCGGGTCCCGCATCGTCCAGGTAACGGCCAGCTTCAGCGGCACATCGAACATGCCCTGCGTCTGTGGCTCTCCGCGCGCCTCCACCGTCACCAGCCCGCGGTAGTTGTCGTGGCTCATCAGCCAGCAGGCGATACTCATGGCGTGGTTGCCCCTATCGCGGATCTGGCCGCCGCCCAGGTCCATGAACCACCGGAAGCGTGCGGGGTGGTACAGCGGATGGTACGGCCGGTACTTCGCAGGCCCCAGCCACAGGTCCCAGTCCAACGTAAGCGGGACGGGATACGGACGCGGTCCCTCCGTCGTAGTCGGATTGTCTGGATGGTAGATGTCCACGCGCGTAACACGGCCAAGCTGGCCGTTGCGCACGTACTGACAGGCCGCGCGGGCGTTGGGATTAGACCGGCCTTGGGCCCCGATCTGCACGACGCGGTTGTACCGGCGGGCGGCGCGCACCATGGCCCGGCCCTCCGCCAGCGTGCGGGCCGTGGGCTTCTCGCTGTACACGTGCTTGCCGGCCTGGCAGGCGTGCACCGTCATCATCGCGTGCCAGTGGTCCGGCGTCCCGATGGTCACCGCGTCGATGTCGCTCCTGTCCAGGATGTGGCGATAGTCGCCGTACAGAATTGGCGGCGAGGCAGCCGTACGCTTTCCGCCGGCCATCACACTCTTGGCGACGTCGGCCAGCCGGGTGGAGTCCACGTCGCACAGGGCGGCCGTGTCCGGAGCAACGTGGGTCCGGCCCATGCCCCCCACGCCGATGTTGGCGATCACGATCCGGTCGTTCGCGCCCATCCGGCCGCGCCAGCCTATCACGTGGGCCGGTACGATGGCCGGTATCGCGAAGGCAGCCGCGTCCCCCAATAACCGCCGCCGCGTGATTCGTGTGTCCGACATACGGTTCTCCCTACTGCGCCGGGAAGCGCAGATGCCGGTGGAGAAAGGCGAAGGTCCCCACTCCGTGGATGGTATGCGGCCCGTCGAATACCTCCATCTCCGTCCGGTCGCCCAGTCCCAGCAGGTCGTACTGCCGCCGGGTGCGCGCATACTCGTACGCCACCCACTCGTCCGGCGCCACCCCGTCATGATGGCCCCGCTCCACCATAAAGGGCCGGGGGCAGATCAGCCAGCTCATCTCCGCATAGTTGAACGTGTTGGCCAGGTTCCACTCCGGCATGTCGTATTCGTTAAGGTACAGGTAGCAGTAGGGGCTCAGGAAGTCCACGTTCTTCCAGATCCACTCGTTGTAGTCCGCCGAGCAGATGGAGAGACAGTACCGCTCCAGCACCGCCGGTACCCGCATGGCCGTCTTGCCGCCGTAGCTCAGGCCGTAGAACGCGATGCGCTCCGGGTCGACAAAGGGCTGGCTCGCCAGCCACTCCAGCGTGCGCTCGTGCTGACGGACGATGAAGGAGAAGAGAGTCAGTCCCAGCGGCTGCGCCTTCCGGAGCAGCAGCCGGAACCGGTCGCCCCCGATGTAGGGGTTCTGCGGCGCATAGGTGACGAATCCCTGCTCCGCAAGGCGGCAGGCAAACTGGTTGTACGATGGGTTGTTGACGCTTGGATCCGCCACGTCCTGCGGCCGCCCCTCCAGCCCGTGCTGGCACACCACTACCGGCCGGCGCTCGCCCGGCTTCAGGTCTTTTGGGACCAGCAGGATGCCGTAGGCGAAGACGTCCGGATAGACGTCGAGGACCACTTCATACCCTTTGAACTTCGGCGTGTCATACACCAGCCGGCTCCGCGGGTTAAGCGGCATATCGGCGGGCGGCAGCCGGCCGATCACCTGGTCCCAGAACCGCTCCCGCAGCGGCCCCACCGCCTCCCGCCACGCCTCCGCTCGCCCGCTCGCCGCGTCGCCCGCTCGCCGCGTCGCCGTCTCCCACAGCTCCGCCCTGCGATTGGGCGCGACGCGCATGAGCCGCTGCAGGTGGTCCAGGATCTGGTCGTACTGTCTTCGCAGCCGGGCCTTTGGGTCTGGAGAACTCCGCGGCGCTTTCGGAGGAGGACCGGATGGCGTGAGGGCGGTCCGGACACCCAGCGCCTCCAGGAACGACGTAAGCGCCGCATCCGATCCCGGCGTGCGGCTCTCGATGAGCTGGACGCGCCCGCCCGGGAGGCCGCTGGTGAAGCGGTTGGCACGCTCGACCTCGGACCTCACGGCATCGGCCGGCGGCGTCACGATCGCGCCCGGCGCGGCCTGGCCCCCGTGGTTGGGTGGGATCTCGACCTTGGGCTGGTCGGCGTCCTCCACGACCAGGCTTCGCGGCGCCACGAGGCTGGCTATCTCCGCGTCGCCGAACTCGCGCAGTAGTCCGAACGCGTTGCGGTAGATCGGTTCGGTCCAGAGCCGCTCTCGCGGCCCGTAGTATCCGGAGACAAGCGCCGCGTCGATACGGGTGTCCACGGCCGCGGCGTAGAGTGCGATAAGGCCCCCTTCCCCGTAGCCAATAACTCCCACGGGCCGGCGCGCGTCCGACCGGAACCAGTCCACGGCGGCGAGAACCTTCTGCACCTCATACCCGGCCATGGTGCGGCCCAGCTCGTACGCGGCCCGCCAGATGAATTCGCGATGCGGCACGTCCGTCTTGTGAATGGGCGAGCTGGAGGTGAACGCCGTGCCGCGATCGATGAGGCACGGCACCAGCACGCGGCAGCCGTTCTCGGCCAGGCGTCGCGCGTACTGAGCGTCGGGTGATATCCCGGGCTCCAGTCCGGCCAGTGCCTCCGGCGTCTGGTCGCAGTCCGGCAGCGCCACCACGTCGGCTCTGACAGGCCCGTTCGGAATCAGCAGCAACCCCTCGCCATCCACGCCGTGGAGCGCGCTCCAGCGCGCCATGTAGATGCGGCAGGCCGCGCCGCGGGCGAGCAGCACGTCCCGGCCGGGCTCCCCGACAACTTCCAGGTGAGGCGGCTCGCGCCCATCCGTCAGCCCCAGTATCGCGCGGAGCCGCTCCCGGTTCGGCGCGATGGACTGCTCGTAGGCGGCCGGAGAGCTGGTGTCTCGCTTCCAGAGCTCGGACCGCCGCGCAGCCGCTTCGGACGTAGCCCGGTCCAGGTAGCGGCTGATCCCGTCCACCATCGCCAAAGCCCGGTCCTGATCGCCCGTAAGGGGCGCCGTGCCGCTAAGCGGCTGCGCTGCGACCGCAACAGAGAGCGAAGTCGTCATGACAGAGAGAATCGCGATGAATGGGAGTGGATGCATCTTCCCGTAACCGCCCGCTATGCCCGGAATTCTGTCTATCCCGGCCCTAGTCCTGTTGACCGCGGCGCAGCCCTTCACCCACCTCGCTCGTGCCTGACCCGTTCCAGAAGCTGGTTGAGGGTTCCGCGAAACAAGAAGAGCTTTAGGGCGACCTCCCGCGAATCACCGGGCTTTAGCTCAGTCGTCGGGTCGGCATGTTGGCATGTTCGCTCCGGGTTGGTCCAGAGGTTCCCGGTCTCGCGGGTGCAGGTTGCCGCGATCCACTTCTCGTCATGTGACAGAGTGGCAAGGACCGGCTCGTCAACGCAAACCGATTTGTTGTAGCGGCGAATGCCCTCAACCGTCTCGATCCTGCGGTCCGGCGAAGGCGGCGGCCACGTAAAGGAGACCAGATAGCGGCAGGGCAGCCACTGATCGCGCGACATCTGCAAGCGCTCAGGAGTCTCGGAGGCAAGGAGGTCGAATCCGTCCGCGTGGTGGACATAGGTCCTCTCCAGGAAGTTGTCCGTAAACGGGTCGTTAAGCTTCACGCAGGTCACCGGCTGAAGAACACTGTACTCCTTGCGGCCGTTATTGATGAACCGATACTGCATGCGGATACCGTCTGGCTCCATCTCTGCCCGAACGTTCATCGTTATGCGCTGCTTGACCTCCATCTGATAGCCGAGCGCACGGCCTTCACAATGCCATGTAAAATGAGGACTGTGCTGCCCTTGGTCTTCCTGTCGCCCCGGCGCCATCAAATACAACTGCTCCGCGTCGGATGCCCCTCGTGGACGTCCCCACACGTGCTCCGGTAGCTCCACTTCGATCCCTCGGGCCGACTCGTCCTGCCCTGGGAGGAGTAGTTTGAGGACAGGCGATGCTCGTTCGGTGAGTGCCATCATGCGCGTGCCGGTGCGTGGATCAGCGACCACATTCATTCGACTGGCTCCCGTTCTCCAGCCACTACGCCGCGCCGCGCCAGGATGAGCCACACCGCCGGATTCTGCACCCTCTCTCCTACCTTACGCAGCCCGCGAAGACCGATGCGACGGTCGGCGGCGCGTAGAACGTCGGCCAGCCCCCAGCGGTCGTTGGCGAACTCACGCTCAAGAAGCTGCTCCCGGGGAGTATCTACGTATTCCCGGAGGAGGTCTGAGACGTCCGATATGTCATTGGCGTGCGGCCAGTCGGACAGCACATCGGTGTCAGGGCCATCCCGCCTGACATCGCGCGGATAGTACCAGACAATCTCTTTGGCCAACGTGACCCACCTCATCCTCTGGGCACTGCACATCGGCGTGCGCTGGAAGCAGGGACGCCGCCTCTCCGTTCTCAAGATGTTGCTGGGCCTCCTGGCCGTCTACGTTATAGCGGCCGTTCTTGCAGAACTCCTTAAGATCGCGTACTCCTCGTACTACAAATCGGGCTTCGATAGCATCCGCCAAATAGCGTGGGACCAGTCTCGTTCCGCGTGGGTCGCATCACTTCCCTTACTCAATCCGCAGGCTGTTGCAGATGGCGGAGTGGGTGGCGTCGAACGCGTCCTTTGAGTGGCGCACGCCGGTCCGATGCAGATGAAGGTCCCTGCGCTAAGCCGGAGATGGAGAGGATGCGGGAAGGGGGCAACCGCATCGTACTCATAGCCCCGAGGCACCAATACACGTACCCGCGTGTGGTGACGATCCAGTACGGGACTCACGTACCACACCAACGCCGGCCGGCTCGCGTACCAGGCCCAGCAAGCCAGAACCGCAATAACAAAGGAGCCGGCAAGCCAAGGTCCCGCGCGTCTCGTCGGCCGATATCGCCCGGCAGCGCCGCCGTACGTGCCGGGCTCAGGAGCCTCAGTGGCGGACATAGTCATGGGAGCCCCGGGCGTCTGTCAGCCGCATGCAGCGGCCATCCGGGCTGAGCGCCCATCGGACTTCGCTCCTTCCTGGGCTGCCGGGCCGAAGGGGTACGAGGACCAGTGTTCCCAGGCGGCCACCATCCAAAGCAGAACGAGCGGACGTGATGGACCACCGCCAGAGACCGTGCTTGTCCATAACGGTTCCGTTGTACGCGAACGTGAGAGGGGCGTCGCCCGGAGTAGCGGAAAGCCACGTGCCGGCCAGCGGATTGCGGAACGGCCGGAAGAGCAGGAGCGCCAGGACAATGATGGCGGCTAACAGGACGGCCCACTTGCAGAATCTCATGAGCGGATCACCGCCCAATACTACGTCGCCGCCCGCGCACCGGTTGCGGGCTCCTTCTGCTGACGTCGCCACGGCCCCACCGGCTGAAGCGAACGACACAAATCTCCGCCTCGTATACAGACGAGAGCCAACACCCATGTCCGACCAGCATGCTCTCTACCAGGCCATTATCCTGGACCACTACCGGCAGCCGCGCAACTACCGCATGATCGTAGGCGGGCGCACAGTGGAGGCGCACAATCCCCTGTGCGGCGACCGGTTCACCCTGTGGCTGGCTGCGGAAGGCGGTACGGTACGGGACCTGAGCTTTGAGGGGTCCGGCTGCGCGGTGTCGGTCGCATCCGCCTCCCTGATGACGGAGACACTACCGGGGCTGAGCACGATGGATGCCGAGGCGCTCATCGATCGCGTGCTGATAGGGTTGACCGCCGACGAAGTCCATCCCCTGGACAGCCTGGGACCGCTCGCCGCCCTCACAGGCGTGCGCCGCTATCCCACCCGCTTTCAGTGCGCCGTGCTGCCGTGGAAGGCAATACGCGCGGTACTAGCAGGGGAGGGTAAATGGGTAAATGGGTAAAAGGGTGTACCTTCCGGAATCCGGCGTACACCCTTTTACCCGTGCACACACTATCTCTTTGCTCACTCTCGCGAGAAGCTCACCGGGATTCGCCGGCCATCGGTGTTATACATCGTTCCGACCCAGCGGATCTGGCCATTGCGCACTGTCTTGTGCAGCCGGATCACGGCCGTCGTCTCGCCCTGGTCGAACTCTCTCAGAACAAGCCGACCGTTGGAGTAGTTGTGGCCCACCAGCCGGTAGTGATAGTCGGGGTCATCGTCGGTGTAGTAGTATCCGGTCACACGGTCGCCATATCGCGCCCAGTTCAGCACGAAGTTCGCGCTCCGGCTCCCGGTTGAGCCTATGTACAGGTTCTGCGCGAACGCCACGCCGCACCACAGCAGCAGAGCGGCCGAGAGAACCGCCACTCTTCGCATGGCTATCTGCTCCTTCCTGTTCGGGCTTTGGAGCCCGAGCTCTTAAGGTGCCGTCCGTTTACACAGCGGACACCGAGGAAGGACGCTCTGAATAGCGACCGGGTTCCTCTACGCCCACATCGCACGATTGAACCGCTCATAGTCGCCCGGCGTGTCCAGATCTAGCTCGCCGCCGGGGAACGGAACGACGCAGACCGACTCCGAGTGCCGCGCGATGACCTGCCGCGCCCCCTCCTGGCCGCTTAATGCGAGGAGCTCCGGGAAGAGATCACGGGAGAAGAGAGCAGGCACACCTACGGTATCGCCATACGCGGAAGCGACGATGGGCGCGCCCGTGCTGCACCGCTCCTCCACCAGAAGACGGAGATGACCGGCGGTGACCATCGGCTGGTCACACACCATGAACAGGGCGGAATCCACTTCGGGGCAGCGCTCCAGCAGTGCGGTCAGGCCGACATGCAGGGAGTCCGCCATGCCGTGCCGCCAATTGGGGTTCTCCGCAACAAGCATGCGCAGGTCCGCCAGCTCGCGCCGGACCGCTTCCGCCTCCGCCCCCAGCACCACGATGACGGGCTGGCAGCCGGATTCCGCCGCGGCCAGCGCGGCGCGCCGCACCAGCGTCTGTCCGCCAACGTCCAGAAACTGCTTCGGCTGGCCCATCCGAGTAGAGCCACCCGCGGCGAGGAGGATGAGGGGGTGAGGGGGTGAAGGGGTGATCCCGGATTCGGAAGTCCGGAGTTCGAAGTCCGCCCTCATCTGGCGGTGCCACCGCGTGCATCATGCCGCGTGCCGCGTGCATGCTGCTGACTGCCGACTGACGACCGACGACCGACGACTGACGACTGATGGCTGCCGGCTGTGTATCGGTCCCGGCCGGTCCCGGAGGCCGGGGGTGGCGCGGCCGGCGAGGACCGACTGGATCTCCGCAACGATAGAAAGCGCTATTTCGGCGGGAGATTCCGCGCCCAAATCCAGCCCCGCCGGCGCGTAGAGGTAATCCATTCCACCTGACCGCCCTAACGCCTGAACGCCTGCTTCCTCAGACTTGGGGGCCGGAGGGTCGCCTGAACGCATGAATGCCTGAACGCCCGTTCCCTCCAGCAGCCGCTCCGTGCGGTCCCGCGGGCCCAGCACGCCCAGGTACTTCAGGGGCCGTGGGAGCAGCGCGCGCAGCAGCTCCTGGTCGGCCTGGAAGTTGTGGGTCATCACTACCGCCGCGTCGCACGGGCCCACCAGCTCCACCGCCTCCTCACCATGGGCGCAGACAACGGAGTCCGCCTCCGGAATCCGGGCCGAGTTCGCGTATGCCGGCCGGTGGTCCACGACCGCGACGTACCAGCCGAGCTGCCTTGCGCAGCGGGCCAGGGGCAGCGCATCGTCGCCCGCGCCGAAGATGGCCAGCGACGTGGGCGCGGGCAGGTACTCGACAAACGCCTGGACCGGCTCGCCATGGAACCGCGCCGAGCGAATCCCGCCGCTTCCTTCATACAGCGCCTCCTGTGCGCGGCCGGTCAGCCAGCACGCCAGGGAGAAGCTGAGGTTGGAGGGCTGGGGGTTGGGCGGGAGGATCTGCTCCCTCGAACCTCGGACCGCGGCGCACAGCCCCAGGGGGATGGAACAGGAGCCCTGTACAATGGTGGCGACGGCACCCGGCTCCCGCCGGACCAGCCCCTCCTTGAGCCAGTGGAGCAGCCCGTCCGGGTCGGCGCCACAGACCGGCTCTACCAGCGCCTCTACCGTGCCGCGGCATCCCGTGCCGAGCCCGAAGACAGGATCGTCCGCCGCGCCGTCGTAGCAGACCACGAGGGGCATGCCCGTCCTCATCACACGGCCGGCGCGCTCCAGCACGTCCCGCTCCAGGCAGCCGCCGCTGATAGCCCCCGCCGTTCGGCCGGAGGCGGTCACCAGCATTCGCGCGCCCGTACGGCGGTACGTGGAGCCCTCCGTCCGGAACACGGTGGCCAGCGTCCCCCGCTCCCCGGGCTGCATTGTTTCGTAAAGCTCGAAAATGTCTCTGAGACGGTTCATATTGAGTGTGGGTTAAAAGTTGAAGGTTGAAGGTTGAAGGTTGAAGGCCGGAGTCGACCCGCTACAACCTGCAAGAATAGTAACTTCCTTGTGACGAGTGGCCCAATATGTACAGCGTACTTTCAACCCTCAACCCTCAACCTTCAACCGTTCTTCACAGCAGCTTATCCGGCGTAATGGGCAGCTCGCGGATCCGCTTCCCCGTCGCATGGTAGACCGCGTTGGCGATAGCGGCCGGAACTCCCACGATGCCGATCTCCCCCAGCCCCTTCACGCCGATGGGGTTCACGTACGGGTCCTGCTCGTCCACAAACAGGATCTCTATTGGGCAGACGTCGGCGTTGACCGGCACGTGGTACTCCGCCAGATCCGCGTTCACAATCCTGCCGTAGCGCGGATCGGTGATCGTCTCCTCCGAGAGCGCCATCCCGATGCCCCAGACGATTCCACCCTGGAACTGGCTGCGCGCCGTCTTTGCGTTCAGGATCCGGCCGCACGCAAACGAGGCCACGTACCGTGCGAGTCGCACCGTACCAAGGTCTGGATCCACGTGAACCTCCGCGAACTGCGCACCGAAGGCGTGCATGGAGTACTTCTGCTGCTCCTCGCCGGGCCTTGCGTCCACCCGCGCCTCCATCCTCCGCTGTCCGCTACGGGACAGCAGGTCGGTATAGCGCTCCCCGCGGGACGGGTCCGACTTGAGGAACAGCCGGCCCTCGCCCGCCGCCATTTCCGGCTCGCTCAGCCCGTGGAGCGGCGAGCGCGCGTCCCCAATGGCGAGCTGCGCCAGCTTGCTCCGGAGCGCCTGCGCGGCCAGGTAGACCGCCGAGCCGACGCTGGCGCAGGTCATGGATCCAGCCGAGATGGGCGCCTCCGGCAGCTCCGTATCGCCCAACTCAAAGCGGACTTGCTCCGTAGGCACGCCCAGCGCCTCGGCCGCGACCTGAGACATCACCGTGTAGGTGCCCGTGCCGATCTCCGCCGTACCGCTTCGGACCACCACGCGGCCGTCAGGCTCCATCCGCGCCAGTGCGGACGCCGGCATGCGCCGGGACGGATAGGTGGCGGTCGCCATGCCGTACCCCACCAGCGCGTCGCCGTCCATCGTTGCGCGTGGCTGGGCGGCGCGCCGGGACCAGCCGAACCGCTCTGCCCCCACCCGATAGCACTCGCGCAGGGACTTGCTGGACCAGGGGTGGCCGCTGTCCGGATCCGACTCCGCATAGTTGCGCAGCCGCAGCTCGATGGGGTCCATGTTGAGCCGGTAGGCCAGCTCGTCCATGGCGCACTCCAGCGCGAACACGCCGGGCGCCTCGCCCGGCGCGCGTGTGAAGGAGGGAGTGCCGCTATTGAGCCGCACGCCCCGGTGGCTGGTGGCGATATTGGGACAGGCGTAGAGCATCCGCGCCGACGCGCCGGCCGGCTCGATGAACTCGTCGAATACGGAGGTCTGCGCCACAATCTCGTGCCGGAGGGCGGTAAGCCCCCCGCTGTGATCCACCCCCAGGCTCACCGTCTGGCGTGTCTCCCCGCGGAAGCCCACCGGTCCGAACTGCTGGGGCCGGGAGAGGAGCAGCTTCACGGGCCGGCCCACGTGGCGCGCGGACATGGCCGCCAGCGGGATGTGCGACCAGACCGGCCCCTTGCTGCCGAAGCCACCTCCCACAAAGTAGGAGATGATCCGGACGTGGTCCGGCGGCACTCCGAAGAGGGCGGCGATCCGCTGGCGGGCCGGGAAGACGCCCTGTGTGGCGTCGTACAGCGTCAGCCGGTCGCCTTCCCACATGGCAATAGTGCCGTGCACCTCCATGGGGTTGTGCGTCTCCACCGGCGTGCCGTACACCTCCTCCACGCGCACCGCCGCCTGCCGCAGGCCAGACTCCAGGTCCCCGTGGCGGCTGTCGGCCGGAAGCCCGGGTCCGGCCGCTTTGGGCACGAACGCGCGGCGCAGCTCCTGCTCCAGCGAGGTCGCGGGCCGGTTGGTCTCGTACCGGACTCGCACGGCCGAGGCGGCGTGGACGGCGCGCTCGAAGGTGTCCGCGATGGCCACGCCGATGGGCTGGCCGCTGTAGAAAACGTCGGTCTCCTGCAGCAGGTGGACCTTTCGATCCGGGGGCCGGCGCTGCTGCCCGCCAGATGGTTGATGGTTGGTGGTTGATGGCTGATGGCCGGACTCAGGCATTCGGGCGTTTAGGCGTTCAGGTGAATGACCAGAATCAGCGGTCGCGTTTTCGCCCCCTCGCCCGCTCGCGCGCTCGCCCGCTCCCGGCTGCCGATTGGCACCCTGCTCCTGGATGCTGCCGCCGGGAATGCGTGGGGCATTGAACGGGGTGAGGATTGCCAGCACCCCCGGCAGCCGCTCGGCAGCCGAGGTGTCCATCTCGCGGATCCGGCCGCTGGCGACGGTGCTGGTGATGAGTACGCCGTAAGCCAGGTTCTCCACCGGCATGTCGGCCGTGTAGCGCGCCCCGCCCGTCACCTTCAGGCGTCCGTCGACGCGGTCCAGGGGCTCGCCGATCAGCGGCAAATCGGGCTGGATCATGCTGGTCCTCCTTTGGAGGAGACCAAGGACGGAGGACGGTGGACGGACGGAATCCGGAATCCGTCACCCGTCCCCCGTCTCCCGTCTTTTACCGCTTGGTGCTTCATGTCATCGCTCCAACGGTAGAGAGTGTCCTAACGATGGCGCGACGGGCCATCTCAACCTTGAACGCGTTGTACTTGAACGGCCTCGCGCCCCGCATCGCGATGTCCGCCGCGGCGCGGTAGGTCTCCTCGGCTGCCGGGCGGCCAACCAGCGCCTTCTCGGCGTCCACCGCGCGCCAGGGCTTGGTGCCCACGCCGCCCAGCGCCAGCCGCGCCGCGCGGATGTCGCCGTTCTCCACGTCCAGTGCGGCGGCCACGGAGACCAGCGCGAAGGCATAGGACGCGCGGTCCCGTACCTTTAGGTAGCGGGAGCGGGCGGCAAACGGCAGGGCGGGCAGGTCCACGTATGTAATGAGCTCGCCGGGCTCCAGGACCGTGTCGCGCTCCGGATGGTCGCCGGGCATCCTATGGAAGTCGACCAGCGGGATAGTCCGCTCGTCCTGGGGGCCTCGCGTCTGCACCACGGCGTCCAGCGCATACAGCGCCACGCACATGTCGGAGGGCATCACGGCGATACAGTGCGGGCTGGTACCGAGCACCGCGTGCATCCGGTTGTACCCGTCGATGGCGGAGCAGCCGGTCCCCGGCTCCCGCTTGTTGCAGGGCAGGGCCGTATCGCGGAAGTAGGAGCAGCGGGTGCGCTGCATGATGTTCCCGCCCACGGTGGCCATGTTGCGGAGCTGCGGGCTGGCCCCCGCCAGCAGCGCCTGGGAGAGTACCGGGTATCGCTGCTTGATGAGCGGGTGGTAGGCCAGGTCGCTGTTACGGACCAGCGCGCCGATGCGCACGCCGTCGCCGCGCTCCTCGATCTGCGCCAGCGGCAGGCCGTTGATGTCGATGAGGTGGGCGGGCGTATGGACGTGCAGCTTCATCAGGTCGAGCTGGTTCGTTCCGCCCGCCAGGTAGGCGGACCTGGCGTCATGCCCCGCGACGGCGTCCTGCACCTCCTGCGCGCGGGTGTAGTCAAAGGGCAGCATGCCGCTTCGCCTCCAGAGCCTGCTGCACGGCGGCGACAATGCCGGCGTAGGCCCCGCACCGGCAGATGTTGCCGCTCATCAGCTCCCGGATCTCCTCCGGCGTCTGCGCGTGGCCCTCCTCAATCAGCGCGGCGGCGGACATGATCTGGCCCGGGGTACAGTAGCCGCACTGGAAGCCGTCATGCTCGATGAAGGCGGCCTGTACCGGATGGAGGTTTCCGCCATCGGCGAGCCCCTCGATGGTGGTGATGCGCTCGCCCTGATGCATCAGAGCCAGTGCGAGGCAGGAGAGGGTTGGGCGACCATTGATGTGCACCGTGCAGGCGCCGCACTGACCCAGGTCGCAGCCCTTCTTGGTGCCGGTGAGGTGGAGGCGCTCCCGCAGCGCATCCAGCAGTGTGACGCGCGGCTCGGCCGTGAAGGTATGGTCCGCGCCGTTGACGTTAAGCGTGATCTCAACGGGTGGGACGTCCGGGTTCTGGGCCGGCCCCCTCCGGCCTCCGGCCACCTCCCCCTGTGAGGGGGAGGCCAACGCGGAGCGTTCATCCGACAGCAGGGGCGCCATCGCCATCCCTACGCCCGCGGCGGCGGTGCCTTCCAGAAAAGTACGGCGGGAGATTCCGGCGCTGCCGGGGGGCCGCTCGGGGTCGGCGGGCGGGCCCGGGTACTCTTCAGGTTCCATAGGGCATACACGCTCTTAGTCCGCGCCGACCGTGTCCGCCCGGCGCAACGATATTCGCTGAGATACGCTCCAGAGCGGGATTCGTTCCAAAGCAGATGCCCATGCAGAATGACCGTGAATCGCGGGTCCGCAGTGTCATCCGCATCTCCAGCGGCAACTTCCTGGAGATGTACGACTTCATGGTCTTCGGCTATTACGCCACCGCCATCTCGCGCGCGTTCTTCCCCAACCGGAGCTCCTACGCCTCGCTCATGGACGCCCTCATGACCTACGGGGCGGGGTACCTCATGCGGCCGCTGGGCGCGCTTGTGCTCGGGAGCTACATTGACCGTGTGGGCCGGCGCACCGGCCTGTTGCTCACCCTGGGGCTAATGTCCATCGGAACGGTGTCGGTGGCGCTCACACCGAGCTATGCGCTCATCGGGCTGCTCGCGCCCCTCCTCGTGGTGCTGGGGAGACTGCTTCAGGGGTTCTCGGCGGGGGTGGAGCTGGGCGGCGTCTCCGTCTACCTGTCGGAGATCGCGCCGCGGGGCCACAAGGGCTTCTACGTGAGCTGGCAGTCCGCCAGCCAGCAGGTAGCGGTTATCGTCGCCGCGCTGCTCGGGGTGCTGCTCACAGCCAACCTCAGCCCGGACCAGATGGCGCGCTGGGGGTGGCGCGTGCCGCTGCTGTTCGGCTGCGCCATCCTGCCGTTCTTATTCCTGCTCCGGCAGTCGCTGCTGGAGACGGACGCGTTCCTGGCGCGCAGAGAACATCCGGGGACGGCGGAGATCCTGCGCACCGTGACGCGCAACTGGAGGGCGGTGCTGATCGGCACCCTCATGGTCACCATGACCACCGTCTCCTTCTACACCATCACCGCCTATACGCCCACCTTCGGCAAGACCGCCCTCCACCTGGCGAGCCGGGATACCTTTGTCGTAACGCTTTGCGTGGGGCTGTCCAACCTGGTCTGGCTGCCGGTGATGGGGGCCGTATCAGATCGTATCGGGCGCCGGCCGCTGCTCCTGGCCTGTACAACGGCGGCGCTGGTCACCGCCTTTCCAGCCATGGTGTGGCTGGTGCACGCGCCCTCCTTCGCGCGGCTGCTGATGGTGGAGCTCTGGCTGTCCTTCCTGTACGGCAGCTACAACGGGGCGATGGTGGTCTACCTCACGGAGATCATGCCGGCGCACGTGCGGACATCCGGGTTCTCGCTGGCCTACAGCCTGGCTACCGCCCTGTTCGGAGGGTTCACGCCGGCCATCTGCACCCATCTTATTCACGCTACCGGGAACCGCGCCATGCCGGGTCTCTGGCTCAGCTTCGCGGCGGCCTGCGGCCTTACCGCCGCCTGGCTGGCAAAACCGCACGGAGAGTAAGAACCGGAGTCTCACGCAAAGACGCAAAGGCGCAAAGGGAGTCTTGGACTTAATTGATATGCCAGGAGCTGGAACCTTGCGGCGCCAAACCGGAACCGTACTAAATGCTTTCTGCCCACGGAACCCGGCTAGGGTTCGGCCTTCTTTGCGCTCTTTGCGTCTTTGCGTGAGGCATCCGGCAGCGTCGTTCCAAGTTGCTGGAAAGCGGTGGGAGGAGGGCCTTCGGCGAGGTGCCAATGGATGGCTTCGGCGCACTGCTCGGGCGTGAGGAGGGAGGTGTCCACCTCCAGGTCGTAGATACCGTGATTGTGGACCTCCTCCTGCCAGCGGAGGACCGGCGGGGGCGGTGGAGCATCCTCCGGCAGGTCTTGATTCCAGCCGGTGGAGCGGCGGCGCTCCATGATCACCGCAATCGGGCAGCGGATGCCGACGAACAGGGCGGGCAGGCCCTCCAGGCGGCGGGCGCAGTCCGGGAGGATGCCGAGCGGCCCGGAGTAGGCATCATGGTGGTCCACGTCGGCCACCACGTTCAGCCCCAGCCGGCTGTGGGCGGCCATACTCTCGTACAGGGCGGCGTACATGCGGGCAATGAGCGGCTCCAGGTCCGGCTGCTCTCCCCCCGGCCGCAGCCCGATTCCCGGTAGATACCTCTTCGGCGTCATCTGCATATACCGGTCTACCCCCAGGTTGATCCAGACGCCCTCAAATGTCTCCTGGATGGCCGCCACAATGCTGGACTTCCCGGACCGTGGAGTACCATTGAGAACGACTATCTGCCCCAATTCACTCACTTCCGCCAATTCTCTTCCGCTTCGGCAGCCCTCATTGACGCGCCCGGTGCCCCATGCTACAATCGGGCGCGCGGTCATGAGTCGGCCGGCAGGGAGTGGATCATGCGGCGCGTCAACGTACTTATTCTGGGGCTGATGGCAGCGGCCCTGCTGATTGGGTTGGCCGGCTGCGGTGGCGGAGGCGGGTCCTCCTCCAGCGCGGGCGATACCGGCCGCATCACCGGACGCGTGGACCAGAGCGTGAGCCGCGCCGCGACGGACGCGGTGACCGTGAGCGTGGACGGTACCGGCCTGAGCGCCACCGCAGGCGCGGACGGCAAGTTCACCCTGGACAGCGTGCCGGTGGGCCTCCACACACTGGTCGCCAGCTCCTCCCACGGGGCCGCAGCCCTGGTCGCGCAGGTGGCCAAGGGCACGGAGACCAGCGTGGGCGACCTGGTCCTGGGCGACGCGGGCCAGGTGAGCGGGCTCGTCACCTCTTCCACCACCCACCAGCCGGTACAGAACGCGCTGGTGACCGTGGTCCAATTCGTTACCACCGCCCCGGCGGACGCGCAGCCCCTGCCGGTACGGACCACGCACACGGATGCCAACGGCAGCTACACCGTTTCCGGCCTGCCCTTGGGCGCGTACCTGGTCGGTGTCTCCAGCGCCGGATTCGACCCGCTTGCCCGCTTTATCCGGGTGAGCGGCGGAAGCACTGCCGCGGGGGACGTCGCACTCTCCCCTTCCGACCCCAGCACCAAAGGCTCCGTCTCCGGAACCGTGAGCGTGCAGTCGGATGACGGTACGACCGCCCCGCTTTCCGGCGTGCTGATCCACGCTGCTCCGAGCGCGCAGCCTGCGCCGGTGCAGCCCCTCCCGGCCATGGCCGTAGGCGACGGAGGCGCGCTCATGCAGATCTATCCGACCGAGGCCGCTGCGACGCCGGTAAAGGACTACTTCGCCTTCACAGATGAGAAGGGCACCTACACGCTCGGCGGCCTCGCGGCAGGGACGTACAACGTCGTGGCGATCCGGCCCGGACTGGATCCTGACCAGAAGTCGGCCGCCGTAGCGGCAGGAGCGGCCGCCTCGGCGGATTTCACCCTGAAGCCGCACCACGCCCGGATAGGCACGGTCACGGGCATCGTTACGAGCACCAAGGACGGCACGCCCATTAAGGGCGCGCAGGTCACCGTGATGCTCACGCCACCGCCTCTCATCGGCCAGGGCGCGCCGCCACCGCTCGGCTCCGGCGGGGCGCAGCCAGCCGGTGGTGGGTCTGCGGGCGGGGTCGCCGTCTTCGTGACTCCGAGAGACGTGGCCCTCGGCGCGACCACGGACGACCAAGGCCGTTACAGCCTGAAGGCGACCGCCGGCCGGCGCACGCTCGCCTTCTATGCGGACGGATTCACGCCGAAGTCCGGCACAGTGGACGTATCGGCCGGCAGTGAGGCCAGCCTGAACGTGGGGTTGGATCCCGCGCCCGGCGCCGTGACCCTCTCCGGACACGTGCTCGCCACGGACTCCAGCGGCAAGACCTCGCCCGTTGCGGGCGGCACGGTAGTCGCCGCCGGCCCGGTGTTCGACAACCCGGCTATCATGGCGCCGCTCTACGCCCACCAGGCGACCACCAACGATAAGGGCGAGTACAGCTTCTCCCTGCCGGCCGCCCGCTACATCGTCTCGGCCTATAAAGATAGCCGGGGGTCCGGCATCGTTACCCTGGCGCTCACGCAGAACACGACCCAGGACCTCATCCTCCGCACCGCGATCCCGACGGTCCCGCCACCTCAGTCCGCGCCCGCCAACCGCACCAAGGCCACCGCCCAACTGGCCTCACGTTAACGTGACTATCGCAGCCGCAGAAGTGATTCGCCCAGAGAGCGGGCGAGGAATTCAAACTGTTCCAGCGGGAGGAGGCGCAGCCGGTTGGAAGGGCGCGACCAGATTGGCTGGCCCCAGTAGCCATCATCCGGGTAGCGCGGGACGACGTGGCAGTGGAGGTGCGGGACGATGTTACCGAGCACCTCGTAGTTGATCTTGGCGGGCCGGAGCTGCTCCTCCAGCACGCGAGCCACCAGGGTCACGTCCTCCACGAACCGCGACCTCTCCGCCTGGGACAGCTCGAACAGCTCCGTGACGTGCCTGCGATGGACCAGGATGCAGTAGCCCCGGAAGTCCTCGTCGTTCACCAGCTCCACGCGGCCGGAGGGCAGCACCGCCACGACGCGCCGCTCGGGAGGACCGCAGAGTGGGCAGCTCCGCCCCTCCACCTTCGCCTGCCACTCATCCGGCTCGAACGCATTCACGGACTTACCTTCCTGCCGGCGTGTAGGTGAACCGGCGGACGATGATCTCTACAGGCCGGCCATCCGCAGGCGGCCGGCCGTGGAAGAGCCACAGGTTGATATGGACCGGAACTGGTTGCTGGGGAATGAGGCGCGGGTCGGCGGGAGAGTAGTGCCAGCGGGCGATCTCTCGCGGTTGAGTGTTGAGGGTTGAGGGTCGAGGGGTCGGATTCCCATGCACGGACCGATAGGAGATCTGGCTGGAGGACCAGTTAAACATGTGAGTTGTGGTGTTTCCGCTCAGGGCAAAGCGGAAGGCGTAGTGGTTATCGGCCGGTGCCGTGCCCTCCGCGGGATAGACCGTGTAGCTGCCGTTGTGCGCCGTCGCATTGCCCCAGCGGGCAAACTCAATGTCTATCTCGTTCGTGCCGTCCTTACCCACGTCCGGAGTGGGATACGTGAAGATGCCGAGGACCACGTTCCGATCCAGAGTATCGATGCGGCCGGTCACCTGGAATTCAAAGCGGCCGAACCCGAAGCGCCGGGTGGTGGAGAGCTCCGCGCAACGCCACTCCGTCTGCCCGGAGGTGATCTTGACCGGAGCGATCTTCAGGTGCAGCGCTCCGGCCTGGTCCACCCACACGTTCGCCGGATCCCAGGCGTTCGGTCCCGGACCGCCGAGGCCCGCCCCGCGCACCTGCCAATCAAAGCCAGAGAAGCGGATGACTTGTGCCTGCACAGTAGGAAACAGGAATCCGATGCCGAGGAGCAGGTGCATGAATCGCGATCCCATTACCTCGCTGGACCATTCCTGAGGCTGCAGACGCGCTCGCTGCCGATGCCGCTGATGAAGAGACGCTCCTTTGAGTTGCTGAGCAGCTTGGCTGTCCAGTCCACTGCGCCTCCATCCGCCAACTGCAGGGGGCTGCCAGACGAGACCTCCTCTATGTGGAAGCAGACCTCGCGGTAGTATCCGCGTCCCGTCGTACGCGCCTGATCGTAACCGCACTCAACCCCCGGAAAGTCGCGTCTCAACGAGTCCATTACTTCGCATTCCCACTGGTGCCGTGGAGGGTCCCCGATGAGATCGGTGATCGTCACGCGCAGCACGGAGCCGCCGCGCACATAGGTCTGGAGCGCCCGAAGGTAGAAGCCCAGGTGCTCCAACAGCGCCTCCAACTCGAAGCGGTTGGAGCCCACGTCCCGACTAGCTGTGCAGAGGCAGAAGAGGCGGAAGTGCGTGAGCATCTGGGGGTCCGCATGGGCCTGGGGGCGCAGCGCCCGGTGGCTTGCTGCCAGCTTGACCGCCGCTCCTGAGCGGTCGTCCTCCGCAAGCAGCGCTCGCCGGCGGACCGCACACTCCAGGGCGAGAACGCTGGTGGGATCCGACACAACCTCCACGTTGCGCGCCGTAACCAAGGACTGGTCCTGGCTCACGATAGCCACGGCGGCATTCGTCGCTAAGGGGCTGAGCGGAGAGAGCTCTATAGGCTCGAAGCTGTCCGGTAGCTGGGAGAACGCCAGTCTATCCCACTCGAGGAGCAGTCGGGGGTCCGTGCTTGCGGGCCGGACGAACCGGCTTGACTCGTAGTCCTGTCGTACAGCAGTGGGCGTCCGCCGCCGTGACCGCCTCCGATACACCTCCTGCAGCAGGGAATGGAGATCCGCGGCCTCGATCCCGTCCGCAAGGACTCCGCTGAGGTCCGGGATTCCTGCCTGCCGTTCGATTCGTCTGATGATCTGACTCATGCTTGGTAACAGCGGAGTTTGTACAACTGCTCCAGCAGCCGGAAGACTGCGTCCGCATCCCGCATCTCTGCCGGACTCATGAGCATGCTACCATTTGCTCCACTGAGGACGCGAGCCGTGGCGGGCCTGCTGCGGGACCGTCGACTGCCCGGCGCGAATGCGCTTATAGGCCGCGCGGTGCCGGTTGTGGTACTCGGCGGTCGACTCGAACCCGAACTCCTCCTGGAGCTCGGCGCAGGTGATGGATGGATCCACCGGCTCGACCACGAAATGGGCGGAGCCGGGGTCCCACTGGCGTACTCCCACCCGGGGCCCAAATTTCGCCCGAATCTTGTCCGGAATGCTCATATTCCAGTCGCCATGGCACACCACGTAGTCCAGGTTGATGTCGCGCACCAGCACGGGGCAGGTATCCGTGGTCTCCAGGAGGATCTCGCCGCAGGGGTCTATTACGCGTGAGCGGCCGTCCCGCGTGGAGGAGACGACGTAGTAGTGGTGCAGATACGCGTAAGCGCGCAGAGGGAACCCGCCGTCATAGGCGGAGGGCCAGAAGACCAGACGGGCGCCCTTATCCGCCAGCGTCTGCCAGTTTTCCGGGAACCCGATGTCGAAGCAGATCTGCACGGCGACCCTGCCGAAGTCCAGATCGAACGCGGCCAGGGAGTCACCTGGCGTGATCCCCTCCTCCAGGGAAGTGTAGTCGGCAGAGGTGGTGACGGGGCAGGCCTTGTGGTAGACACCGGCCGGCTCGCCGCCCCGGTCCAGTATGACTGCAGAGTTGAAGATGCGACCCTGCTCGCGCGTATGGATGGGGCAGACGATATAGCAGCGGTGCTCCCGCGCCTTGCGGGCGAATGCATTCAACGTGAGTCCTGGGATGGGTTCGGCAGTTTCGGCGCAGTCTTTGCTCACGGCGACATCGTGGAACGCCTCCGGCAGGCAGACAATGTCCGGCTTCTCCTTGAGGGCCGTGTCCAGCAGCGACATGACGTACTCGACGTTGGCCTCCACGGTCGGCTTGAACTGCCTACCCTGGCAGACGGTGGCGACTCGCGCCCTGGTTCCCACGGTCTTCCTCCTATTCTCGGTGCGTGACCCGGTATGGCCGTTCTTGATGGGAGACGCGCCCTCCTCTGCGTGCTAGCGCCCGGCGCGGCCTAAGTACATAGACCGTCCGGGAAGGGCTGGGCGTTGGGTAGCCGGTGACCACCCATGTAGTGGGAATGCCGAGCGTCCCCCTAACCTGATAGTACCGCGTGATCTGGTCCGTGCCGCTGCCGGACGGCCGGGCGTCCATCACGATGGCGGCATAGCGATGGGCCTGCAGTGCGGCGGAGAGATCCGGAGGCATACCTCCGTCCGCTTCCATCGCGTCGCGGAGCCCAAGCGTGTGGAAGTGGCGGGGCCGCGTTACGTGGCCGTGGTCGATGCACAGCACCTCGCCCTCTCGCTCCAGATCATGGACCGCGGCTTGAAAGCGGCGGCCGGCATCGCTGCCCACCGCGGTGGGTAGCTGCGCATCAGGGCGGTAGGAGAGCGTGAGGAGTTGGCACACCATAAGCAGGTAGAGCGGCGCCCCGCCCCGCGGAATAGCGTGTTGCCATCGCCCGGCCACCGCGCAGGCGGACGCCCCCAGGAACACGAAGCCGGGGATCAGCACGTTCTGGTCTCCCCCCCAGTGGGCCCTGCTCAGGAAGCTGACCAGGAGGCCGGCCGCCAGCATCAGCGTTGCGAGGGCCGCGCGCCCATTTCTTACCGGAGCCGAGTAAGCGCCCTCTTCGGGGCCGGGCGGCTTCGGCGCCCTTAGCACGAGCAGCAGGATGCCGATGCACGGCGCGTAGAGCGGCAGGTCCGCGCAGAAGTAGATGGGTACAAGCGAGGCGCGGATGCCGTTGGCTATGGGCACGTGGAAGCAATAGTATCCGAACCAGCCCTGCGAATCCGCATTGAGCGCGACGACGGCCCCTCCGCACAGAAGCCCGGTGAGGACCGCGAAGACCGCCAGCGGCCGCCCGGCGCCCGCCCATGCCAGCGCCGCTCCGCCCGCCAGGATGAAGAGTAGAGCCTGCTGCTTGGTGAGAAAGGCGAGCGAGAGCGCCACCGCGGCAGCAGCGGCCCACGAGGTAGACGGAGGACGGAAGACAGAGGACGGGTTCAGGATAGGAGGGCCGCTATATTCCTGCCTGGTTGCGGAGTCTGCTCCCCCGGTGGCGGAGAGACACCGGAGGAGGCAGACGGCGCCGGTGAGCGTCAGCAGCATGAACAGCATGTCCAGCCGCTCAAGGTCGTACCAGGCGCCAGTGAACCGGTAGCTGGCCAGGAACAGGCCGGCCGCTATGAGCGCCCAGGTACGGCCGGCGCCCCGGGAAACCACGAGACTCCGCACGTACACAAAGATCAGCGCGGCGCAGCCCACCGTAGAGAGGATGGAGACCAGGCGCATAGGCACGTACGACTCACCGTCCCCCAAACGCATCAGAGCCGCGCATACCCAGAAGTAGAGCGGCGGGTACTCGAAAGGGAACCAGCCCGGCCCTGGACGAACATAGAGCGGCAGGTGGTTGAGCACGCGCTCGCTGTGGTCCAGCATGGCGCCGCCGTTCCACTCCAGCTCGTACGGGTAGCCTAGCCGCAGGAGGGCCAGCGCCAGCCAGACACCGGACCAGAGGCCGCACAGCGCCAGCGCAGCCAGACGCAGCGGTCTGGTCCAGCCTGTTTGGGCGCCGGAAGCCGGAGGCCGGCGCAGCGCCCGCCCCAGCAGCCACACCCCGGCAACCGCGGAAGCCATTGACCAGGCCAGGCGCAATGCCATCCCTGCGGACAGCCCGCCGGTGAAGCGATCGATCACGTGGTGCATGTCGGTGGACGTCTTGTGGTGTCCCCGCACGAAAGTGCCCGGAGAACGTGGGATGGTCCCTTCGCGCCGCTGCCTTCCGACGGCAACGAGCTAGGCATATCCATGGCGACGCTTTTCACAAACATTTGGGCGGCTGCAAGCGTGCTGGGGCTCCTCAGTCTGGGACTTGGTCTGGGCACCACCATCCTTTGGCGGCTGCCTGTCGTACCGGACGAACGGTTGGAGTGGATGCTGGTGCGCACCGGCACCGGGCTGCTCCTTCTCTCCTATTTGCCCTTCATTCTCAGCCTGCCCGGCTGGCTAACGCCCCCAGGCGTGCGCCTCGCGCTGCTCCTATGCGCGCTCCTGGCGCTCTTCGTGCGGTACAGAAGGCCGGCGGTTGAGACCGCACCTACAGAAGACACAGAGCCGGCCTCCGCCGACCCGCACTTTGGACAGGCGGGCCCGGGAGTCACCTCCTCACCCCTTCCTCCTTGGCTCTGGGCGCTGCTGGCCATCGCGGCCCTTCATCTGGGCTTCACCGCGATCGGGTGTTTCACCCCTATTGTGGACTACGATGGTCTGGCCTATCACGTGGACGCCCCAAGCCGCTGGCTGCAGGCGGGCGCCATGAGATTGCTTCCAACTCACCTGTTTACGCAGGCGCCCATGGGCGTTGAGAACCTGTTCATGCTTCTCCTTCCGGTGGCCGGCGACGGTGCGTGCAAGCCCCTAATAGCAGCGCTCACCGTCCTTGCTGCGCTATCCACTTTCGCATTAGGGAGACGGCTGGGCGGCCCGGTGGTAGGCTGTGCGGGCGCCGCGCTGTTCCTGGTGACCACGCGCCGGTTCAGTATCAATAGCACGTCCATTGACGTCGCGCTCGCGTTCGCGGTGGTGACCTCCTCACTAGCCATCCTCGTGTGGCACCGGTCCAGCGGGAGCTCGGGCAGGCGCTGGCTCTGGGCGGCGGCCCTGCTGGCCGGCTTCGGCTGCTGCATTAAGCTGACCGGGGCCCTGTGCGCCGCGATGCTGGCCGCTGCCGTAGCCGCGCTTGGCGGCATACCTCTGACCCCGGGATTCCTGGCGGCGGCGTTGATCTGCGCCGCCCCCTGGTACCTGCGGGCGTGGGTGTTTACCGGGAATCCGTCCTATCCTTTCGCCTATTCCCTGCTGGACGGGCGGGGATGGAGTACGCACGCGGCGCACGTCCTTACGGTGTACTACCGTACCTTCGAAGTGGCGGGTGCTTCGCTGGCGGACCGGATCGCCGCGCATACCCGTCGTCTTTGGAAGCTGGTCGCAGCAGCCGTCCTCGCCGTGTCTCTCCCATCGCCGCGCTGGGTGCGGGGATTCCTGCTCGCGGCTGCCGTCTTCGCCATCGCACAGCTCTCCGCGGCGGACGTGATACGCTTCCTGCTGCCCGCCATTCCTTTCGTCGCCTTGTCTGCGGCGTGGTGGCTGATGCGCCTGTCCGGCCGGCTGCCCGTAGTGGGATGGGCCGTGGCCACCGGGCTCGCGGCGGTTACGCTCCCCGGCGCGCTGAAGGAGGGTATGGGCGCCCTTCCGCTCGCGCTCGGCATCCGGTCCGCCGACGCATATGTTCACCAGGCCGTAGATAACCGGGACACGCTGGAGTGGGCCAACGGCCATCTGCCTGCCGGGGCACACGTGCTCTTTGGCCCGGACGCCCGCGCCTACACCCTGCGGCGCGAGGTGTACTGGAGCAGCTCCCTATTCCAGCAGCAGATCCGGTACGACACACCAGTGGTCTTTGAAGACTCGCTCCGGCGCGCGGGCATCACCCACCTGATCCTCAACTTCAACCTGGACCGCGACCCGCAGTACCAGTTCGAGCTAGCCGTGGGCTGGCGCGCAGCCGAGCGGCAGCGGCTTATGGAGCTAGCCTCCCGCTCCAAGTTGCTCTATGAAGCGCACGGCGTTGCCTTATACGCTTTACCACGAAACGCCCGGTAGGGCTACAATGGATGTGACCGCCGAGTGTCGGCTTGTACCTACACGGAACTTTCCCCAAGTTAAGGAGCTACGATTGCTCAAACGATGCCTGCTTACTCTGCTTGCCCTGGTGGTGTGCGCTCCCACGTCCCACGGAGATCTGGCGTTTCGGCCGCCGGCCGTGCCGCTGGTGACCCACGACCCGTACCTGAGCATCTGGTGCGAGGCGGACCGGCTGACGGACACATCCACACGCCACTGGACGCGCAGGCCGCACTCGCTGGTGAGCCTGATCCGCGTGGACGGCAAGCCGTACCGGCTGATGGGCGACACCCCGAAAGACGTGCCGGCGCTGCCGCAGGTCGGGCTCCAGGTGCTGCCCACGCGCACCACCTACGACTTCGACGGTTCGCACGTCCACGTCTCCCTTACTTTCCTGACCGCCGCGCTGCCGACCGACCTGGAGGCGCTCACCCGCCCGCTGAGCTACATCACCTGGCAGGTCAAGTCGGTGGATGGGGTGCCGCACAACGTGGCGCTGTACGACAGCGTGAGCTCCCAGCTCGCCGTAAACCGGCCGGAGCAGGAGGTGGCTTGGGCGCGCGAGCAGTCGGGGCCGCTCACCGCGCTGCGTGTGGGAACGGAGGAGCAGCCGGTGCTCCAGACGATGGGCGACGACACGCGCATCGACTGGGGCTACGCCTACCTGGCCGCCCCGCGCGGAGACGTGAACTCGGCCATTGGAGGCAGCGACGCGCTGCTCCGTGCATTCGCGGACACCGGCCAGATACCGGACCAGGTGGATGCGCGGATGCCGCGCGCCACAAATGACGACCAGCCGGTCCTCGCGATGGAGCTCCCACTGGGCCGCGTGGGCAAGGCACCGGTCTCGCGCCACGTCATGGTCGCCTACGACGAGGTCTACTCCATTCTCTACTTCGGCAGGCGGCTGCGCCCCTACTGGCGCCGGAATGGCGCGACGGCCGGGTCGATGCTCCAGGCGGCGGAGCGAGACTACCGTTCGCTGGTCCGCCGCTGCGCGGAGTTCGACCAGCAGCTCATGGCGGACCTGACACGCCAGGGCGGAGAGCGGTACGCGCAGGTGGCGGCGCTCGCCTACCGGCAGTTCCTGGCGGCCTGCGGCATCGCGGCGGACGCGAACAAGCAGCCGCTGATGTTCACCAAAGAGAACACGAGCAACGGCGACATCGCCACGGTGGACGTCTTCTTCCCCATGGACCCGGCGCTCATCTTCCTCAGCCCCAGCCTGGCCAAGGCGACCCTCGTGCCGGTGCTGGAGTACGCCGCCTCCAGCCACTGGAAGTTCCCCAACGCCCCGCACGATCTGGGCACCTATCCCGTGGTGATGGGCCGGGACGATGGCGGCGAGGGAATGCCGGTGGAGGAGAGCGGCAACATGCTCATCCTGTGCGACGCTATCGCGCAGGAGGATGGAAACGCTGGCTTCGTATCGCCATGGTGGCCACAACTTACCCAGTGGGCCAAGTACCTGGAGCAGTACGGGCTGGACCCGGAGGACCAGCTCTGCACAGACGACTTCATGGGCCACCTGGCGCACAACGCCAATCTCTCTGTGAAGGCGATCCTGGGATTGGCCGCGTACGGAGACCTCTGCCGGCTGCGAGGCGACCAGGCGACCGCGGACCGCTACATGGAGATGGCGCGGAGGGACGCCCAACACTGGGTGCAGGTGGCGGACGAAGGGGACCACTCCCTACTCGCCTTCGACAAGCCCCGCACCTGGAGCCAGAAGTACAACCTGGTGTGGGACCGAATCCTCGGATTCCACGTCTTCCCGCCCTCTGTGGCGCAGAAGGAGATCGCCTACTACAAGACGGTGATGCAGCCGTACGGCGTGCCGCTGGACTCCCGCACGCGGCTCACCAAGACCGACTGGTCCTACTGGAGCGCAACTCTGGCGGACGGGCAGGCGGACTTCGTCGCGCTCACCTCCCCCATCTGGGATTATCTGGACCAAACCACCGCACGCGACCCGCTGGCCGATTCCTACATCACGGACAACGTCAAGAGCGGCGGAATGCACGCCCGGCCGGTGGTGGGCGGGGTATTTATCAAGATGCTGGCGGACCGGGACACGTGGATGCAGTGGGCGCACCGGGACCACACCCGGGTGGGGAACTGGGCGCCGCTACCCAAGACTCCTCCCCCTCCGCGGGTGACGGAGGTGGTCCCCAGCTCCCGCCAGGCGCCCGTAACATGGAGGTACACCACCTCGCGGCCGCAGGAGGGTTGGACCCAGCCGGGCTTTGACGACTCCGGCTGGAACACGGGCCAGGGCCCGTTTGGCACCACCGGCACGCCGGGAATCGAGCCGCGCACGGTGTGGAACACGGACGACATCTGGCTGCGGCGGACGTTTGTGATGCCGGACGGAGGACGGAGGACGGAGGACGGACGGAGAAAGGGCGGCAGCCTTGAGCTGTTCGTCTATCACGACGAGGACGTGGAGGTGTACGTGAACGGCGTGCCGGCGGGCTCGGAGAGCGGGTTTCTCACCGCATACAAGCCGCTGGCCATGCGTCCCACCGCGCTGGCACAACTCAGGCCGGGCGCGCGCGTGACGCTGGCGGTTCACTGCCATCAGACCACCGGAGGACAGGGCGTAGACGTAGGCATCGTGGAGGTCCGTGAGAGGTAGTCTCCGGCGGAGCCTCTATTGAGTAGCAGCGGGCGTCATTGCCCGGCCCCTGGCACGGAGCCCCGGGGCTACTCGGGTCGCGGGTCGCCTTCGCGCAGGGTGATGTAGCGGTCGGCCGGGATGTTGCGGTAGGTGGTGGTTGCGCCGCCGGGCCACCGTACGGTCAGCGCCTCTACCTTCGTGCTCGCACCGACGCCGAAGTGGACGCGAGAGTCTGAAGAGGAGAGATAGGAGCCGTCCGCGTGGCAGAGCTGCGTGAGTGTTCGGCCGCCCGCCTTCGCCGTCAGGAGCGCCCCGTAGCCATCCCGGTTGCTCTTCTTGCCGATGAGCCGGACCCCGAGCCAGTGCCAGGTCGGGCTGCACACGTTGTGGAGGAGCAACGGCCCGCCCTCTGAATCGACCACCAGGATGTCCATGCGGCCGTCGTTGTCGTAGTCGCCCGTGACCAGTCCCCGCCCTACAATGGGCCGTGCCAGGTCCGGTCCGGCCACCGCCGTTACGTCCTCGTAACGCAGTGTTCCGCGGACGATCCCGAGGCTGTGGTAGAGCAGCGTCGGCTGCCGGTAAGTGGTGGAATGGTCTATCTCCGCGATGTTGTCCTGGACATGGCCGTTGGAGATGACCAGGTCCAGCCACCCGTCATTGTCAATATCCAGCAGCTTGCATCCGAAGGCCACGTATTGGCGGGCCGCCCCGATTCCGGATCCAGGCCCGATGTCGCTGAAGATCCGGTTGCCGTCGTTGTGGAACAGGGGCTTCGGCTCATTCTGGAAACTGGCGACGAACAGGTCCAGTCTTCCATCGTTGTCTACGTCTCCCCAGTCTGCCCCCATACCGCCGTAAGCCGCTCCGTCCCGGTCGAACGCCGTGCCGGCGACCCTGGAGATATTCCTGTAGCGGACCGCCGCGCCGCTCCGGACCGGCCAGAACAGGTCGCCAGGCATCTCGTCGTTGGCAACCGCCAGGCCGGGCGCGCCGGAGCCATCGAAGTCCGCCCAGGCCGCGCCAAGGGCTTTGCCCGCGCCCACGGCCCCGCTCGCATTGGTCGCGCCCGCGAACCGGCCGCCGCCCAGGTTGCGCCAGAGGGTTCCACGTACGGGCCGGTAGTAGCGTGGGCCGCAGGCGGTGGAGATGCCGCCGGCGGTGGTGCAGAGCTGCGGCTGCGTGTTGGGGCCGAAGCTCAGGTAGTTGCATACAAACAGATCGAGCCGTCCCGTTCCGGGTATGGATTCCGCGAAGGCGCAGCTCGTCCCCCACGGCTGCGGCCTGAGCCCGGACTGCCTTGTTACATCCCGGAAGAACCTGTGAGGGGGTGATGCTGGAGTCGTGAGTCGTGAGTCGTGAGTCGTGAGACCGGATTTCGGACTGCGGACTTCGGGCTTCGGACTGCCGTTCTTCGTGTCCTGAACGCCTGAACGCCTGAACGCCTCCGCAGCTTCGTTGTGCAGCAGCAGGCCTGTGCGATAGCCGGAGATGTACAGGTCTGGATAGCCATCGTTGTCGTAGTCTCCCACGGCGCAGCCCAGGAAATGGCCGGTGAACCTGTCCAGGCCGGTCTCGTGCGTCACGTTGGTGAAGTGGCCCTGGCCGTTTCCTCTGTAGAGGGCGAGCTTGGGTCCTACCAGGAGCACGTCCAGATTGCCGTCCTGGTCGTAGTCCAGGAAAGCGCAGCCGTTGCCGATGGTCTGGAGGATGTTAAGGGGCCGCTTCCCAGGGATGCTCCAGCGGTAGCGCAGACCGGCGCTTTGAGCGACGTCCGTGAAGCGGATAAGCGGTGCGGCAGCCCGAGCAGGGGGCCGTGCGGCCCCACGCCTGCATCCGATCAGCAGTGTGGGTACGAGACCGAGGAGCCCAGCTAGCAGAATTGCCGGAGGCGCCGACGGCCTCACTGGTCCAGGTGGATCGACTGCAGGTCGCTCTTGAATCGGTCCATGCTCTGGGCAACCAGCTTTGGATTCTCCCGCAGCGCCTTCGCGGTCTGCTGCTCGGTGAGGGCCTTGTCCCCCTGGCCGGTACGCGCGTAAGCCTCCGCCAGCGCTGCATGGACGTTCGGGTCGAGGTAGGCCTTGCCTCGGCGGCTCTCCAGGACCATGATCTGCTGCTGCGCATCGAATACGGCAGTAGCCCGGTGGGACACCTGCTGGGCAAGCGCCGCCTTCCCATCGCGCTCGTAGGCGCGCGCCAGCAGGTTCAGCGCCTTGAGCTCCTGGGGATTGTCCTGGAGGGCCGCGTTGAGCTGTGCTACCGCCTGGTCGGCTTGGCCGTGCCGAAGCAGCAGCTTTGCCAGTAGTACCCTGGGAGCGCTGGAGCGGGGTGCCAACCGGATGCCCTCCCGCGCCTCCTTCTCCGCCTCCGCTTCCCGCTCCGGCGTGGGGTTGGAGTCCATAAGCACGCTGCCGAGCTGGAAGTGGGCCTCTACATCGCCCGGGGCGTTCTTGAGCCTCCGGCGCAGCAGCGCTTCCGCCTCGTCATATCGGCTGGCCTGGGTCAGCAGGTAGGCCCACTGGGCGTAGTACTCTGTGCGCATGGGGTCCAGGCTGGCGGCCCTCTGGAACGCCTCAATGGCCTCCTTGTTCTTGTGCTCGCCCTGCTGGTAGTAACCTAGGCCGCGGATAATCCAGGCGTCCGCGGAACGGGGCGCCACCTCTGTAACGCGCCGGAAGCAAACCGTCCCGTAGCGGAAGTCGTCCTTGATGGAGAGACGGCAGAGGCCCATCAGGGCCGGCAGCCAATCCCTGCGCAGCTTCAGACACTCGATATACTGGAAGGCAGCCGACGCCATCAGGCCCGCCCGAGCCTCGAAATCTGCCAGGGAGAGGTGCGCTTCGGGCGAGCGCGGCACCAGCTCCACCGCGTGGCGCAAGACCGGACCCGCCTCTACCTCGCGGCGGTTCCGCATGAGCGCCTCGCCCCACAGCCGCTGCGCCTCTCCGTCGTTCGGCCGCAGCATCGCGTATCGCTGGCGGGTGGCGAACCCGCTGACGCCGGGATGGTGAGCTCCCCACCACTCCCAGAGTCCACTGAGAAAGCTGCCCCGCGCATACGCCGCGACCAGAGGCTCCGGCCCCTGAGGGCAGACCGCCTGAGCCATGTCGGCGCTGGAGGGCGCGGCCCCAAGCTTCTCAACCCTCGCCAGCGCCGCGCGGATCTGCGGCGCGTCCGGCTGTGTCTTCACACCGAAGCGCAGCAGGCCGAGGCACTGGACGCGGTCTCCGGAGGCTGCCGCGGAGCCGGCCGCGGCGAGCCAGACCGGCTCCTTTTGCTCTCCGACCATCAGAGCGTGCTCCAGAATTGGCGCCGCCTTCGGGTGCTCGTGCGCCTCCATCAGGCGCATGCCCAGGAGCGCCAGAATCCTTCCGTCTTCCGGGGAGCGGCTTGCCATCGCCTCGAGCTCGGGCAGGTACGCCTCGCGCAGCGCGGCTTCGCGCCAGGCGGATCTCAGCGTGATCCAGAGGTAGGCCGCGATGCACAGAGCCAGTGCGGCGAGCAGGGCCAGCTTGCGGTGCCGGTCCGCGCGGACGAACGTGGGCCGCTGTGACACAGTGGTGTCAAGGGAGGGCGCGGCTGGGTTGGGCAGCAGAGTGGAGGCCATGGCAGTGTTGCGAAAGTAGCTATGTTGGGCGGGAGAAGCTCCCGCCCAACATTAGTTTACACGGACGGAGCGACGACGCAGAGAATGGCTACTCCGGCTTCACGAGGTACCAGTAGTAGGTCTTGCCGTTCCACAGACTGTTCTTCAGGTACTTCACGTGACCGTCATCGAACCCGGCATTGCAGCCATCGCTGTGCCGGTGGTCGAAGTTATGCCGGTTCGGGTCCGAGCCGCGCCACCAGTCATCCGATGATGGCGCCGGCTGCCACTGGACGCCGTAGTAGACGCCGGCCGGAACGTCCGTTGAGCCCATGTCCCAGAGGTTGTCCTGGTTCCGGCCATCGCTCAACAGGATGGTCGAGGCCGGATTGGTGATAGCGGCCTGCGGCGCGCCTGTCCCGTCCCAGTCGTTCGTGTTCTCGGCTCCCGCAGGGACACCGATGTCGTGAACCGTCCAGGTGTACTCGTCGGACATGATGGAGTTCATGGAGTAGTTCACACCGCACGGTTGCTGGCCGGTCGAGCCACAGTTCTTGCGCACAATATCCGGATTGAGGTCCCAGTCGCGGGTGTCGATCTGGTCGTTGTTCATTCCGGTGGCCTGGTCCGGGCAGCGGTACACGCCGTAGCTCTTCACATAGGGGTACAGCATCTCCCCCCAATGCACGCGCCGGCCGTCCGGGAGCTGCCTGAACGTGCCGGTGAAGATCTCGTCGTAGTCCTGCGAGTACATGAGCTCGCCCAGCATGAGCTGCTTCATGTTGGAGACACACGAAATGGCCCGCGCCTTCTCACGCGCCTGGGCGAACACGGGGAAGAGGATAGCTGCGAGGATCGCGATAATTGCTATCACGACGAGCAGCTCGATGAGGGTGAATGCAGCGCGTCTCCTCCGGACGTGCATTGCGGACTTAAGATGGTTCAGCATGAGTTCCTCCTCGGTCTCCCTTCTGAAAATGACTACCTGCCCGCCCCCGGAGCAGCCGGCGCCGAAGGACCACCCGCGCGACCCTGTTTGGCGGAGTTCATCCTCTCCTGCATGATCTGCCCCATATTTGCGGGTTGATGGGAAGGTTGATTCAGGTCCAGACCGTTCTTGTCGCGGTTGGCGCCGTTCATGTAGCGCCAGCCGAAGAATGCTGCGACCAAGACAACCAGCACAACAATGCCGATAGCTACCGGCGTGCTAACCGACTGTTTCATGCTTCCCTCCTTTCTGTGTAGCCGGGCGCCGGCTGCCCGGTTGCTCCCTTCCTAGGCCCTCGAACCGATGGCGGTCCTGGGAACCCTCCCCAATTCTGGGGAGGGAGTGTCAGGTGTTCCAACGTTCACGCGGAATCGCCCACTACAAGCTCTACCGGCAGGATGGACTCGGCCGGGACCTCCTCGTCGGCAAGCTGCTTTGCAACGAGCGTTACAGCCGTCCGCGCCACCATCATCCAGGGGGCCCGGATGGTGGTCAGGCGCCAGTGGAAATCGATGGGGTTCTGGTCTCCGTCAAAGCCGACTACGGCGAGCTGATCCGGCACGCGGATTCCCTGCCGCCGGCAGTGGGCGAGCAGGTCGTACGCAGACTCATCGTTCCAGCAGACGATGGCGGTCGGCCGCTCCGCGCTCGGCCGTTGCGCCAGGTTGCGGAGATATGAGTCCTCCCCGTGCAGGAGCTTGGGCGCGCACCACTCCTCCACGTCCAGTCCGGTCCTGCGCGCCGTCTCCAGGAACACCACCCGCCTGCGCTCTGCGGAGACCAGCCGCTCTTTGAGACTACGGTACGTCACCCGGCGGTGGCCCCGACTCGCCAGGTAGTCGAAGGTCAGCCGCGCCCCCTTTTCATCGTCCACGACCACAGATGGCACTCCGGGAATGGCATCGGCGACCGCCACCACGGGCAGGTGGGACTTGGCAAGCTGCTCGGCCAACGGGTCTTCCGGTGGGGAGAAGACCACCAGCCCATCGATCCGGCCGTCCACCAGCTCCGCGTAGATCTCGTCCGTGGACTGGCCACCAAAGCTGGTGTGGAGGAGCAAGTTCTTGCCATGGGCGGCGCACCCTTCCTCCGCGCCGGCAATGATCTGGGAGAGGAAGTCCGTGCGGGCAAAGAGCGGGCTGTAGCCGGAGTAGACGCCGATGATGTCCGTCTTCCGGCGCCGCAGCGCCCGCGCGATGGCGTTCGGGCGGTATTGAAGCTGCCTGGCCGCCTCCACGATGCGGGTCCGAGTGGACTCCGACACGCCAACGTTGGAGGTGGTGCCGTGCAGCGCCACAGACACTGCCATGCGGCTCACGCCCACCTGGTCCGCGATGTCCTGCATCGTAACCGTACTCCGCTTCGCCACGAGAGTCTCCGAGGAGTAAAAGGGTAAACGGGTAAATGGGTGTACCTGCCGAACGCGGGCGTACACTCATTTACCGATATATGAATGGGGCCATGATAGCGGCTGCCGCCCTCCATGTCAAGCGGTTTGTTAAAAAATCTTCACCGGCCCCTCGGGCGGGGAGCGGGAGCTATCCCTTCATGCCGGTGGTGGCGATGCCCTCTATGAAGGTGCGCTGGGCGAGGAAAAACAGGACGATGACCGGCAGAATGATCAGCACGGAGGCCGCCATGAGCAGGTTCCACTCCGTGCCGCCATGCTGGGACTGAAACGCCTGCAGTCCTAGCGCCAGTGTGTACTGCTGCCGGTCCTGGATGTAAACCAGCGGCCCCAGGAAGTCGTTCCATGCGCCCATGAAGGTGAAGAGGGCCACTACCGCCAGGGCGGGGCGGGACAGCGGCAGGATCACCTGCCAGAAGGTGCGCCACTCGGAGCAGCCGTCGATGCGGGCGGCCTCGCTCAGTTCGTCCGGGATGGTGAGGAAGAACTGGCGCAGCAGGAAGATGGAGAAAGCCGAACCGAACCACGCCGGAACCCAGAGCGGGCGCAGCGTACCAAGCATCTGGAACGTCGTGTGGTCGCCCATCCAGCGGAAGATAGTGAAGAGTGGGACCATGAGCACGGGGAACGGGACCATCATGGTGCCCAGCATCACGGCGAACAGCGCTCCGCGGCCCTTGAACCGGATCTTGGCAAACCCATAGGCGGCGATGGCGCTGGACAGCGTGATCCCCGCGACGGAGAGGAGCGCCACCATCAGGGTATTGTGGGTGAGCAGCGGAAAGTCCAGCTCCCGCCGGCCCAATACGGTGGCGTAGTTCCGAACCAATACCGGGTGGGGGATAAGGCGCGGCGGCAGCTCCATGGTCTTGTCCAGCGTCTTGAGGCTGGTGGACAGCATCCAGACGAAGGGCAGAATGAACCCGACGGAGATGAGCAGAAGTCCCGCGAACGCCATCCAGCGTTCTGGATGCCGACGGCGTGAAGGGGTGATTCTGGAGCCGACAGCACGTGATTCCGCCGCCTGATTCCTATCCTCATTGACTGGCGGTGCGCAACTCATGATGCCCGTTTCACCCCTTCAGCGGTAGTGGACCCAGCGCTTGCTGGACCAGAAGGCGAGGGCGGAGAGCGCCACCACCAGCAGGAACTGGATCCAGGCCATGGAGCAGGCGTAGCCCATCTTGAGGTAGCGGAAGGCGTTGTCGTAGAGATACATGGTGTAGAAGTAGGTGGCGCGTGCCGGACCTCCGCCGGTCATGATGTACGGGATGGCGAAGACCTGCAGCGTGCCGATGATGGCCATGATCAGGTTGAAGAAGATGACGGGAGAGAGCATCGGCAGCGTCACGTGCCGGAGCCGCTGCCACGGCCCCGCGCCGTCTATCTCCGCCGCCTCCACCAGGTTGCGCGGCACGTCCTGGAGCCCCGCCAGGTAGATGACCACCGTGTAGCCTACGCCCCAGAGGCTCATGAACGCGAGCGATGGGAGCGCCCAGGCGGGATCTGTGAGCCATCCGATGGGCGTCTGGAGCCGCGGCAGGTGGAGTGCGCCCATAACAAGGTTCAGGACGCGGAGTAGCCCCTGAACGGGCGCCGCAGCGAGTAGGGTGTTGATGAGCCCCAGCCGCGTATTGAAGAGCCAGAGCCAGAGCATGGCCGAAGCGACGGTAGGCACCAGCGAAGGGATGAAGATGATGGTCCGGAAGACGGACTGGCCCGGCGCCCGCTGGTTGAGCAGCATGGCCAGACCGAGGGACACGAGCATCCCGGCGGGCAGCGCGATGGCGGCGTACTCGAGTGTCACCTTCAAGGAGCGCCAGAATACGGGGTCGGCCATGAGAGCCCGGTAGTTGTTCAGCCCGATGTAGACCGGCGACTGGAGCAGGGAGTAGTCGCACAGGCCATAGTAGAAAGCCAGCGCGATAGGCACGAGCGTGAACAGCAGGAATCCCACTATCCAGGGCGAGAGGAACCCCAGTCCCCTGGCAAGCTGGCGGGCCTCCGTGCGAGTCACGGTTGGCCGCCGCGGCGCGCGCGCTGCCGCTCCTTGAACTCCCGGTACTTCTCGTCTACGCGTTGCTGCGCGTCCCGCAGCGCCTGTTCCGGGGTAGCCTGCAGCAGCGAAACACGCTGCACCGCGTTGTCCAGCTCGGATCCGACCTCCGGCCATATCGGGCAGCCCGGCACGCCATAGGCGTGCGGGGACCCCAGTAGCCGCTCGAACACGGCGATGTACGGGTTCGGGTGGTTCTCAAGGAAGTCCGGGCTCACCCGGCGCAGAGGCGAGTCCTGACAGCCAAGCTCGTTCAGCTTCTCCGTCTCCTGCTGGCTATTGACGAATGCGATGAACTCGAACGCCTCCCGCTTGTGCCGAGCCCCCTTCGGAATCATGAGCACGTCAAAGTTGGCATAGGTCACGTCGTCCAGCCCTGGTATCGGCGATGGAAACGGCGCCGCACCCCACTCGCATTCGGCTTGACGGGCGGATAGATTTTCGATTTTCGAAATTGGATTTTCGATCGCCGGGCCTGAGGACTGGGGACTGACGACTGACGACTGACGCCAGTGGTTCATCTCCGGCCGGAACTTCTCGAAGACGGTGGCCATCCAGGGACCCTGCATCTCCATAGCTACCGTGCCCGCGATGAACGGGTTCTGCGTGGAGCTCCATGCCCCGAAGCCGCTGCGGAACTCGCTGAGGGAGTCCTTGCCCAGCTTTAGAGAGTAGCTGCGGATCCAGTCAAAAGCCTGGACCATGCGCGGGTCTGTGAGCAGGATGCGGTCCGTGGCGGCATCGTAGATGGGCGCGCCATACCAGTAGCCGATGAAGTCGAGGTACCATCCTGGCTCATTCGGCAGGAATCCGGACCGCCGGATGCGCTTAAACCCATCGGGCAGAGTCTCCACCTCGTCCAGCACGGCGGCGTAACGGTCCAGCTCCTGCAGGGTACGGGGCGGACGGCTCGGGTCCAGCCCCGCTGCGCGCAGCTCCGCCGCCTTTTGTGCGAACAGCCGCTTGTTATAGAAGAGCGCCTGGGAGCCGCAGGCGCTCACCAGCGCCCAGAGGTGTCCCTTATACCGGCAGCCATCCCACAGGACGCGCTTGTAGGTGTCCGCCGTGATGCCGTGCGCCTTCGCCAGCGCGTCCAGCGGCTCCAGCGCGCCTATCTCCGCGAACTGGGCGACCTGGGTATTCCAGAGCCCGGCAACGTCCGGCGGCACGCCGGCGGCGGTCGCCACGAGCGTCTTCTCGTTGACGTCGCTCATGGAGAGGTACTGGACGTAGATCCCCTTCTGCCTGCCGACGGTGTTGTTGAAGTCGTCTACGACTCTCTGCATGGCCGCCGCGTCTTCGCCGGACCACTTCTCCCAGTAAGTGACCACCACCCGGCCGTCTTTGCGGGCTGGATCGGAGGGCTGGACGATGAAGAGGAGGTAAGCAGCGGCCAGGGCGAGGAGGGCGAGGATGACGGTTCGAATCATGGGCGTTCAGGCGTTCAGGCGTTCAGGTGATCGGCAATCATACGCTCAACGCCATTATAGAGGCTTCACGTTTCGGAATCCAGTGGACGGCGCGGGGAGGGAGTCTGTGAACTGTCGCCGTACTCCAGTATCGACAGGAATCACCTGAACGCCTGAACGCCATCCCAAGGATACGCATGATGCCAATGTCTCGCCGCAAGCTCCTCAAGACAGGGGCGGCCGCGGTAGCGGGAATCGCCGCGGCGCAGGGAGCGGAATCACGAACCGTGACTGCCTTCCAGCCCACGTGGGAATCGCTCCAGCAGTACCAGTGCCCGGACTGGTTCCGCGACGCCAAGTTTGGCATCTGGGCGCACTGGACCGCCCAGTGCGTGCCGGAACAGGGCGATTGGTATGCCCGTCGCATGTACGAGGAGGGAAACCCGGCCTACAAGTACCACGTGGCGCACTACGGGCACCCTTCTAAGGTCGGCTTCAAGGAGATCGACCTGATCTGGCACGCCGAGCACTGGGATCCGGAGCGGCTGATCCAGCTCTACAAGCGGGCGGGCGCCAAGTACTTCGTGGCTCTGGCGAACCACCACGACAACTTCGACTGCTTCGACAGCAAGTACCAGCCGTGGAACTCTACCCGCATCGGCCCGAAGAAGGACATCGTGGGCACGTGGGCCCGGGTGGCGCGCAAGCACGGGCTGCGGTTCGGCATCACCTGCCACGCCTCCCGCGCCTGGAGTTGGTTCGAGGTGGCGCAGGGCGCGGACAAGACCGGACCGATGGCGGGCGTCCCGTACGACGGCAAGCTTACCAAGGAGCAGGGCCGCGGCCAGTGGTGGGAGGGGCTCGACCCGCAGGACCTGTACGCCCAGAACCACGCGCCGGGGAAGCGGCTGGAGTGGGACTGGAACGCCTCCAAGGGCAGCAGCGTGCCGGACAAGGCCTACTGCGAGAAGTTCTACAATCGGACCATCGACCTCATCGACAAGTACCACCCGGACCTGCTCTACTTCGACGACAACGTGCTCCCCCTCTACCCCATCAGCGACGCGGGGCTGCGCATCGCCGCCTACTACTACAACGCCAACATGAAGCGGCACGGCGGCGGGCTGGAGGCGGTGCTCACCGGGAAGAACCTGAACGAGCAGCAGCGGCAGGCGCTGGTGTGGGACTTCGAGCGCGGCCGGAGCTCCGCCATTGAGCCGCGCCCCTGGCAGACCGATACCTGCATCGGCGACTGGCACTACCGCCGCTCGCTTTACGAGGAGCACCGCTACAAGACGGTGGAGCAGGTGGTGCGGATGCTGGCGGACATCGTGAGCAAGAACGGCACGCTGCTTCTGAACATTCCGGTGCGCGGGGACGGGACCATCGATTCCGACGAGGAGAACTTCCTGGAAGGCATGGCGGCGTGGATGGACGTGAACCACGAGGCCATCTACAACACGCGGCCCTGGTTTGTCTCCGGGGAGGGGCCGGTGCAGGTGAAGGGCGGCGGATTCAGCGAGGGCGGCGAGGACAAGCTCACGGCGGAGGACTTCCGCTTCACCACGCGCGGCAATACGCTCTACGCGATTGCGATGGGCTGGCCGGAGGGCGGCAAGTACACGGTGCGCAGTCTGGCGGCCGGCGCGCCGGGCGTGAAAGGGAAGGTGGAGAGCGTGGAGCTCCTGGGCGCGCGAGGCAATCTGCCCTTCGCCCGCACGGCCGAGGGGCTGGTGGTCACCCTCCCCTCCAAACGTCCCTGCGAGCACGCGTGGGTGCTGAAGATCAGCGGGGTGTGAGGGAGGAGTCTCACGCAAAGGCGCAAAGGGCGCAAAGGGATTCGGAGGATGGGCATGAGATCAGCCGGCGACAGTCAAGCGCAAGCGGTCAGGCCGTATGTATTGCGGCCGGGAGAAGGGGTGGGAGATTATGGATCGGCGGTGAAGGCGTCCGGCGCTTCCACCGGCGGCGCGTTCACCCTGATGGAGTCGCACACCCGGGGCGGTGCCCCCGGCACGTCCATACGCGGGAGGACGAGTACTTCTACGTGGTGCAGGGCACGATCACGGTGGCGGTCGGGGAGGAGAGCTTTGAGGCTCCGGCCGGATCGTTCGTCTTTCTGCCGCGCAACATTCCGCACGCCTGGGATGTGGTGGGCGAATCGGCCACCCTGCTCATGATGACCGTACCGGCCATGCTGGAGGAGTTCCTCCGCGAGCTCCACACCGCCGAGGACCGCGCCCAGGTGGCCGATAAGTACGGCATCCGCTTCCTGTAGGGGCAGGCGGCGGTGGCCGCATTATAATGAGGCGGGAGGAACTGTTCTTGGATGAGAATAGAAAGAGCCCGACGCAGATGCTGGGCATCGACAAGGGGCCGATCCTGCGCATCATCGAGGAGCAGAACAGGGCGATGGGCATTGTACCGGACCCGACGATCACACCCCAGAAGGTGCGCGAGATGATGGTTGCTCAGGGAGTCCGCCCGGAAGATAACATTTTTTCCTGCGGAATCATTGCTGCGAGAGACGAGGAGTAGTCGCCGGTACCGTGGGATGACCGCCACAGAGGGCGAGAGGCGCGCCAGCCAGAGGCAGCGGCGCCATAGAGGCGACAGGCAAGATCCCTGTCGCTGAGGGACCTACGGCCGTCTGCCCGCCGGCGCGGGCAGGTTCCTCGCAACGGAGGTGAATCGTGTCTCCGCAGAACAAGGTCCGCGTACATGTCCACTTCATCTGGGCCATTTGGGATCGACTGCCGCTGATCAGCAGTTCCATTGAGCGCAGGATGTACCGGGAGATAGAGGCGATCTGCGCCAAGAAGCACTGTGATGTGCTCGCGCTCGGCGGCACCGAAGACCACGTTCACCTCCTGGTGAATCTCTCCAACACCATCACCATAGCCGACCTGATGGAAGCCGTCAAGGGCTCCTCCTCCCACTTTGCCAACGAAGAACTCGTCCCCGCAGGTACCTTCAAGTGGCAGGGCAGCTACGGCGCGTTCAGCGTCAGTCCCCACGAGAAGGCCAAGGTCATCAACTACATCAACCAACAGAAAGAGCACCACGCCAACGGCACAATCTGGCCCAACGCCGAAAAGACCGAGGAACCAAGGGAACGGGAATCCCAAGTGCCCGCGTCGGCGGGCACACGGCTGAAAGCCGCCTAGCAGCAGGGATTTTGCCTGCTGCCGCCTCACCGACATGCATAATCTCCAGTTCCTTCCTGACGACGTGCCCGCGGCGGTGAAGTACCACCTGCGGCTCCTGTAATCCAACCGCTCAAGGGGCAAGACATCGCGATGAGCGACGACGAGTTCTTCCATCTCGTAAAGGACAACAGACAGGTGACAGATGTGCTGGCCAAGCATGGGTTCCTTGAACCAATTGTGTACCGACGTGGAGACGGCGGGGTACACAATGATGGCGTGATCTTTCGGAAGCGTGCCTGGTATTTGCCTGCAAAGGGAGAACGAGTTGAGCGGGTGAACGTGCACTTCGAGTGCACCCGCCCGGGTCATTTGGCGCGTCACGTGGAGATCGATCCTTACGAAAAGGCGAAGAGCATAAAGGCTAACGACGTCCGGCTCACGACCCTTGCTGACGAGCTCAAGCGCAAGGCGGATCTACTCGGTACTGTCCGACACCGCGTGATGAGTGATGACCTCGTGGAACATCGCTTTGGAGCTACTACAAGCCAACTGGAGCCGGTGGATCATCCCAATGCCAACTCGGCAGTGAAGTTCAGCGGCCCCGATGCGCATTGCAGCCCAGAAGAGTTCGCCGTGTTCGTTGCAGAGGTGATTGACGCACTGGCACCAACGATTGACGAGCTCGTTGCTGCACACCGTGCAAAGTACCACCAGAAGGCGTGTCAGTAGGTTTGCTCTTCGCGGGTACTTGCCCCTCCATTGGCAGGCTTAAGGGACTCAAACCAGATCCCTCGCGCGCTCGGAATGACAGGTTGGGGCGTTGGACGATTTGGAGTGACCCAGCAGATGTTGCCATGAGAGAAAGAGTGTCTTAAGATGCGATCCTGGTGCGGGATTGGGCGTTTGGCGTTAGGCGTTGTGTTGGCACTGGGAACGGTCGCCATGCTGCGGGCGCCTGCTGAGGGGAGGGCGGCGGTGATTCCTCCGGCTAAAGCTAAGAACGCGTTCTATACGGGAAACCGGGCGCCGCTGCTGCCCAGCGCGCTGGTGAAGCTGCCCATCGGGGCTATCCGGGCGGAGGGGTGGCTGCGATACCAGCTCCAGGCCATGGCGGACGGCTTCACCGGGCACCTGCCGGAGGTGAGCCCGTGGGCCAAGTTCGCGGGGAGCGCCTGGGTCAGCCCCACCGGCCAGGGCGAGAACGGATGGGAGGAGGCGCCCTACTGGCTCCGAGGGTACGTGGACTTGGGCTACGTTCTCGGCGACAAGCACGTCATCGCTGAGTCGGAGCGCTGGGTCGAGGGCATCCTCTCCAGCCAGCGGCCCGACGGCTATTTCGGCCCGGAGAGCAACCACCAGACGCCGGACCTGTGGCCCAACATGCTCGCCCTCTACGTGCTCCGCTCCCACTACGAGGCGACCGGCGACAAGCGGGTCCTCCCCTTCATGGCCCGCTACTTCCACTGGCAGATGGGCCTGCCGCTAGAGCGGTTGCTGCCGGGCGACTGGCAGAAGTGGCGCGGCGGGGACAACCTGGACAGCATCTACTGGCTGTACAACCGCACCGGCGACCCGTGGCTGCTGGAGGCGGCGCGGGTCTGCCACGAGCGCACGGCGGACTGGGTGGGTGGCATCCCCACCTTGCACGGCGTGAACATCTGCCAGGGTTTCCGCGAGCCCGCCGAGTACTACGAGCAGACCCAGGATCCCCGCTATCTCCATGCGACGGAGCGGGACTACGACACCGTCTACGGGCTCTACGGGCAGGTACCGGGCGGCATGTTCGGGGCGGATGAGAACGCGCGGCCCGGGTTCACGGGTCCCCGGCAGGCGGCGGAGACCTGCTCCATGGTCGAGATGATGTGGAGCTGCGAGATGCTGGCGGGCATCACCGGCAACCCTTTGTGGGCCGACCGGTGCGAGGAGGTGGCGTTCAACTCGCTGCCCGCCTCCATGACGCCGGACCTGAAGGGGCTGCACTACCTCACGGCGCCCAATATGGTACAGCTCGACCGCCACAGCAAGGCGCCCCTCCTGCAGAACGGCGGGGATATGCTCTCCTACAACCCGCGCGACTACCGCTGCTGCCAGCACAACGTTGCTTTCGGCTGGCCCTACTTCGTCGAGCACCTGTTCATGGCGACGCCGGACAACGGTCTGGCGGCGGTCCTCTACGCACCCGGCGAGGTAGCCGCCAGGGCCGGCAAGGGCACGGAGGTGCGGATCTCCGAAAAAACGGACTACCCCTTCGATGAGGCGATCACCTTCACCGTGTCGCCGGCGAGTTCTACCCGGTTCCCCCTCTGCCTGCGCGTGCCCGGCTGGTGCGATCATCCGCAGGTTCAGGTGAACGGCCGGGAGGCGGACGCGGGAGTGTACCGCGGCTGGATCACCGTGGACCGCGAGTGGCGGAGCGGTGATACGGTGCGGCTGGAGCTGCCCATGGCGGTCCGGGTGAAGACCTGGACCCGGAACCGGGACTCGGTCTCCGTAAGCCGCGGGCCCCTCACCTACTCGCTCAAGATCGGCGAGCGGTGGCAGAAGTACAGCGACGACCCCTGGCCCGGCTACGAAGTCTTCCCCACCACGCCCTGGAACTACGGCCTGGTGCTGGATTCCGGCAGTCCGGCGGCCTCCTTCGAGGTGGTGAAGAAGGGTGGCGCCCTTCCCGCGCAGCCGTTCACGCCGGAGGACGCCCCTATCACGCTGCGCGGGAAGGCCAGACGGATCCCGCCGTGGACCCAGGAGGCGAACGGCCTCATCGGCGCGGTGCGGCAGAGTCCAGTGCGGTCCGACGAGCCGGTGGAGGAGGTTATGCTCATCCCGATGGGCTGTGCCCGCCTGCAGGTGTCCGCCTTCCCCACCATCGGGGATGGGCCGAGCGCGCACGAATGGGCCGACTCTGCCGCCGTGGTGACGGCCTCGCACATCCACGATGTACTGGAGGCAGTGGACGACGATATCCTGCCAAAGAGCTCGGCGGACCAGAGCGTCCCTCGCTTCACCTGGTGGGACCACCTTGGCGGCACGGAGTGGGTGCAGTACACCTTCTCCAAGCCCCGGCGCGTCGCGTCCAGCGAGGTGTACTGGTTCGACGACGAGGCTATCGGCGGCCAGTGCCGCGTGCCGGCCGGGTGGCGTATCCTCTACTGGGACGGCGCCGCGTGGAAGCCCGTCGAGGGCGCCTCGGGCTACGGCACGGAGAAGGACCGGGGCAACGCAGCGCGGTTCCTACCCGTCACCACCACCATGCTCCGCCTGGAGGCGCAGCTCCGCCCCGGCTTCTCCGGCGGCGTGTTCGAATGGAAGGTGGAGTAGGGTGATTTGGAGGCAGACAAACCCCGCGCCGGGCTGGAACCCCTGCGCTATTGAACGGGAACCCGGCTGAAGCCGGCTCAGCAGCCCGAAGGGGTTTACCTCCAATAGCCGGGGGGTTCAGCCCCCGGCGGGCAAACGAGCACCGGGGTTCTAGCTCGGTGCCCGTATGAATCATTCTGCGTGCTTTGCGCCTTTGCGTGAGGCCCTATTCCCGCAACAGACGGTCCACGTCCGCACTGTCCGCGTCCGTAAGGCTCCACGTGGCAGCGCCGGCGTTTGCCCGGACCTGGTCCGGACGCATGGCGCCGGCGATGACGCTGGCAACGGTTGGCTGGGCGAGCAGCCAGGAGAAGGCCAGCTCCAGCAGCGTGTGGCCGCGGGATTCCGCGAACTGGGCCAGCTTCTCCACGGCCCGCAGGTTCTGCTCCTTGAGCCAGGGCGAGTCGGGATTGGAGGTGATGCGCGTCCCCTCCGGCAGGGGCCGGCCCTGGCGGTATTTACCGGTAAGCAGCCCACTCGCCAATGGGAAGTAGGGAATGAAGGCGATGTCCAGCTCCTTGCACGTCTGCAGCACCCCCTGCTCCGGTTCCCGCTGAAGCAGGCTATACTGGTTCTGCACGCTCACGAACCTCGCCCCGCCGCGCGCCGCCTCTTCCGCCTCGCGGAGCTGTTCGGCGGTAAAGTTGGAGCAGCCTATCTCCCGCACCTTGCCGGCCTGGACCAGCTCGTTCAGCGCAGCCAGGGTGTCCCCAATCGGCGTCTGCGGGTCCGGCGTGTGGAGCTGATAGAGGTCGATTGTGTCGATGCCCAGGCGCTGGAGGCTGGCGTCGGCGGCCTGCCGGACGTACTGCGGTCGGGCGCCCTTCTTGTCCTCCGCCACCGCGTGGCCGAACTTGGTGGCGATGATCGCCCGGTCCCGCCGGCCCCGGAGTGCCTGGCCAAGGAAGACCTCACTCTGGGTCTTGCCGTACACGTCCGCCGTATCGAAGAGGTTGATGCCGGCGTCCAGCGCGGCGTCGACCACCGCGGCCGTGCCCTGGGCGTCTAGCCGACTGCCGAAGTTGTTGCAGCCGATCCCGACTACCGATACTTCCAGAGAGCCGATGCGGCGAGTATCCATGTCAGGCCTCCCGGAGAGGAGTGATGGAGCGTTGGAGTTCTGGGGCATTGGAATCCGGATATCCATTCCTCCAGCACTCCATTACCCAACTACTCCATCTCTGTATACCCGGCGGGGCGGGTAACGGCATGAAACCGTACCTTACGGTCCTCAGCGCCCGGTTCCGGCTGCTGCTGCAGTACCGCGCGGCCGCCGCAGCCGGGTTCGGCACGCAGCTCTTCTGGGGCTTCATCCGCGTCATGATCTTCGAGGCGTTCTACCGCTCCAGCACGGCGCACCAGCCGATGACGCTCCCGCAGGCCGTGACTTACGTATGGCTCGGGCAGGCGTTCTTCGCGCTCCTCCCCTGGACCGTGGACCCGGACGTGCGAACCATGATCCGCACCGGCACCGTGGCCTACGAGCTGCTCCGGCCGGTGGACCTGTACGGGATCTGGTACGCCCGGGCCTTCGCACAGCGTACTGCGCCTACGCTGCTCCGGTCCGTTCCGATGCTGCTGGCGGCGGGTCTCTGGTTCGGGATGATGTGGCCGCCTTCCTGGGCTTCGGCGGGAGCCTGGGCGCTCTCCACGGCTGCGGCCGCGTTGCTCTCCAGCGCCATCTCGCTGCTCATGACCATCTCCCTGCTGTGGACGATCTCCGCGGAGGGTGTGGCTCGACTCATGCCCAGTCTCGCGCTCACGCTCTCCGGGCTGTTGATCCCGCTTCCCCTCTTCCCGGACTGGGCGCAGCCTATCCTCAACGCGCTACCGTTCCGTTACGTGGTGGATACGCCCTTCCGGCTCTACATGGGCCAGATTCCCGCTTCGGACCTGCCCGCGATCCTGGCCACCCAGCTCGCCTGGACTCTGGCGCTGGCCCTATTCGGCCGCTTCCTGGTCTCGCAGGCATCCCGACGGCTCGTGGTGCAGGGGGGATGACCTGGTGACAAGGTGACAAGGTGAACGGATTGCATTACTCACCAGGTCACCAGGTCACCAGGTCAGCGCCAGGTACTCAGAATGAATATCCTGAATCTGTATCTACGGTACATATCGATCTCGATCCGGGCGCAGATGCAGTACCGGATGTCCTTCTTCATGCAGGCGGCGGGAATGCTGCTGGCCACCGGCGTGGAGTTCGCGGGCATCCTCTTCCTGTTCCAGCGGTTTGGGAGCCTGCGCGGCTGGAGCCTGCCGGAGGTGGGAGTGCTGTACGGGATGGTGAACATCGCCTTCGCCCTGGCGGAGGCGGTCGCGCGCGGCTTCGATGTCTTCCCGGCTCTGGTCAAGAGCGGCGACTTCGACCGCCTGCTCCTCCGGCCGCGCGGCACGGCCTTTCAGGTGGCGGCGCAGGAGCTCCAGCTCATGCGGGTGGGACGGCTGCTACAGGGCGCCTGCGTGCTGGGCTGGGCCATGTGGAAGCTGGGCCTGGTGGAGCAGCCGGTCAAGCTCGCGCTCATCGGCCTGGCCATCCTGGGCGGGATGTGCCTCTTCTTCGGACTGTTCGTGTTCCAGGCCACCCTTGCCTTCTGGACGGTGGAGACGCTGGAGATCATGAACACGGTGACCTACGGCGGGACGGAGACCGGGCAGTACCCGATGACCATCTACCGCCCCTGGTTCCGGCGCTTCTTCACCTTTGTGGTGCCGCTGGCCTGCGTCAACTACCTTCCGGCCGGCGCCATCCTCCCCTCCGCCGCGCGGTTGGGGCTGCCGCCTGCCGCCGCCTGGCTCGCGCCACTCATCGGCATGGCTTTCCTCGCCGTTTCCCTCCAGGTCTGGAAGCTGGGCGTGCGCCACTACGCCTCAACAGGGAGCTGACTGCTCGGCGGCGAATCTTATCTTCCGGATTCGAACCATTCACGCGAATAGCGGTATGGTGCATGTGCTGTGGGCTGAACGCCTGACCGCCTGAATACCGAACACAGGAGCTGCTGTAGAGTGGATACGTCCCAACCGCCCATCGACCAGATCCTACTCGGAGATGCCGTGGAGGTGATGAGCTCCCTGCCCGAGAGGTGCGTGGACCTGGTGTTCGCGGACCCGCCCTACAACCTCCAGCTTCCGGGCAGCCTCTATCGCCCCAACATGACCCTGGTCGACGCCGCACACGACGAGTGGGACCAATTCGCCTCCTTCGAAGAGTACGACTCGTTCACGCGAGAGTGGCTGACGGCGGCCCGCCGGGTGATGAAGGACACCGCCACTCTCTGGGTGATCGGCTCCTACCACAACATCTACCGCGTCGGCGCCATCATGCTGGACCTGGGCTTCTGGATCCTCAACGATGTCGCGTGGGTGAAGATGAATCCTCTGCCCAACATGAAAGGGGTACGATTCTGCAATGCACACGAGACGCTGCTGTGGGCCAAGAAGTCCAGAGAGCAGGCCAGGTACACCTTTCACTACAAGGAGATGAAGGCGGGCAACGAGGACCGGCAGATGCGCTCGGACTGGTACATCCCCATCTGCTCCGGCAGGGAGCGCATCATGGTGAACGGCGAGAAGGCCCACACCACCCAGAAGCCGGAAGCGCTGCTCCACCGAGTAATCTCCGCTACCTCCAACCCCGGGGACCTGGTGCTGGACCCTTTCTGCGGGACCGGGACCACGGCTGCGGTAGCCAGGAAGCTGGGCCGCCACTACATCACCGTGGACAGGGAGGAGCGGTATGTGAAGCTCGCACGAAAGCGGCTAGCCCGGGTAGAACCCGCAGCAACGCCGGAGGAGGGCATCTCGCTGGATGCGCCCAAGCCGCGTATCCCGTTTGTGAGCCTGGTGGAGCAGGGGCTCCTCCCCGCCGGCACACGCCTTACCCTCAAGAAGGCCGGCGTCACCGCTACCATTAACCCGGACGGGACGCTCACCTCCAACGGATTCCGCGGCTCCATCCACAAAGTGGCGGCCCTCTGCCTCGGTCTGCCGGCCTGTAACGGCTGGACCCACTGGTACTTTGCGGACCCCTCCACCGGCGAGCCCCGCCTGATAGACGAGCTGAGACCCGCCCAACCGGTGATCTAATCCGTCCCGCTACTCGTACCCGATGGCATCCAAAACATTGAGGGCGGCGGCGCGGCGGGCCGGCAGGAGACTCGCCACCAGCCCCAGCACAATGGCGGTCGCCAGAGAGATGCCGAGAGTATGCCACGGCGTCACCACGGGAAACAGCAGCCCCGTCATGGCGAAGGAGAACTGGCGCAGCGGTATCCAGCCGCCCAGGAGGCCTCCCGCCACACCGATTCCTCCCGCCAGCACGGCCACGAACACCCCTTCCAGTACCACCATCCGGCCCACGCCGCCCGCCGTCATGCCGATTGCGCGCAGCAATCCAATCTCCCGGTACCGCTGGAGCACGCCGATGAGCAGGCTGTTGACGATGCCCAGGAAACCGATGACACTGGCGGTCACCACCTGCACGTCCGCTACCGCGACCGTCTGCCGCAGCACGTCGTCGCTGATGCGGGCGATCTGGTTCCTGTCGAAGAGGTAGAGCGAGTATCGCCCGCGCAGCCGCTCGGAGATGCGGGCGCGCACCTCCGGGATCGCGGCGGGCCGGCCCGCGTAGACGTCCACGTATGTCAAGCTATCGTCTTTCCACAGTCGCGCCAGCACGTCCAAGTCCATGATCATCGTCCCCCTGAGCCAGGAGTAGTCCTCTACGGACCGCACCACGCGAAGCGGGACCTCTCCGGTGGGCGTTTGGAGCCGCACGTCCTCGCCGGGCCGCACGCCGTAAAGCGCCGCGAAGTTATCAGAGACGATAATCCCTTCCCCGGTCGCCAGCCGGCGCACGACCTCCTCACCCGCAATGCCGCGCGCCCACTCGCTCAGGCCGCGGCGCCGGTGCACCTCGAAATAGGGGCGAGTCTCGACGCCGACGATCATGATCTGGTTGCCTCGGAACTCGGCAAACAGGGATCGCACGCCGTACACGATCTCCGCGCCGGACGTGCGGCGTATCTCCTCCAGAAGTGACCTCGGAATAGTCTGGCCGCTGTAGAGGCTGTTGGCGAAGTTGATGGGGGTCACCGTGAAGTCCATGGGCAGCGCCTGGCGGATCCAGCGGGAGGTAGCGGTGCGGAATCCCTCCAGCATCGTCGCGCTCGCGATCATCAGCGCCAGAGCGCCGCCCAGCGTTACGGCCGTGAGCGCCGTCCGCTGGGGCGCCTTGACCATGTTGTCCGCCGCCAGGAACCCCTCCACCCCGAATAGGCGGCCGAGCGCGCCCCGCGCTCCCCGCCCGCCGCTCAGAACGATCTGCGGCATCATCACCACTACCCCGAGGAAGAGCAGCGCCGTCGCTATCAGGCTCACGGACGGCGTGGAGCGAAAGGAGTAGACAGATCCCACGCCCGCCGCGACCAGCACGAGCCCCGCGGCAAACGGGAGCATGAAGCCACGCTGGCTTGCCACCGCGTGCGGCCTCAGCAGCCGCAGGGGAGGCTGGCGCACGGCCCACCAGGAACCCAACGCGGCCGCCAGTCCGGCGGTCGCTATCCCGCTCAGGCCGCTGATAAGGGCTAGCGCCGCGGGCAGCCGGAGGTGGTCTGTGGTCACCAGCGGGAGCATCGCGTTGAGGGCGCGCACCGTGTACTGCAGCATGCCGCGAGCGAGCCCATAGCCCAACGCAACTCCTACCACGGAGCCGCAAACGGCGACGGCGCTCCACTCCAGCACGATTACGACGAGAAGCTGCCGCCGGGTAGCGCCCAGGGCGCGCAACGTTCCGATCTGCCTCCACAGCTCGACCACGGAGACCTGCACCGAGTTGTAGATGATCAAGAGCCCCACGAGCATGGCGACGACGCTCAGCGCCCCAAGCGACTCCATGCGCCCGATCGCGTCCTCCGCAACCGAGCCGATCTGCCCGGCGCGCGTGACCTCGCAACCGGGACAACCTCGCTCTATCTGGGCGCGGGACGCCCCCGCCACCTCGATTCGGTCCACGAACCCCGGCCCGCCGAAAAGCCGCTGCGCCGCGTGCAGCTCCATCACACCGAAGCCGCCCGGAAACGCCCGCGCCGGCCCTACTGGTTCCAGGAGGCCGGTCACCGTGAGCGTCTGGACGCCGATGCGCGTGCCGACCCGGATCGTGTCGCCGGGGTGCAGCCCGTGCTCCAGCGCGAACGGCTTCGCCAACACAACGCCGTCCGGAATGAACGCCGTGGCCGCGAAGGCCAGCGGATCGACGGCTCCGGAGAAGCGATAGAGTCTGAGGAGCGAGTCGGAGCCGAAGTCTACGCCCAGGACCATGAGCGTTCCCGCGCGCGGCTCAACCATCACCGCCGAGGACTGGATGATGGGCGCCACAATCGCTCCGGGAGCGCGGCGCAGGCTACCGGCGAGACTCTCCTCAACGCCCAGCGAACCGCCCCGGGTCACCTGCCACTCCGCGCGTCCCGCCAGAGCGCGCGCATTCTCACGCATCGACTCCTGGGTGCTCTGGATGATGATCGTGGTAGAGGTGTACGGCGCCACCCCGAGGGCGACGGCGGCGAAGCCCAGCAACGCACGGAACCGCCGGCTGAGCAAGTGGCGCAGGCTGAACAGGAGAAAGAGGGCCCTCATGCTGCCTGGCCGTCTTTGAGCCGCACCACCCGGTCGGCCTCCGCCGCCACGGCTTCGTCGTGGGTGACGATGACCACGGTCCTCTCACCGTGCAGCTCGCGCAGCAGCCGGACTATCCCTCGGCCGGTCTCGGAATCCAGGTTGCCGGTGGGCTCATCCGCCAGCAGCATGGGCGGATCGTTGACCAGGGCGCGCGCAATCGCCACTCTCTGCATCTCACCTCCGGACAGCTCTTCCGGCAGGTGGCTCAATCGCGCCCCCAGCCCTACGCGTTCTAAAAGAGCCTCCACGCGCGGCCTCTGCGCCCGCAGCCGGCCGCCGGAAAGCATCGCCGGGAGCGCAACGTTCTCCAGAACGGACAGGGTAGGAATGAGGTTGAAGAACTGGAACACAAACCCGATGCGGCGCCTCCGGAGCAGTGTCAGGTCGTCATCGCCCATGAGCCGTGTGTCGCGGCCATCCACCCAGACGCTGCCTTCCGTCGGCACGTCCAGGCCGCCGGCCAGGTGCAGGAGCGTGGATTTACCGCTGCCGCTCGGGCCCGTCACGGCCACGAATTCGCCCACGCCAATCTTCAACGTGACGCCGTCCAGCGCGGTGACGGCCGTCCTTCCGGCGGTATAGATCTTGCGCACGTCCTGAAACTGGATCATCCTGGTTTCCAACGCGGACTTCGGCCGGGGTCTCCGGCCCCGGCACCTGTCCGAGAGGCTGAGAGGTCTCCGAACCGCTTCTGGTCCGTCGTCCGTCTTCCGTCTTCCGTCGCCTTGGTTCGTAATATACTCGCCCGCGTCTCGTCTATATTTGCGATCTGCTCCCGGGGATACGGATGGTGGCTCGTTCTGAGGTGGCAATGCAGGTGCCGGAAGACCAGCTCCTGGCGAGATGTCGCGCCGGGGACGTGGATGGGTTCGGCGAGCTCTACGCAACGTACGGACGGCTGGTCTACCGCTATGCCTACCACATGCTCGGCAACGCGGAGGACGCCATGGACATCCGGCAAGAGACCTTTGTCCGAGCCTTTCAGGGCATCGGCTCCTTCCGGAACCACGCCTCCCTCCAGACCTGGCTCATGCGCATCTGCGCCAACCTCTGCCGGGACCGCGCCCGGTCCGCCGCGAGACGCAGGGAGGTGCCGTACGACCCGCAGCTTGTGGAGGCCACCAACGGGCACGACCGGTCCGCAGATCCCTCCAATGTGGTGGAGCGGGCGGATACCATCGATACTATCCTGCGAGCGCTCAGCCGGATGTCCCCGGCCGATCGGGAAGTAATCCTGCTTCGGGACGTGGAAAATGTCAGCACGGACGAGGCCGCCTTGATTTTGGGCTGCACCGCCCGCCACCTGAACGTAAAACTATTCAGGGCAAGGTCGCGCCTCAGGGAGCGCGTCATGCGTCTCCTGGAGGTGAGGAAATAGGAGATGTGGAGCCTCATTCGTTGTCGTCGCGTTCGGTCCAGACTGACCGAGTATGTCCTCGGTGAGCTGCCACAGGAGAGCCGGCCCGCCATTGCGGCCCACCTGGAGCGCTGCCGGGAGTGCCGCGTTCAGGAGGAAGCGGAGCGGCAGACCCAGGCAATGCTGGCCGCGCTGCGGGCCGAGCCGGTTGACCCGCCTTACGACTGGCCTGCCGTACGCCAGCGCCTGTGCGGCCTGCAGTCCCGCCAGGCTTCCGGGTGGCCCGTGCGCATGCCGGCCATCAGCGCCGCCGGCCTGGCGCTGGCCCTGGCGCTGGGACATGGCCACCCGCGCGGCATTACTAAAGCAGTGAATCTGGCGGTGGGCGGCAGGAGGCAGGAGGCAGGAATTGGCCAGCAAACAGAGAGCAATGCAGGCAGCGGGCTTACACAGATTGCAGACCGACCGAAGCATACTGAAGGAAATGCCGCAAACCGACCTGGGACCGCCAAGGAGCGGAATGACGCTCTGGAAGACAGCGGATCGGAGATAGTCCACGCGGTCACGCAGAAGCAGGTTAGCTTCCGCCCGACCTCCGTCCTTCGCCATCGGTTATCATCCCATCATCATCACTATCATCATCATCGCGCGTTTACCACGCCCATCTACGTGGCCAGCGCCTCCAGAGAAGCGGCCGAGGCCGTATGGCACGCCGTCTCTCACGGCGCTCTGAAGGGCGGCAGCTCCACGCAGGTAGCGGAGACGCCCACAGTTCCGACCGGGTACGGCACAAGCCCCCTGGTTATTGGCGTTATCCTGTCCGCCGGCGACACCACAGTGCCGCACGAGTATGTTGCCCCCACCGTGACTGTTCCCGATTCCGGTACGCCCGAGCTAGCCTCCATCGACGGAGGCCGGCAGGAACTCATGACATGGTGATAGGTGAGAGTTGATGGTTGATGGCCTCAGGTTCCGGCCCATCAACCATCAACCATCAACCATCAACCAAAGAGAACTCATCCCATGATCAACCTCATCTCTCTTTGCGGGCTGCTGGTCCTTCAGGCGCCCACTCCGACCGTCCAGGAGGCCAAACCGGTCGACCAGGATGGCAAGCGGTTCGACGCGCCGGTCACGCAGTTCCGGGTGCTCAAGGCCATGCAGTCCGAAGTGACCGCCATCGTACGCCGGGTCCGCGGAGCAGTGGTCACCATTCAGGACATCCGCCCGAGCACCCAATCAAATAACTTGTTCGGCGGATTTGGCGCGGCCGCGGCGCGGGAGGCCGACCGAGTTGGCGCACAGCCCACTTCGCCCTTCGGGGGGATCGGAAACGCGCAGAACGGCGGAGGCGGAGGCACGGTTGGGAGTGCAACCGCGCCCGGGCCCACTCCCGTCAACCCCCTGCGGGATGGGGAGCGGTGGGAGCTGGATGCCGCCGGCAACCGCGTGATTCTCGCGCCGGACGGCCAGGTACGGGCGCTGTACGAGACTCCCGCTAACCCGGATGCGCTGGAGTACAGGCTGGTTCAGGTTCAGAACGCACTGAAGGGCCGTCCCACTCCGGAAGACGCCACGCGCCCTAAGGACCAGCTCCAGAAGGAGGCGCAGATTCTCCACGATAGGCTCCAGAACGCACGCCCTGCGCCTCAACAGGGGAACCAGAGCTTCGGCTACTACGCCAACACCGTGGTTCGCTCCGGCACCGGCTTCTGCGTGGGGGGAGGATACATCGTCACCACCGCGGATGTACTGGAAGGCATGACCAACCCCGTGGTCATAGCCAACGATGGGAGGCAGCTCACGGCCAGTGTCGCGGGCATAGACAATGAGGCCAACGTGGGCCTGCTGAGGCTCTCAGACGACGCCAAGCTTCCCGCGCTCACGCTGGGCAACTCACAGGAGGTCGAGCCTGGACAGTTCGCCATCGCCGTAGGTAACCAGAACGGTCAGAACAACTCGGTCTCGCTCTCCATGGTGGCGGGGCTCACCCACGCGGGAGTATCGGACGGGCGGCGCAGCTATTCGCGCCTCATCGAGATTGCCGGCACCATCGGTGCCGGCTCCAGCGGCGCTCCGTTAGTAAACGTGGACGGGGAGGTCATCGGCATCATCGCCGCCATCCAGGCTACGCAGACTCTGAGCTTCCAGAACGAATTCATTCCGGGGACTGCTTACCAGCTCGGTCTGTACCCGAGAGGAGAGGACCTCTCCGTGGCCGGCCAGGCGCCCGGCCAGAACCTGCCCGCGCCAAACGGCGTTGCCGGCAACTGGTCTGGAATGCGGCAGTTCGTGGTAAAGCCCGCGGTGAGCAGCGCCGGCTTCGCTATCCCCATTACGGACGTGCAGCCGGTGCTCGGGGCGCTGCAGAGCGGCAAGCAGATCCAGCGCGTCTGGCTGGGAGTCGCCACCGGGGAGGAGACGCGGCCCGGCGATGGGACGCCGCAGCGCCTGGTACGCATCCGTGAGGTCTACCCCGAGACCCCCGCCGCACGAGCCGGAATCCTGCCCGGTGACGTGCTGATCTCCCTCAACGGCCGGCAGATCAGCTCCATGGAGGATATGGGCGCCGTCCTCCTTAACGCCAAGCCGGGAGACGTGTTGAGCTTCGTGGTCCAGCGTCAGGATGGCTCGTACTACAAGGGCGGGATGTCAGTACAGCTCAGGCCGGCCAACAAGTCCAACAAGACGGTCGCCCCACCTACGGCGACGCCCCCCGTTGCCGTCCCAGTTGCCCCACTCAGTAGGTGAAACGGAGCCAGGGCCGCTTCGCGGCGGCCCCTCCCCTACTCAAACCCGCTCATTCTGCGGCTCGGAATCGAACTGAGACGCAGGCGCCGCCCTGTGGATTGTTCGCAAAGCAGATGCTTCCGCCCAGATCCCAGCGCGCGAGGCGCAGCACCAGCTCCAGGCCGGTGTGGGCGGCAGTCTCCGGCTGGAAGTTCGGAGGCAGCCCAGGGCCGTCGTCCTCCACCTCCAGCGTCGCCTGCGGGTCCTCGCCTCGAAGCGACACACGCACGGTGGACGCCCCGTGCTTCAGCGCGTTGCTTACCAGCTCATTGGCAACCACCGCGAGCGCAGTGGCGGCGCGAGGCGTCAGTGTCAAGTCCGCGATGACGCCCTCCACCCGCTTGTGCGGCGTGAGCTGCCCCAGCTTCGGCAACAGCCGCTCCATAAGCGCCCGCGCGGAGATCCGCTCTTCCCCGGTATGCTCGCGCGAGACATCGGTCAGAATCTCATGCACGGCGGCCAGGGTGTAGATGTAGGCGCTCATGCGCTCCACCTCGCTCCGCGGCACCGTCTCACCGCTCTCCATGAGCTGCATGTCCACCAGCGCCGCCATGAGCTGAAGGTTGTTGCGCACGCGGTGGTGCGTCTCCGCCATGGCGTCTCGCAGCCCCTGGTTCAGACGTTCGACCGCCGCTCGCTCCCGCTTCAGATCCTCCTCCGCGCGGCGGCGCTCCGCGATCTCCGTCTGCGCCTGTTGATACAGGTGCGCGTTGCGGCTGGCCGCGGCCACCTGGAGCAGCAGCGCCTCCGTAAACCGCAGGTGGTCCGGTGTGTACGCGTGGGGACGATGGCTCATCACCTGGAGCACGCCCAGTACCTGGCCCTCCAGCTTGATGGGAACGTACAGGATGGATCGCGAGGAGGGCTTGTCCGGCGAGGCCTCTCGGTGGACGGCCCCATCCGGGTCTACGTGGTACCGCGTCGTGAAGCGGGACTTCTGTTCCTCCACGTCGTCGATGATCAGGGGCTCACCGGTGCGAATGACCTCGCTCTGGATGCCCTTGCCTTCCGGCGCCAGCGGAATCGTCGGGAACCCGGCGGGGTCCGGCCGCTGCCCTTCCACGCACGCGTAGGCGCACCTTATAGTCTGGGCATCGGAGTCGTAAGTGGAGACCAGCAGGGCGTCGCAGTCCATGACCTGGGCCAGCAGGGTGCGGGCGGTGTCGTAGATCCGTAGGGGGTCCAGCGTATGCCCGAGCTGGCGGCCGGCCTCGTACAGCAGTTGGAGCTCGTCGGCGGGAGGGTGCATGCGGATGACAGGGTGACAGGGTGACAAGGTGAACCGGAATCCGTTCACCTTGTCACTTATCGGATCCATGGACAGTGCTACACCAGGTTCCAAGCCCGGCAACGGTTATCCTGCTGTACCCCGAGCCGTCACCCCTCACCTCTGACCTTTCACTTTGTCATCCTATTGACGTCCTCGTCCTCGAACCCCTCATCTCTCACCTAATGCACCACCACCCCGTTCGTGGAATCCCACGTCATGTAGTGGCCGGACTGGAAATCCTGGCGGGTGCCGCTTCCGGACGTATACTCGTTGTTCTTGGGCGGCCCAAAGTACCCGATGCCGCCCTTGTTGAGGTACACGTCCCACATCCCATGGATGTCGTTGACCTCAAAGGTCCCCAGCGAGGAGGTCATCATACAGAGCCGCAGGTGGGAGCCACCGTTGGAGTCCTGCACCTGGGCCGAATAGACGTTGCCGCTCCAGGTGTGTACAAACGGGCCGCCGCCGTTGTCGTACGGGTCTCCCATGGCAGGCTGGCCACGTGCGTTGAAGTAGTTCTGAATGCTGGAGTTTATGCTGCCATCTGCGTTGAACCCCTGGTACTCTTCCCAGTAAACAAAGTCGTTGTAGCAGACCTTGGGATTGCCGCTCGAATCGATTACCCCATAGTAAAGGCCGGCGGCCGGGTTGTCCTGCCACTGGAACCAGATGGCGGTCTGCACATAGTTGACGTTGCCGCCCTCTATCACCCCGAACGAGATATTCATGTCCTGGTCCTGCGTGCTCTGGGAGACGCTGCTGGTGGTCCACCCGAACTCCGTGATGAAGGACCGCTTGCCGGTGCCGCTCCCCTCGTACTTGGTGTAGGCCTGCCGGACCCAGGAGATGTACTGCTGGAATTCGCCGGAGGTGGTGGTGCCGCCCTGGTCGATGTAGATATGCTGGCCGATCGCGTCCAGCGGGTAGGTGCCCCAGTGGCTCTTGGTATACGCGAAGGAGCCCACGGTGTTTATACCTACGTTGTCTATGTACTGCGCGCCCGCGTTCTGGTAGCTGTAGACACCCCCGATGCTGTGGCCGAAGACGCCGCCCGAGAGGATGGTCACATCCTGCAGCCCATTGTACTCCTTCACGTCCGCGTACGTGTTCGCCAGAAGCTGGCTGAAGTTGGACGGGTACATGTAGGTGCCGCCCGTAAAGACGCCGGGGGAGGGATTGGACGTCCAGGCATTGGGCTCGTTCCAGATCTCCCACACCTTCACGCGGTCGTGGAAGTGCTGGATGATCGTCACCGCGGCCGAAGCGGCAAAGTTGTTGATATAGGTGTTGTCACCGTTGCCGCCGGTGTTCTCCCAGTTATTGGCGCACCAATCACTCTGACTGCCCGGCCAGGAGCCGCCGTCGATGAGCCCCAGTACCTGCAACCCCTGGTTGCGGGCGGTGTTTACCACCGTGTCGTAGTAACCCAGCATCGTGCTGTCCCACGTGGAGTGGCCCGGGATGAGGCGGAACTCCATCCGCACCCAGCCCACCTGCGCTGCGCTCAATGCAGACGCCTTGCTGGAGGTAAAGAGGGGATTACCGTTGTTGTCGATCACCCAGCCGGTGTCGACACCCTGCGGTCCCGCGGCCCAGGCGGCCAACGGCAGAAGCACGATGCCTGCCGCCAGTGCCGGAAAGATAAGGCGAATCTTCATGCGCGTACCTTCCTCTCTCATTGAGAATGGAATTAACGGACCAGGCCGTCATATCCTGGTACGCGCCAGAAGCTATTCTGTTTGCCGAACGGGCAGTAGGGGAAGGAGGAAGCAGGGAGCATGAACCCGGAGTCCGGGCCGGAATTGGGTGTTCAGGCCCGGACTCCAGGCTCCGTCCTCCGTCACTGGTGCCGCACTGCAGCCGGCGGCTGCCCCTGGAACGTCGAGATGGCGCGAGAGAGGAGGCCGGCGCTGCTCAGCCACATGCAGGCGGCGACGGCCATGCAGAGCAGGATGCTCAGCAGGGCGAGCTGGCCCGTATTGACCTGCTGGGCGCCGCAGTAGCGGCATACGCTGGCCTGTGGTGTGATAAGCTCCCGGCAGTTTCGGCATCGAACCATACGCGATCCTCCTGGGGGCGGCGCCAATTGCGCTGCGCCAGTAATCTCGGCTCACTGGGAGGACGGCGACACGGCCATCCAGGGGAGAACAAGCATCCATACCGGATTATGGTAGGAATGGCGGGATTCGCTGACTGTGGGGATTACGGGGTTATGGCCGGGTGCGGAGCGCCTACACGCACGTGGAGACCGTCCAGCAGGAGGGTGAGCCCCTCGCCGCCGGACAGGACGCCCCAGAACGGACTGTCTTTAGGTACGATCCACTCTGCCCGCCCGAGAGCCAACCGGGCGGCGCCTACCCCGGTGAAGTGGAGCAGCCGCCCCTCAAGCCGCCCGAAGGCCGGCAGCCACAGCGGCGCGGGAACGCGGCAGCGGCCGGACGTAAACAGGACCGAGCAGAGCTCGCGGTCACCCTGTCGCACCACCGTCTTGCCTTTCTCCCAGGTGAACTCGGCCAGCTCCTTGGGCAGCCCCCATATCTCTCGCCCTCCGGCCACGGACTCCGCGCTGTCCACGTAGATATGGGAAATCCAGATCCCGATTCTGCCTGCCCGGTACACGGTAGCCGCCGCCACGATGAGCTCCGAGTAAGCCAGCGTGGAACCGGGCTCGTACCGCGCCAGGAACAGGCCACCGGCCGTCTTCCCTGGCAGTACCTGGAAGATACGCAGCTCGGGAGGAATAAGACGCCGGACGTGCTCCACGCGGATGAGCCGGGGCAGAGCCATCCCCTGCCCGCACAGGCTCCAGGGCGGAGAGGGAAACTCATCCTTCATGATGGGACTCCGGGGAGCAGCTCAGACCAGGCTTACCTCCAGGTTTGAAGGCACAGGAATATACACCGGCTGCGGGGGCCGGCTGTTTCAGGTTCACTATGCTTTCTCTTTGTTCCGGTCAGCCCGTGTCTGCTGCGAGGGGAAGTGGCTGTCAGGCGAAATATCGGGGAGGTGCACGGCATGCTCATCCCCCATTCGACGGATTCTGGGCAGGGATGCATTCTATACTGATAGAATAGCTGACTGCGGCGTTGCATCACTCCCTGTCCGCGGTCACCCCATGAGCAACGAGCCACCACAACCGGACGCGCTGCTGCCGGCCGCCGAACGGCTCCGCCTGATAGAGGAGAACGTCCGCGACTACGCCATCCTCACCATGGATGCGCAGCGGAACATCCTCTCCTGGAGCGCCGGCGCGGAGGATCTGTTCGGCTACACCGCTTCCGAGGCGCTGGGCCGTCGCGCGGACCTCGTCTTCATGCCGGAAGACCGAGAAAACGGCATACCGGACCAGGAGATGCGGCGAGCCCTGGAGGCGGGTCGCGCCGAGGACGAGCGGTGGCACCGGCGCAAGCACGGGGAGCGCTTCTGGGGCAGCGGGGTCCTGACGGCTCTGCGCGACGAGCAGGGCGCGCTCAAGGGCTTCGTCAAAATCCTTCGGGACTTTACGGCGCGGCGTCAGGCAGAGCAGGACCGGCGGCGCGCCGAAGCCGCGCTGGAGGCCACGCTCCGGAGCATCGGCGATGCCGTCATTGCTACGGACGCTGAGGGCCGCATCACGCTCATGAACACCGTGGCGGAGCAGCTCACAGGGTGGACGGAGGCGGACGCGGCGAGCCGGCCCTGCGTAGACATCTTCCACATCGTCAACGAGCACAGCGGACGCGAGGTGGAGAGCCCGGTCGAGCGTGTGCTGCGCGAGGGCGTGGTGGTGGGCCTGGCAAACCACACCATCCTGATCGCCAGGGACGGCGCTCGCCGGCCCATCGACGACAGCGGCGCGCCTATCGTCGATGAGGCCGGTGCGCTAACTGGCGTGGTGCTGGTATTTCGCGACGTTACGGAGCGGCGGGAGACAGAGCACGCCCTGGAGCGGCAGGCCCAACTGATCGAGCTGGCGTATGACTGCATCTTCACGCATGACGTGGACAACCGCATCACTTACTGGAACCGGAGCTGTGAAGAGCTCTACGGGTGGACCAGGAGCGAGGCTTTGGGCAGCGTGGCATACGAGCTCTTGAAAACCCGATTCCCCGAATCCCGCGAAGCGACTATGGAGACCCTTCTAAGCTCCGGCCGGTGGGAGGGCGAGATCGTCCACACCACGCGGGACGGCAATGAGATCATTGTCTTCAGCCGCTGGGCACTGCAGCGGGACGATGAGGGGCATCCCCTGTCCGTCCTGGAGATCACGCGCGACATCACGGAGCGCGTGCGGGCGGAGCAGCGGCTAAGGCGGCATCAAGGGGAAATAGAGACCCTCAACGAGCGGTTGCGCCGGGCCATGACCGAGACCCATCACCGCGTGAAGAACAACCTCCAGATCATCGCCGCCATGATAGACCTGCTCACCATGGACGACCAGGAAGCTCTGCCGACAGCCGAGGTCAAGCGGCTGGGCTCACACATCACCACCCTCGCCGTGGTCCATGACCTCCTCACCCAGGAAGCCAAGTCCGGAGGGCACGCGGACAGCGTCTCCGCCCGGTCCGTGCTGGAGAAGCTGGCCCCGCTCATCGAGCGGTCCGTACGCGGCCGGCACATTCAGACGCAATTGGAGGATCTGGAGCTCTCCTCTCGTCAGGCCACCAGCCTGGCTCTGGTGGCCAACGAGCTCATCTCCAACGCCCTCAAGTACGGAGAAGGCGACGTGCAGGTCCGGTTTCGGGCCAGCGGAAACACAGGCACGATGGTGGTGGAGGACAAGGGTCCCGGCTTCCCGCCGGACTTTAACCCGGCCGCCGCCGAGACTACTGGAATCGGACTGGTTACGAGCCTCACCCGATGGGACCTCGGCGGCACTGTGGAGTTTGCCAACCGCCCGGAAGGTGGCGCATCCGTCACCGTCACCCTCGAATCCATCCGCGAAGGCGCCTAACGGCCTGTCACGCACCTAAACGAGGGGCCCGCTAGCGGGCCTCCCACTCCTCTCGGAGGATGCCCATGAGGAGGTTGTCCACATAGCGGCCGTTGCTCCAGGCATGCTCGCGCTGCCGGCCTTCCTCCTGGAATCCGCAGGACTTGTAGCACCGGATGGCGCGCTCGTTATCCGCCTCTATCGCGAAGCCCTCGCGGAAGATGAACTCGCCCCGGTCGTACTCCCCGTAGATCCGCTCCAACGTCAAGGGTTTCGGCGGGTCGCCGCCTCCGGCCAGCTCCACCTCCACGTCCGTCCGGAACTTCCAGATGAGCGGAACGTCCTCCCGCGTGAACGGCCTCAGCGCCACCTTCTCACCTTGCAGCATCCCTCGGCCTCCTCCGCTGACTACTGGCTACTGTCCCGTATTCGGCTTCGGCGGCATATCCGCCCGGTGCAGGCACCAGTCCAGCACCCACGGCCACTCGCCGTAGCCCCAGTACGGGCTGATGTGCCCTGCCCCCGGCAGCAGGTGGAGCGGTACCTTCAACCGCTCCGCGTACGCGCGCGTCTGCTCGAAGGTGGCGTAGTCGTCATCGTTCGAGGCGATGATCTGGGTCTCCCTGGCTGCGCGCTGCACCGCCTCCGCGTTCAGAGGCGGCGGGAAGAAGCCCTCCACGCCGGGAGGGGCGTCCACCGGCGGGACGGCCGGCGCCACATACGGCGGGGCCACCAGCAGCACACGGTCCGCCACCTGCCGAGCGACGCTGCCCACGTAGTGCAGCCACGTGATCCCACCCAGGCTGTGGCAGACCACCGTGAGGGAAGCGTCCTGCGGGACCTCCTTCACCTCCTCCCGCACCTTCACCAGCCACGCCGTAAGGTTCGGCGCTTTGGGGTCCGGCATTTTGGGGTAGTGGACCCGGCGCCCCTCCGTCTGGAGCGCCTGGTACAGATGCTCCTGCCAGTGCTCCGGCTTGTTGCCGCCCCACCCATGTAGAATCAGGAATACGTCTTCGCCAGCCATGGAATCCTCATTCCTCCTGAACCGCGGAATCCGCTTTCCGCACGCTTCGCGCTGCGCACGCATCTCTCCTATCACGGATTCCGCCCGGATCTGACCGCCGCATAGCGCTTCCGGGGTAGCCGGACGTCAAAAAGGGCGGCAGGACTTGCTCCTACCGCCCTTGGTTTCATCACCAGCGCCCCGAACGGTCCTGGCCCGGCACGCTCTACAAACAGTACGTCTTTATCCGCCGCCGGGTACGTCCGCCCGCCCGCGTAGATTCCGTCCCCTAGCGCGCGGGTGCGCCGCCG
>CAYNFH010000005.1:0-63590 GCA_964396385.1 uncultured Chthonomonadaceae bacterium | reverse complement strand
CGATGGCGACGGACGGCTGGACCTGGTAGTCGCCACCTTCCAGGACGAGCCTGACAGCCTCTACCGAAACACGGACCAGGGCACGTTTGGCTACGCGAGCTTCACAGCCGGCATCGGGGACGCGTCCCGCAACCGGCTGGCGTTTGGGGCCGCTTTCCTGGACTACGATAACGACGGGCTGCCGGACCTGCTCTTCGCGGATGGCCACGTCCAGGACACGGTGCACCAGATCCACCCACCTACCGAGTACGCCCAGCCGATGCAGCTTTTCCACAACCTCGGCAGCCACTTTGTGGACGCCACCGCCGAAGGGGGACCCGCGCTCACACGGCCAATCGTGGGGAGGGCGCTCGCCGTGTGTGACTACGATGGTGACGGCCGGATGGACGCGGTGGTGGCGAACCTGGAGGGCACGCCGGAGCTGCTGCACAACGAGCAAGGCGGGGTGTACCACTGGCTTGGCGTGCGGCTCATCAGCCGGAATGCCGGGCGCGACGCCATCGGGGCGCGCGTGACAGTGGAGGCCGGCGGGAGACGATTCGTGGGGGAGTCGCAGACGTGCCGCAGCTATCTCTCCGCGTGCGACCCTCGCGTGCACTTTGGGCTGGGGGCGGCAAGCGCGGTGACGAGGCTGACTGTCCGGTGGCCCGGCGGCGGCACGACGGTGGTGGAACGGCCGGGCATGGATCGGTATGTGGCGCTGAAGGAGAGCGGGCCGACGCGCCGGCAAGGGAGCGGGAGGTGAAAGGCCGGCTGCGTTGGTTGATATCGCCCGTGTTCTTTGTGCTGGTTGGGCTCTGGTGCGTGTATGGCACACCGGGCGGGCGGAGGTGGCGGCTTGAGAGGATGAGTTCCGGCGACCTGATGGCGCGGACTCTCTCCCATCCGGAAGATGCGGAGGCGCGACGGGAGCTGGGACAGAGACTGCTTGCGGAGGGAAAGTCGGACGCGGCGGCGGAGGTCTACGGGGCCGGCACGGGCGGTTGTGCCAAGATCGCGCAGGCCCGGGCGCTGCTCCAGTCCGACATGCCGGCGGACGCGCTCGCTCCGGCGCTGGAGGCCGTGCGGCTGGAGCCGGGGTCCGCGGAGGCGCACGCCGCGCTGGGCGAAGTGTACTACGCCCTGGGCAGCCGCGGTCCGGCGGAGAATGCGCTGCGGGAGGCCTTGAAGCTGGACGGGAGCAACACGGCGGGGCGAGCAATGCTGGTCTGCCTGCTGGCGGACGAGCATAATACGGCCGAGGCGAACACCCTGGCACTGCGGCTGGCCGAATCCGGCTCGGGCACTGCGCTGTGCGCACGGGGCTACCTGGCAGATATTGAAGGCCGCGCCGATGACGCGGAACGGCTGATGTCGCGGGCGGTGGAGCGGCAGCCGGATAACGGCCGGGCCTGGCTGCTCCTGGCCGGGACCCGGGCCAGAACCGCGCACACGCCGGAGGAGGCGCTCAGGGCGAAAGCGGCGCTAGCACAGGCCGACCGCCTTCGGCCGCACTCGCCGCTGGTCCCGTACTACCGAGGACTGCTCCTGACCCAGCAGGGCCGAAGCTCTGAAGCGGTAGAAGCTTTCAAAGAAGCATCCAGGCGCAACCCCGGTTTCACGGATGCTCTGTATCGGCTCAGCTTAGCGCTGGCCGCGACCGGACAGGCGCGGGAGAGCGCCAGGGTGCGGCGCCGGTTCGAGGCGGCACGGCAGTACCAGCGTACGCTCGATGCGCTTCGGATCCGGCTGACCTCGGATCCGAACGATGCAGCCGCGCGGAAGCGGCTGCGGGATCTGGCGCGCGGCGCAAGCGCCGGCTAGAGGCCGCCGGGAGAGCGGCAGCAAGGCCGTGTTGGGATCATTGGACGGGCGATCTCTTCCTTCAGGAGTGCCCGGAGACGACGCGGACATCATAGCGGGTCCGCGTGCTGGGGGCGCACGTGGGCTGGAGCTCCATGCGACGGGCCAATGGAGTGAGCGTGACGCCCTGAGGCGGGCCCTCTCCGGCGCCCGGATCGGATAGAGCCCGCGCCTGGAACTGAAGCCCCGGCCATTCCGCGGGCACGGGAAGGGCCGGCGCAACGGGCAAGGCAGGCGAGCCGGGAGGCAGGAGCAGGCAGGAGGGGGCGGTCCAAGGAGTGGCAGCGTCGCTCGGCCCTCGCGCGTTGTACATCTCGTCGATAGCCAGCAGAACCGGTCCCCACCAGAGCGAGACACGCTCCAACGTCTCTCCTATAGCCAGGCACTCGGCGGGGAGCGCTCCCTCCAGCCTCAGATCCATGCCGAACTGGAGGAGCAGCTCGTCCGACGAGCCCCACGCGCGGCTCACGCAGAGATAGCCGTCCCGCACCTCGTACGGGCACGGCTCCCCGTTGAGGCGGAGATCAGGCCAGCGCGCCCAGGAGGGCAAGCGCAGCTCCAGAGTGTGCTGCCGGTTGGATGGAGCGGAGACGGTGAGAGTGACGCGACCGGAGACGGGATAGGTTGTCTGCTGCCGAATGGTGATCCCGCCCAAATCCGGCAGGCGAACCGTACTGTCCATGAACAGGTTGACGCGGACTCCTTCGGCAGACACCGTGTACATGTGGATGAGTGCCTCATATAGCGAGCGTACGCCGTGAAAGCTGCAGCACCAGTAGGCCTCCGCGCTGCCTACCTCCACCCGGCCCAGGTAGCCGTTGTTGCGGTCCACGCGCCATGTGCCGAAACCGCCGTTGGCGAACTGATTGAAGAAGACGGCGTTCAGCAGGATACGCTCGGCTGCCTCGTAGTAGGCGGCCTGGCCGGTCACGTGGCCGAGCCTGGCGTTGAGCATGAACCAATCCGCCACGGAGCAGTACTCCGTGACGTGCTTGTCCGGGAGCATCTCCGTGACACCGCCGTCTACGGTCACCATTGCGGCGACTTGGTCTCTCCGTTCGGTAACGAAGCGCAGATACGGTTCCTCGCCGGTGGCGTCATAGAGGGCCAGGACACCCAGCAGGCTGGAGAGATAAGAGTGAGAGTGGTGTTTGGGCTCGGACCAGAGGAGGCCGGCCATCGACCGGGCTAACTCCAGGTGATGGCGATCGCCGGTGAGCCGGAATGCGCCGACAATTCCCTCCAGGGCCTGCGTGTAGTAGATGAACTCCTCGTTCTCCACTACCTCCGGAGCGCTCCAGCGCGGCGCTGTCTGGACGAAATAGTCCGCCAGCCGCCGGATGGCGCCGAGCACGACGGAGCTAGGAGTGACGGAGTGGTACTCCACCAGGCCCTGGAGTAAGCGTCCATGGCCGTAGATCAGAGGATAGTGGATGGTGTCCGGAGCCAGATCCAGGTTGAAGTGGCCATCCTCCCTCTGCGCCTGGATGACGCCTTGCGCCACCTCGTCCACACGTGGACAGGGATGACGCGTGTAGGTGCGACCCAGGGCCACCGCGCCGAGATACCGGCCGGATATGTCGCCGCAGTACTCGGTGAAGACGCGCCAGAAGTCTCCGGTGACGTCGGAGAGGATGAACTCGCGCGTATACTCCGGGCCCTCCACCAACCGCCGGAACGCGGCGCGGAAGCGGCGGTCCAGCGTACCCTGCGCCTGGATGACGGAACCATCCTTCAACGGCCGGTACTTCATACTCTCGTCTTCTTGGACTGGCATATCGATAACGCGTTCGGGATAAACCTGCTCGGTCCTGCCCGGCAAGGGGTAGCACGGGTGAGTGCCGAACCTGATCACACACTCTTAGCCGACAGGAGCTTCTTCATGCTCGTTCCGGATACGCTGGACCTGCGCGACCGGGCGCGGCTGGCGATTGGCCACATGACGGCCAATCACGACCACCAGACCGGTTACCCCTACTTCTATATCAACGTCACCACGGACCCGCCGGTGGCCACGCACAACGCATGGGATACCATCGACGTCACCAGCCGGTACATCGACTCGCTCCTTCTGGCGCGGGAGATGACCGGCGACACAGCAGGTACAGAGGTGGAGGAGGGGTTCCGCCGGATCCTGGTGCAGAGCCTCCATCCAAACGATGGGCTGGCCTACCGGCCGGAGACGCCCTGGTGCGTGGGCGAAGCGGAGATGTTCGACCAGAGCCGCGCCCTGAACGCGCTGGTCACCTGGTACCTGATGGAGCGGCAACCGGAGACGAAGGCGCTGATCGACCGGATGGTGGAGGGGTTGTGGTCCATCGCCATCCACATCGCGCGCCGGCGCGCCGGGCACTCCTTCTGCTACTTCCCCTATCCCGGCCGGTTTCCGGACGCGTGGAACCCCACCGTGCCAGGCGAGCCGTGCTGCTACAACGGCGGAGCCCTGATACTGCCGCTCGTTACCTATGCGGCGGCCACGGGCAATGAGCGGGCGCTGGAGCTGGGGCGGCGGTTCATGCACTACATCGTGGACGAGAGCCACATCTTCCGGCCGGACGGCTCCTTCTGGCCGGACGAGATGCACCTGGCCGCGGGCCACTTCCACACGCGGTCGCTCTCCATGGCCGGCGTGCTTGAGTACGCGCTCCTGGTGGGCAAGCCGGAGCTGGTGGAGTGGGTGAGGCGGGCGTTCGACTGGGCAATGGCAACGTCCTGCGGCTCGTTCGGGTGGTTCCCGGAGGGGATTGGGACAGAGCATCGGCAGACCACCAAGCACAGCGAAACGTGCAACATCACGGACATGCTGCACGTCGCGCTGAGGCTGGCGGAGGCGGGTTACGAGGAGTACTGGACCCATGCGGAGCGGTTCACGCGCAACCACCTGCTGGAGAGCCAATGGTCGCGAAAGGACTGGCTGAAGCCGCGTAAGGACTCTCTGCCGGACGAGACGGCTCAGAACTCCTACGTGGATATGGACGCGCGGATCATGGGCGGCTACGCGGGGCGGACGCTGCCCAACGAATTCGTGGTGGACGGCGTGATGATGGGCTGCTGCTGCGGGGCCGGGCCGCGGGCGCTGTACCAGGCATGGGAGAAGATCATGACCCGCCGGGACGACGGCCTCTACGTGAACCTGCCACTCAACCGCTTCGGCCCCGACGCGGACGTGCTGAGCTGGCTGCCGCACGAGGGCCGGGTGGAGGTGCGCCTCCGCTCACCCGGCCCGTTGTTCGTGCGCACTCCGGGCGGCGGAGGACGGGAGCGGGCGAGAGGAGCAGAGGGTGGCGACGGGGCGGTTGCCGTTGAGCGAAACGGGGAGGCGGTACCGTTCTCCTGGAGCGGCTCTTACGTCCGCATTGAAGAGGCCGGCGCCGGAGACCAGCTCGCAGTGCGCTTCCCGCTGGAGGTGAAGACGCGCGACGAGCGGCTGCTGGACTGGGACCTGCGCATCAGGTGGCGAGGCGACACCGTCGTCTCGATGACCCCGCCCGGAAAGCGCCTGCCGCTCTACGAGCGGGCCGCGCTGGATTCCGAAGTCTGTCCGATGCGAGAGTGAACACCGGGTGTTCAGGATTCCGAACCTGAATACCTGAACACCTGAACACCTGAACGCCTTCCGCCTTCAGGCGGGCACAGCATCCGGCGTAAGCGGCATGGTGAGAGTCACGATGCCTCCGCCGCCGGGCCGGTTGGCAAACTGGACAGACCCCTGAAGGTCCCACTGGGCGATGTGCCGGACCAGGGAGAGGCCCGCGCGGTCGTCCTGCGGCAGTTCGAAGTCCTCCTGGAACCCAGGCCCGTTGTCCTCCACGTGGAGGGAAGCGACATCGCCGTCCACGGTGAAGCGCAGAGTGACGTGGTCGGCCCCGTGCTTGAGCGCGTTGGTGGCCAGCTCGTTGGCGATGACGGCGAGGGAGGAACCCTGCCGGGCAGAGAGGCGCACGTCCTGCACATCCGCGGTAACGGACTGTGCGGGTGTCGTCTCGCGGATGAGGGTGGCCAACTTCTCCAGCATCTCCCGTGAGGACATGTCGCTGGCGTCCTCTCCGGCGCCCGCCTCCCGGGTGAGGATCTCATGGACGGCTGCGAGGGCGCGCACCTGCCCGCCAATTCGCTCCAGCTCCTCCCGCGGTACCGTGGGCCGGTCCACAGCCGCCTGCATGTCCGCCAGCGCGGCGATAAGCTGGAGGTTGTTGCGGACCCGGTGGTGCGTCTCCTGCATGGCCCTGCGCAGCCGCTGGTTGAGGGCCTCAATCTCCGCCTGGTGGCTGCGCAGGGCCTCCTCTGTGCGCTCCCGCCGCTCTATCTCGCGCTGGGCGGACTCGTAGAGCAGCGCGCCGTCTACGGCGAGGCCGGCGCGGCGAGCCAGCTCCTGCGCCAGCGTCAGGTCCTCCGGCCCGTACCGGCGGCCGCCGTCTGCGAGGATGAGCGTGATGGCCCCGAGCACCTTGCCGTGGGCGGCCATGGGCACGCAGATGCCGGAGCGGAGCCCCAGATCCTGGAGGGCCCGGAAATACTCTTCCTCCCGCCCGGGGACCCGAAGCATCTCCTCGGTGATCTCCGCCACCACCTGCGCCTGGCCCGTGCGGATGACTTCTGCTACGCCGAACCGCGACTCCAGGCTCGGAGGAAAGCGGCGCGTGAGGTCGCGGGCCAGCTCCCGCCTGGCCGGCTCCACGTGGGCGGCGGCCACGCGGTCTATCCGGCCATCCCGCACGAGGTCGATGACGCACCAGTCCGCCAGGCGAGGCACCACTAAGTCCCCGACCTGTTCCAGCGTGCCCCGATAGTCCAGAGAGCCGGCCAGAATCTCGCCGGCCTTGGCCAGGATGAGCGCCGCCGTCTCCTCACGCTTCCTCTGAGTGATGTCCCGCGCGATGGTGGCGGCGCCCACAATGGCGCCATCCGGGGACTGGACGGGTGAGACGCTGATGGAGAGCGTGATGCGCGAGCCGTCCTTGCGGATGCGTGAGGTCTCATAATGCTCGATGCGCTCGCCCGCGCGGATGCGGCGGAGGATGGACGGGAGCTCCTCCGGCATGTCCACCGGGATGGCAATGCCCTTGGACCGGCCGACTATCTCTTCGGCCTTGTAGCCGTAGATCCGCTCTGCCGCCGGGTTCCAGCTCGTGACGATGCCCTCCAGGTCCGTGCTGACAATGGCGTCATCCGACGACTCCACGATGGCGGCCAGCAACTCCGTAGGCCGATTTTCAGTTTTCGGTTTTCGGTTTTCCATTGCAGAACGGTGGGCCACGAGTCTTCCAACACTCCGGAATTCAAATTGAGAATTGAAAACTGAAAAATGGAAAATGGAAAATCCCCGTCAGCCGTTTGGTACAATGACGGCCTTTACCACCTTCAGGTTCTCTACGTCGCGGAGGGCCTCGCCGGCTTCCTCCAGCGTATACCGGCGCGAGATGAGGGCGGACCAGTCCATGCGGCCTCCGAAGCGGCGGAGGACTTCCATGGCTCGCCAGAGGTGCGAGAAGTCCGAGCCCCAGCAGCCGCGGACCTCCAGATGCTTGCGGTTGATGTGGAGGTGCGGGTCGAGCGCCACTTCCCCGTTATCCGTGTACTGTCCCACCACGACGTAACGGCCGGCGTCCCGCACCAGCTCGCACCCCTCGCGCACTGCCTGGGGGTTGCCGCTGGCCTCGATCACGACGTCGGGACCATAACCGCCGGTGACGTCCCGTACAGCGCGTAGCCGCTCCTCCGGCGTGGTGGAGGTCACGTCGGCGGCCCAGTCCGCGCCGAACCGTTTGGCGGCGGCCAGACGCACCTCCGGCGCGCCGATGACGCCCACCCAGCCGGCCCCGCTCAGAAGGGCGAGCGCGCAGGCGGAGAGGCCCACGGGACCGCTCCCCTGGATGAGCACCCGGTCGCCCAGCCCGATGCGCGCCAGCTCCACGGCGTGGACGGCGGTGGGAAGGCCGCAGCCCGCTCCTATCCACTGGTCGGGCGTCACACCCTGCGCCAGCGGCAGCATCAGGACGCCTGGCCGGAGGTAGATGCTCTCGCTCCAGCCGCCGCACAGTCCGTCCTCTGCGCCCAGGGTGATGCCGTAGACCTTACGGTGAGGACAACGCGTGGTGGCCTTGAGCACGGCACAGTGGCGACACCGGCCGCAGGTGCCCCACACGTCCAGGAAGGTGACCACCTCTCCGGGCCGGACGGGCCTGCCCTCCGTATCGGCCACCGGGCCGCCGGTAGCTTCCACCTGCCCTACACTCACGTGGCCGGGGATCAGCGGATAGGGCACTCCCCCAAGGCGGCCGTGCCAGAGGTGCACGTCCGTGCCGCACACCTCCGAGGCGATGGTGCGCAGAATAACCGCGCCGGGCTCCGGCTCTGGCGCAGGATAATCCCGCACTTCAACCGGCCTTCCAGGAGCCGGCATGACCGCCGCCCGGACTTTCATTTCCACTGCTGACAATCCTCTATTCTCTCGGAGCAGACCGCCCGGCCAGGTACTCCTGGGGCGTAAAGTGCGGCTTAGCACATGTGGCCATGGGTCACCTCCGTCGGTCTCCCGTCCTCCGTCATCCGTCGCTCCTTGGCGGCCCGACGGACTCGCGCTCCACTATCTCCACCGGGAAGAGCTCGGCGCGCGAATCTTCCTCCGCATCGGCCGTGTGGTCGTCACCGTGCGCAATGCGGGCCAGCAGGATCTCCACCGCGCGGCGCCCCATGGCGCGGAAGGGCTGGCGCACGGTGGTGAGCGGCGGCCGCGTGGTGCGGGCCAGAAGCACGTCATCGAACCCGACAACGGAGATCTGGTCCGGCACGCGCACGCCCTGCTCCGCCAGCACCTCCATCGTGCCGTATGCGATGGCGTCGCTGGCGCAGAACACGGCCGAGGGCATAGCCTGGCCGGGAAACTCCCGCAGCACTCGCAGCATGCTCTCCCGCCCGGACCCGATGTAGTACCCGCCCGGCAGCACGAGTGACGGATCCCACGGGATGCCCGCGTCCGCCAGCGCGCGACGGTAGCCTTTCAGCCGCTGTGCCGCGCTGGCGATGTCGGCGTCGCCGGAGAAGTGGAGGATCCGCCGGTGACCGCGGGTCAACAGGTCGCTCGTAATCCTGTATGCTGCCCCCTCATCGTCTATCCCGATGTTCGGGATGCCCGCCAGGGGCCGGTCGCAGTGGATCGCTACAAACGGCGTATGGGCCGGGAGCGCAAGCGCTACATCATCCGGCAAGGAAGGCGCGATCAGGATGATCCCGTCCACGCGGCCGTCGCAGAATCCTGGGATGCGGCCCGCGTCCTGCTTCCAGTCGGCAAGCGAAAAAACTTTGGTGGACTGGCCGCGCTCCACGGCCGCACTCAGGATTCCGCTGAGCAGCTCCAGGAAGTAGAGGTTGATATCCTCCCCGACCACGGTTGCGACCACCCCGAGAGTATCGATCCGGCTGCGGGTGAGGCCGAACGCCAGGGCATTACGGCGGTAGCCGAGCTGGGCGGCGGCCTCCTGGACGCGCGCCCGCGTGGCCGCGGAGACGCGGGTAGAGGAGCGCGCGCCGTTGAGCACTACCGAAGCCACCATCGCGGTGACTCCGGCTTGCTGCGCGACGTCGGCGAGGGTAGGAGCAGTGCTGCGCCGCATAGGCCGATTATACGCCGACAGGACGTTCAGCTAAACATTTATCGCTAAATCAGGCGGATTTACCACTAAATCAGTTGCACTCCGATTAAGAATACTTTATACTGGCTGTACTGCTTCTCGATCTCCCCGGCATCATCATTAGCAGTGCGTAGAGCAATCGTCTTCAGGCTCCAAGGAGAAACCAATGACGTACCGAAGTAGAACGGCCTTCACCCTGATCGAGCTGCTCGTCGTGATAGCCATTATCGCGATCCTGGCAGCCATTCTCTTCCCCGTGTTTGCTCAGGCCCGGGAGAAGGCCCGCGCGATTAACTGTCTGAGCAACACCAAACAGCTTGGTCTGGCGGTGATGCAGTACGTTCAGGACTACGACGAGACGCTTCCGGAGCGCCAGCAGCCGCGAGAAGGCAATCCCCCCGGTAGCTGGCCCTATCCGGAGATCAGCGAGATCCTGAATCCGTACATCAAGAACGGCGCGCAGACCGGAACCGGAACAAACGTAACTTCTGGAGGCCATGGAGGAGTGTGGGACTGCCCCTCCGCTCCCGTGCGAAACCAGAACTGGAAGATTGGCGTTAACGCGAAACTCTTCCCGGACGGAGACGCCTCCTGGAACAACTGGAAGGGCGGCCCCGTGGTGACGCTCGCTATGATCGATCGTCCGGCAGACATGATGGCCTTCATGGACAAAGGCCAGAATAGCGGCGGCGAGAACTGGATGGAGATCGTCACGGACCAGTGGAGCTTCTGTGATGCCAGTGTGTGCGCCGGCTACGACTCGAGCGGCCAGTGCATCATTGACGGGACCGCCGACGTAGGCAACAAGCCCGGAACACAGGGGGCGTTGCGCCCCGGCGTGGGAGACTGCGACCTGGCGCAGAACGGTCAGAACTGGAACTGGGATCGCACCTGCTTCCTGCGCCCGCGCTACCGCCATACGGGCACCGGCAACGCCACCTTCCTGGACGGTCACTCCAAGGCGGTCCACAAGGGGTCGCTCTCGTACTCGAAGAACCTCTGGATCCAGTCGCTGGACGGTAACCTCTGGTAAGATCATGGACATGAAGTGCGGTCGTATTGGGATTGTTGCGGTAACCATCCTGGGGTGCCTGTGCTTTGTGGCAGGCTGCAGCCACGACACGGGGCAGACCGACGTGAAGTTCGACGCGTCCAAGAAGTACAAGCCTAGCGACTCGCAGGTCCAGGCGATTGAGAACAACCCCAACATCCCGCCGCAGCAGAAGGCCATGATTAAGGCGCGGATGGGCCAGGGCCCGGTCGGAGAAGCGGCTGCCAAGGCCGGCAAGACCGGCGGTCCCTAGGCTTCTGTATTCGCAGGATTTGGGCCGGTCCGGACGCTCCCGGGCCGGCCGTTTTGCCGTCTGGCGTAGAATAGACGGATATGCCCTCTCAGAGCGTTATATCCGGGAAGTCACCCATGCGCCTGCGTCTTTTCATTCTCCTCTTTCTTCTGGTCCTCTGTGCGGGCGCCGGCATTGTCCGCGCCTGGCAGGTAAGGTCACACCGGCGTTGGATCGAACACGCCAGCATCGAGGAGCTCGCGGCGGCCGCACCCACGCACCTGAACGAAGCTGAGATCTTTGAGCAGCTCGGCTCACGTGCCCTCGCCACCGAACAGTGGGCGCGCGCCGCAAAGGCCTATCAGCATGCCGCCGAGCTCGAACCGGACCGCCTGACCGACTGGGTCGGGTGGGCTCGCGCCATCTACGAATTCGGTGGATTTCGTCCTGCCGATGCTATTCTCTCCAGCTATATCGCGCGACATCCGAGGGAAGCGCGGGCCTACATGGAGCGGGCTGCTCTTCGCCGCAATGCGAATCGCAGTGAGATGGCATGGCACGACGCCGATACCGCCACTAAGATCGATCCCCGGTCTGGAAATGCCTGGGCATTGCGGGGGGACCTTTCGCTGGATCAAGGCATACCGGGAGAGGGCGAAGCATCTTTTCTGAAAGCTCGCGACCTGATGCCGAACTCTCCGTGGCCCTATGTGGGCCTCTATCAGGCGGAAGTAAACGAAAAGAGGCTGGACGACGCCCTGGCTGACGCGCGAATTATCGTCCGGCGGTTCCCGCAGGTACTGGAGGGCAAGCTGTATCTGGGCGAGGCTCTGTTCCTGACCGCGACATCGCCGCAGGACTACGATGCCGCGCGATCGGCGCTCACCGACGTGTTGAAACGGGCCGGCGAGCTGCGCCGGCGAGACCACTCCGCCGCGGAGATGCTGTTGGGGCGAGCTTACCTGAACCAGCACCGGTGGAAAGAAGCGCTCGTCCATCTTCAGCGAGCGGACGCCATCGCGCCCGGCAATCCGGACACGCTCTTTCTGCTCGCGCGTGTGAACCGCGCGCTGGGCAACTCGGCTGCCGCCACGGCAGCTATCAAGCGCCATGACCAGGTCTATGCCGATACCGCTAAGGTACGCCAGTACAATGCCCGCATCAATGCGCACCCCATGGATGCGAACCTGCGGCTGGAGTTCGCCCGCTGGTATCTGCGCAAGGGAATCCCGCAAAACGCCATGGTTCAGTACGAAGAGATGGTGGACCGCGGGCTGGACGTGAAGACGGCGCGGCGGGAGATCCACGCCCTCGAACAGGCCGGTGTCAGCCCATAACACTCTCCTGGTGCTCCTAACTGCCGGAGCGCTGGCCGGATGCGGCCACAGCCGGCCGGCCTCAGGCGCGCAAAACGGGCCGGGAGGCCAACCCAGGGCTCGTTTCACGGACGTTGTGCCATCGTGCGGGATATCTTTCCGCTTCTCCATTCCTGGGAAGCGGCCTATCAACATTTTGCAGGGTCCGGGGGGTGGCTGTGCCTTCCTCGACTACGACAGTGATGGCAACCTGGACGTACTTCTCATGTCTCAACGCGTTGCGCTCTACCGCGGGGACGGACGTGGGAAGTTCACGAATGTGACTGCCCAGACGGGAATCGCTTCCCTGCCGACCAATTGGTGGATGGGCGTGGCCGTGGGAGACTATGACAACGACGGGTATGAAGATATCTACCTGTCTGCATACCGCGGGGGTGCTCTACTCCACAATGAACGCGGGAAGTCGTTTCGCGACGTGAGCCGCGAAGCTGGAATCCCTCCCCAGCCCTGGGGCAGCGCTTGCGCCTTCGGCGACTACGATAACGACGGCAAACTGGACCTTCTCATCGGCAATTACTGCCGTTTCGGCCCTGATTCTGTCCAGCTCTGCCACGTCAAAGACTTCGAGACGGCGTGCTCACCCACGGTATATGATGCCGAACACCCGGTCCTCTACCACAACGACGGCGGAGGACATTTCAGGGACGTCACCCGCCTGGTTGGACTGAACGCGGCGACCGGCAAAGTGCTCGGTGCAGTCTTCTTCGACCCGGACGGGGTCGGGCACCCGAGTCTGTACCTGGCAGATGACGAGGTAAAGAGCGACTTCTTCCTGAACCGCGGCGGCCGGTTCAAGGAGATTGGCGAAGAGGCAGGCGCCGCATATACAGAGAACGGTAAGCCCTACGGTGGGATGGGCGTCGACTACGGAGACATAAATGGCGACGGCCGCCCGGATATGGTCGTGGGCACGTTCAGCCTGGAGAACAAGCTCGTGCTTATCAACCAGGGTGAGCACACGTTCCTGGATGAGAGTCCGGCGTACGGAGTAGCGGGGCCGGCCATGAGGTACCTGTCGTTCGGCGCGAAACTCCTGGACTTCGATAATGACGGCTACCTGGACATCATGTTCGCGAACGGTTACATAGCGGATAACATCGTGGCATACGAGCCGTCCCGCGCCTATCGGGAGCCGACCCTGCTTTTCCGGAACGAAGGCGGGAAGCGGTTCACGGACCTGAGTGCAAGCGCAGGCCCGGACCTGCTGCGCCCAATAGTTGGTCGCGGCCTCGCTACCGGAGACTTCGACAACGACGGCCGGGTTGATGCGCTTGTCGCGGACGCAGAAGGGCCTCCCCTGCTCCTCCACAACGAAACGTCAACAACCGGCAATTCCATCTCTGTGCGGCTCACAGGCAAGAAGAGCAACCGCGACGGGTACGGCGCCATCGTGACTGTGGAAGCGGGCGGGCGCAAGCAGGTACACATTTGCCACGCCGACGGGTCCTTCTTTGCCTCATCGGATCCCCGTGTGCACGTCGGCATTGGTAGCGCCACCTCCGCCACCGTTACCGTCCACTGGCCAAGCGGGCGGAACTCACGTGCCGAGAGTGTTCGCGCCGGCGCCATGGTGACGATACGTGAGGAGTGACCCCGCGGCTGAATAGACTGCCGGTCCAGCGCCTCAGTTGGTCCATACTGAGAGTTGATATGAAATTCACCGACTGCAACTGGATGATGCGGTCGGGCATCCGGCCGCACTACGCGGTCGAGCCCCACAGCGCGGAGAAGACCCTGGCCGCCCACCCCCTTGTCCCGAGACACGGTGGAGGCAACCTCGCGCGGAATCCTGCTCTCGTCCTCCGACAAAGGGGGCTTGGTTGGAGCCAAGTGCCGCTGGGGCGACTGAACGGCACGTGCGGAATCCAGGAGATGACACGCCGGATACAGAATTGCTCAAGAAGTGAATCACTGGAGGCGAGAGGGATGAGTGCAAAGTCGGCCGCGACGACCGAGGAAGTCTTGAGCCAGGAGCTTAGAACGCTCGCTCGTTCGCTGGACGAGCTCTTGAGGACGGCTCCCCGTCAGTACGTGCTTATCAAGGGGACCAACATAATTGGCACGTATACCAGCGAGCGCGCAGCCGTTGAGGAAGGTACACGCCGGTATCTAAACGCGCCTTTCCTTGTCCACGAGTTCCGGCCGGATGGTGAGCCGATCAGCATTCCGTCTCCTTTGGGCTCATAGCGCATGGCCGCGGTTTCCCGGCCAATCACGCAGCGCGGAGCGCTCATTGAGGTTCGCATTGGCCCCTCCGCGCTCCTTGCTCAGCAGCTTCAGCACAGTGGCACGAGCGTTCCGCCTCCCATCGCCGTGGCGGGATTGGTCGACACGGGCGCTTCCAACTCGGTTCTGTCTGCCTCGCTACCGGGGCGGCTCAGCTTGAGCCCGGTTGGTGCCCGACCTGTTACCACGATAACGACCATTGGCTCCACAGCTTACCTCTACCAGATAAGTGTTGAGCTTCCCAATCTAGTGGTTGAGTTCCTCGTTGTCCCTGCTGCGGTGCACGATTTCGGCGGCTTTGATTACCTCATTGGGCGCGATATCCTAAACGCCGGTAGACTCCACTACGATGGGCCGGGCGGTGTCTCCACGCTCGAATTCTGATGGAGGACGTAATTGGCTACAGGCAATAGCGACAAGCCCCTCTTCCTGCACTTGCTCTACGGGGCGGACTATAACCCGGACCAGTGGCTCGATAGGCCGGACGTGCTGGAGGAGGACCTCCGGCTCATGCGGCTCGCTCACGTCAACAGCGTGAGCCTCGGCATCTTCGCCTGGGCAGCCCTGGAGCCCGAGGAGGGCCGGTACACCTTCGACTGGCTGGACCAGACCATGGAGCGGCTGCATACAAACGGAGTGCGGGTAAACCTGGCTACGCCCTCCGGCTCTAAACCGGCCTGGATGTCTCTCAAGTACCCGGAGGTGCGGCGCGTGCAGCCCAACGGCCTGCGGGATCCGCACGGCGGCCGGCACAACCACTGCCTCACCTCGCCCGTCTATCGTGAGAAGGTCCGCGCCGTCAACGAGCGCCTCGCCGAGCGGTACGGCAAGCACCCCGCGCTCCAGCTCTGGCACGTCTCCAACGAGTACGGCGGCTACTGCTACTGCGACCTCTGCATGGCGGCCTTTCGCGATTGGCTGCGCCAGCGGTATTCCGGCGACCTGGACGCGTTGAACCGTGCCTGGTGGTCCGCCTTCTGGAGCCACACTATCACCGCATGGGATCAGATCACCGCCGTTGACCAGAACGTGCACGGCATGGAGCTGGACTGGAAGCGGTTCATGACCGACCAGTGCATAACCTTCCTGGAGAACGAGATCGCGCCGCTCCGCCGCCACTCACCCCATGTGCCGGTGACCACCAACCTCATGGGCACCTACGACGCGTATGACTACTGGCGCCTGGCGAAGCCGCTGGACGTAGTGTGCTGGGACAGCTATCCCGGGTGGCACGGCGAGCAGAGCGACGTGGACGTGGCGTGCGGCGTGGCCTTTGTGCACGACATCAACCGGGCGCTAAAAGGCGGGAAGCCGTGGCTGCTGATGGAGACCACCCCCAGCGTCACAAACTGGCACGGCGTGAGCCGGCCCCGGCGGCCGGGCCTGAACCGCATCAACGGCCTGCAGGCAGTGGCGCACGGCTCCGACGGCGTGCTCTATTTCCAGTGGCGGAAGGGGCGGGGCGGGAGCGAGAAGTTCCACGGGGCGATTGTGGACCACGTGGGGCATGAGCACAACCGCATCTTCCGAGAGGTGGCCGAGCTGGGCGCGGACTTGGAGCGCCTGGAGTCGGCGGTTGGATCGCGCGTGGAGGCGGAGGTCGCGCTCATCTACGACTGGGAGAACGCGTGGGGCATCCAGCAGGCTAAGGGGCCGCGCAACAACGACAAGGCGTATCGCGCCACGTGCGAGGCGCACTACCGCCCCTTCTGGCGGCGCGGCATTCCTGTGGACGTGATCGATTCCACGGTGGAGCTCTCCGGGTACCGGCTGCTGGTCGCGCCCATGCTCTACATGCTGCGCCCGGGCGCCGCCGAGCGCATCGGCGCCTTCGTGGAGCGCGGTGGCATCTTCGTCGCCACCTATCTGACCGGAATCGTGGACGAGCACGACCTCTGCTTCTTGGGAGGCTTTCCCGGTCCCCTGCGGCCCGTTCTGGGAGTCTGGGCGGAGGAGACGGACGTGCTCCATGACCACCAGCGGCAGACGGTGCTGCCCACTCCCGAGGGCGAGGTGCTGGGCCTGCGCGGAGTATATGTGGCCAGGCAGTATTGCGATGTGGTTCATGCGGATACGATGGAGGACGGAGGACGGAGGACGGACGGATCAGGGTCCGTCAACCGTCAACCGTCACCCGTCAGCACCGGCGCGCGGGTCCTTGCCACGTACGGGCAGGACTACTACGCAGGGCAGCCGGCGCTTACGGTGAAGGAGACCGCAATGGGCCGCGCCTACTACGTCGCGTCCCGCAATGACGCGCGCTTCTGTGATGACTTCCTGGGCGCCCTGGCGCGGGAGCTGGCGCTGAGGCGCGCCGCGCCCGCCGTGCTGCCAGAGGGCGTCTCCGCACAGCGGCGGGTGGCCGAAGACGGCCGCTCCTGGCTATTCCTGCTGAACTTTACGCCGGAGGAGGCGACGGTAGACCTGGGCACGGTCGCCTTCTCCGACGCGCTGACCTGCGCGCCGGTGGCCGGCAGCGTAACCCTGCATCCGTACGGAGGCACGGTGCTGACGGAGGGCGGCGCAGCGGAATGAACCTTGAGGATGCCATCGAGGTTTTTGTTCGGGGCTTTGCGTTTCAACGGAGCCGCACGCACCCGTACCAGGTGGAGCGTGTGGAAGAGCTGTGGGCGTTACGCGACGCGCCGCGCAAAAGCGGGGACTACCGCGGCGAGGAGTATGTGGCCCACGGCATCCCTCCGGCCGACGTGGACGCCATCGTCCGCCGGCACGCCCGCGGCCGGTACTCCATCTCCTTCATCCGTGCCGCAGGCGAGCCGGATAGCTCAATCCGAGCCGGGTTCAAGGACCTGGGCTACCGCCTGGGGACCACGGAGCCGATGATGGTCCATTCCCTGACGGCTGTTCCGCGGGTCCCGGAGTCGCTGCCGGTAGAGCGGGTTACCACGCCGAAGCAGGCCGACCGTTTAGCGAAGGCGCAGCGAAGCGGGCCCATCTCTCCAGAGCGCCTGAACGCGGAGCCGCCACTGCTGCGGCAGTACATGGCGGTGGACGGGGAGGTGCCGGTGGGCTGGGTGCAGAGCATCCCCGTGTGCGGCGGCGCCTGGTGCTCCAGCATGTACGTGAAGCCGGAGTACCGCCGCCGGGGAATCGGGCGCTCGCTCCTCGCGCGCATGTTGCGGGATGACCGCGAAGCGGGCATGTTGGCGAACGTGCTAACGGCCAGCCACACCGGCGCCAAGCTCTATTCTTCCGTTGGCTACTACCAGATAGGCGAGCTCCTCTGGTACACGCCGCACAGAAAGTACCGCGGAGACCCGCGCGACAATACGCGAGCGCAAGCCCCGTTGTCATCCCGAACGGAGTGAGGGATCTGCTTTATGGCTCCGGTATGTACTCTGCAGGAAAAAGCAGATTCCTCGCTTCGCTCGGAATGACTAGTTGTGGGTATCGGTTCTCATTCAGCCAACACCCTTCCGCTACGCTGCCCACGGGTAGGTCTCCGGCGGCTCGGCGTCCTGGCGCGCCTGCATGTGGAGCGGATGGAGCGCCTCGCTCTGGTCGATATAGAGCAGCGCGTCGTATCGGCGGGGCAGCACCGTCGGCACATAGTTGCCGAACCGCTCGTAGTCCGGGTCGTACACTACCCCGATGGCGCGGTGCCCCCGCGTCTCCATCCAGTCCGGGGTGACGTTCCGCTCATCGAAGATCAGGAGCTTGTTCTCCCCGCCTGCCCGGTGCAGGATGTCCTCCCATGTTCCGTCGCGGGCGATAGGCACCTCCATGCGGCGCATCGGCGCGCCCCACTCGTAACCGGCGATTACGCTACCCCGGTGGGAGGAAAATCCGACCAGCACCACGCCGTCCCGTTCACGCCGCTCTCGCACGAGCTGTCCCACGTTCTCCATGCCGGCGCGCGCCATGTCCGTGTACCGCGCGTCCCCGATGTGGGTGTTGTGCTCCCACACAATGCAGCGGGCTTCCTGGCCGTGGAAGCGCATGAGCCGCTCCAGCGTCTCCACCATGTGGTGGTCCCGGACGTTCCAGGAGGCCGCGCCGCCGCGGATCATGGCGCGGTAATAGGTCTCCGCGTTCTTCACCACCAGCGCGTTCTGCTCGGCTACAAAGTACGCCTCGCGGCCGTCGTGCGCGGCATCCGGCATCTCGCGGCGCAGCGCGCTGAGCATGGCCACCGCCTGCTGCTCGCAGCTCGTGGGCATGAAGCCGACCGTGGCGCGCGCGTAGTCCACCACGTCCTGGGAGTAGGGCTCAAAGCACGCGAACGCCTTCTTCGCGGTCTCCAAGGCGGTGCCGTCTACGCCCTTCAGATACTCCAGCACCGCGTGCAGGGAGTCCCAGAGGCTGTAGACGTCTAGCCCGTAGAAGCCGGCCTTCCGCTCCTCGGGCAGGCCGTCGTTGCGCTGACGGAGCCACTCGGCCAGCTCCACTATCTCCCAGTTCGCCCACATCCAGGTGGGCCACCGCTCAAAGGCGTGGAGCACGTCGTAGGCGCTGGCGCCGGAATCCGGCATCCCTTTGACGTAGCGGTTGACGCGGTAGCAGTCCGGCCAGTCGCCCTCAACCGCGATGAAGGAGAATCCCTTCTCCTGGATGAGCCGCTTGCTGAGCCGGAGCCGCCAGGTGTAGTAGTCGGAGGTGCCGTGGGACGCCTCGCCGAGCAGCACGTAGTGCGAGTCGCCGATGCGGTCCATCAGAGGGTCGAGGTCTGTGTCGCTGGTCAACGGAAGGGCAGCATCGCGGCATTCGTCTACCAGCTTATCTACGTCCGCCGCGCCGCGCCGAAGGGTATCCTGAAATCGTTGCATAGTGTTACTCCCCGATTGCTGAAGGAGTGATGGAGTGGTGGAGAAATGGAGTGAAGAAATCCGGATTCCGGGAAACCACTCCAATACTCCATGACTCCAATACTCCGCCGTTCTGCATGTGAGACGGTTCTGGTACTGGGCACTGTTCCGACGGAAGGAGAAAGAGCGTGATACGGGTTGGAATGGTTGGTTGCGGCGGGATCATGGGGGCGCACCTCCCGGGCTGGAAGGCGGTGGAGGGGCGCGCCACCGTGACAGCCGCCTGCGACGTAAACGAGGCGAACGCGAACCGAAGGGCGCAGGAGGTGGGATCCGATCCGCGGGTCTACACCGACTGGAGCCAGATGCTGGCGGAGGACGTGGTGGACGCGGTGGACGTCGCCCTGCCGCACCGCCTGCACCGCGACGCCATTGTACAGGCGGCAGAAGCGGGCAAGCACGTGCTCACGGAGAAGCCGCTCTGCACCTCGCTGGAGGAGGCGAAGGACATCGAGTCGGCGGTGAAGAGCAACGGCGTCATCTTGATGTGCGCGCACAACCAGATGTTCGAGCCGGCGCCACGGACTGCGCGGCGCTGGATCCAGGAAGGAAAGCTGGGGCGCGTCTTCAGCCTCCGGACGGTCGACTGTTTCCTGATCAAGGATCGCGGCGGCAAGGCGCAGTGGGGCTGGCGAGGCTCCGCCGCGGAGGCGGGCGGTGGCTGTGCGCTGGACACCGGCTACCACCCCACTTACATGCTCATCTCCATCGCCAACTCCGAGCCCAAGGAGGTGGTGAGCTTTTCCGACAACTACAGCCAGCCGAACCTGGACGCGGAGGACACCGCCCAGACGATGGTGCGGTTCGAAAACCGGGCGGTGGGCACCCTCCAGACCTCCTGGGGCTATCCGGCTCCCAACGGCCACTGGCAGATCCACGCCATCGGGGAGAAGGGCCAGATCTACGGGCGCGGCAACGACCTGTACTTCCAGCCGCTGGAGGGCGAACGAGAGAAGGCGGAGCTCACGCCGGAGAACGGCTTCGTGGGGGAGATAAAGCACTTCGTGGAGTGCATCGAGCAGAACAAGACCCCGGAGCAGAGCCTGAAGGAGGGAATCACCGTCCTGAAGGTCATTCTCGGCGGCTATCAGTCGGAGCGGGAGAAGAGGGTGGTGCAGCTTTAGAGGGATGAAGGATGAGGGATGAATTCCAGACTGCTGTTCCGACGCTTCAGGACGGGAGTCACGGCGACTGGAATCGGTCCGTCGAGGGCCGGGTTCCGGATTCATCCTTCATCCCTCATCCTTCATCCTTGCCTTTCAGACGTTCCTCTCCAAATGAAGCAGGTTCAGGAATTCCTCGCGGGTGCTCCTGTCTTCTCGGAACGAGCCCAGCATCTCGCTGGTGGTCACCTTGCTGCTCTGCTTCTGCACGCCGCGCGCCATCATGCAGAGATGGCGCGCCTCAATAACCACACCCACTCCCTTGGGCCGCAAAGCCTCCAGTATGGCGCTGCCTATCTGGACTGTCATGCGCTCCTGCACCTGAAGCCGACGGGCGAAGACGTCCACCACGCGCGCCAGCTTGCTGATTCCCACAATCCGGCCCGCCGGGAGATACCCGATATGGACCTTTCCAAAGAATGGAAGAATATGGTGTTCGCAGAGGCTGAAGAACTCGATGTCCCGGATGATGACCATGTCATCGTAGGGCTCCTCGAACACGGCGGCACGAAGGATCGCCAGAGGGTCCTCGTTATAGCCGCGAGTGAGGAACCGCATGGCCTCCGCGGCGCGGTGCGGTGTCTTGGCGAGCCCCTCCCGGTCCGGGTCCTCCCCTAGCTGCTCCAGTATCTGACGGTACAGTTTATCCATGGGTCTCCTGTATAGGTGATGGGTGATAGGTGATTGGTGATGGGCTGTGGCGTTCAGGTGTTTGGATTCCGGCCTCTCACCACTCACCTCTCACCTTCTCCTCAGGTTGGTCGGAGCACGGCGTACCGCAGATAGAGCTCGTTGCCGTCGCGGTAGACGGAGCGGATGGCAAGCGGCAGGAAGCTGGAGCCGGGGAACCCCTCGCCGGTCACCGGCGTGGGCGCCTCCGTGCCGCCCTTGAGCTTGGGTGCGATGGTGATGAACAGCTCGTCCACCAGGCCCGCCGATAGGAAGTCGAAGTTCAGGTCCGCGCCTCCCTCCAGCGCCAGGTACTGCACACCGTAGCTCGTGCGCAGCCTGCGCATGGCCTCCGGCAGGTCCACCGAATCCTCCCCCACCAGCTCCACTCTGGCCGCCGTCTGCAGCCGCTCGCGGGTATTGGCGGGGAGCGTGCCCGGCGCGAAGACGATGGCCTTGTCCGGCGCGTCGGTGAAGAACCGGTTCTTGAGGGGCAGGCTGCCGCTGCGCGTGACGACCGCGCGCCACATACGCGGATCATAGACCATGTTGCTGGGGCGGAGCGTGCCCGCGCCGATGATGGCGCCATCGGCGGACTCGCGGAGGCGGCGCATGAGCATCTGGTCCGTGGGGCTGCCAAGCCCCTGCGCGGTGGTGCCGGGCGGTCCCAGCCGGATCTTTCCGTCCACCGTGGAGACCATGTTGATGAAGGTGTACGGACGGTCCTCCGGCGGGTCCGGCAGGGCCAGATCCGTGTAGAGGGCGTCCGGCGGGATGTCGACGCCGGTCGAATCGAAGAGGCGCTCAAGCGGCATGGCATAGCTCCCGGGCCGGCGCGCCGGCCCAATGCGTTATACCGCGCGAGCAGTCCCGGTGTTCCGGGGAAGTCCGCATCTGCCCCCTTTGCGCTGCGGACGCAACAACTCGGCAGGAGGCGGGCGGTGGGGCGCGAATCCTTCGCCAGTCAGAACGGCGGGAGGGGGATGCGATGGTGGATCAGGTACGCGAGATGGTGACGGTGGACAGATACCGGCCTAGGCCGGCGGCGCGGGTGAAGCAGACGGAGGTGCCGCGGGCAAAGTACCCGGCCGTGGACGCTCACAACCACTACAACGACCAGATGGACCTCCAGCAGGTCATCGACATCATGGACGCCTGCAACATCCGGGTCTTCGTGGACCTATCCGGCTGGAGCGGAGACCGCCTCACGCGCCGGCTGGAGCTGCTCAAAGGGGGCTGTCCGGAGCGGTTCGCGGTCTTCTACGTGCCGGAATTCGAGCGGATCGCGGAGCCCGGCTTCGGTGAGCGGGAGGCGCGCGCTATCCAGCAGGCCCGGCGGGCCGGCGTACAGGGGGTGAAGGTGTTCAAGTCACTCGGCCTATCCGTCCGGGACGCCGACGGCAGTCTGGTCCACGTCGATGATGTGCGCCTCGACCCCATCTGGCAGACCGCGGGAGATCTGGGGCTGCCGGTCATGATCCATGTGGCGGACCCCTGGGCCTTCTTCGATCCGCTGGACGAGTACAACGAGCGGTACGCCCAGCTCATCAAGCACCCGGACTGGCACTTCTACAGCGGCGACTACCCGCCCCTCTTCCAGCTCCTGGAGGAGCGAGACCGCGTGGTGGAGCGGCACCCAGACACCACGTTCATCGGCGCGCATGTGGGCAGCGAGGTAGAGGACCTGGACCGGGCGTCGCGCCTGTTGGACCGATGCCCCAACTACGTGGTGGACTTCTCCGCCCGCATGGCGGAGCTGGGCCGGCAGCCCCGCCGCGCCCGGGAGTTCTTCCTCAAGTACCAGGACCGCATCCTCTTCGGCACCGACGGTGGCTGCACGCTGGACATGTACCGGCACCACTTCCGGTTCCTCGAGACGGACGACGAGGTCATCGAGTACTGGCTCTACCCGCAGCACGGATTCTGGCAGATATCGGCGCTGGACCTTCCGGACGACGTGCTCCACAAGCTCTACGTGGACAACGCCCCCCGCGTGATTCCGGGGATCTAGGCGCCGCCACTTCTAGGACAGCCCGGAAAGTCTTCCCGGGCTGTCTCAATTCTCCTATGTGGGTCGCGTCGCCAGGATGAGCGGGGATGGACCCGGCGAATCCAGCAGGTCTCCCGCTACGAACCGGTAGCGCGACTCCAGCCCGAACCGCGCCGCTACCCTCCTTGTTACTGGCAGCACTCCCGGCCAGTCCACCGCTGTGACGGTCACCTGGGGCGACTTCTGCGCGATGGCGATGCTCCAAACGCCGGAGCCTGCTGCCAGGTCCAGCACGGAGATTGGCTGTCGCGTCTCGGCAACGCGGAGCTCGTCCGCAAGGCGCTGCGCGGCCGCGTACCCCAAAGGGAAGAGCGCCTCCACGAATTCCTCGAAGAAGGGCGCACCGGACGCCTCCTGGTTTACGGCGTGGTCCGGTTTGCCTGTGCGCACAATACTAAGGAGCCTCATCCAGTGCGGCAGCTCGCGGTCCACCAGGTGGTGCAGTAAGGTCCCGAAGTAGCTCGGCTTGTTGCGCACGAGAAACTCGGCGCTCTCCGGCGTGAGGCTGTAGCGGCCGTCCACGTCCTTGGATGCGAACTCCAACGCGGCGAGGACGCCCAGTACGGCGCTTACACCTCGCGTGGAAGCGCCGACCTGCTTCGCGACCTCCTCAACCGTGCGGGGCTGCTCCGCCAGGGCGTCGAATATCCCCAACTGGATCGCGGTGTCCAGCACAAGCGGCGGCCCAAAGCCGAACGCGAACTGCATGATCCGCTGTGGGGTAACGTCGGGGTGGTCTTGCGATGACAACTTCACTTCCTCCTAACGATATTACGGGACTGTCTCATCCTCCTATTTCCCTCCGCTCCAGCGAGTTCCTATCGCGCCGGGCAGTGAGGCGGAAAGGGGAACGCCCATTTCGCAGGGAAAGGAGACACGGCAGCAGTTGACAAGAGAGCTTCTAACGCATTGCCTCTCCGCACGCGGCAGTCTGAGAAGAATCTCAGGCGATTTTCATACTTCTCTTAAGAACCGCCTCCATACTCCTTCTTTGTCGGTACCGCCGCTGGTGGCAATCATAGCCTCGCGTGAAGTATGAACGTGTTGATTGTGGAGGACGATCCAAGCGGCGCTCGCTTGCTGGAGCGGGCTGTATCGGAGGCCGGATACTCGCCGCAGGTCGCGGGTGACGGCGTCGCCGCGCTGGAATCGGCCCGCACGAGGTCATTTGACCTCATCCTGCTAGACGTGCTGCTGCCAAGCCTCGATGGGTTCGAGGTCTGCAGGCGTCTGCGCGCCGCGCATATTGGCACGCCGGTGCTGATTATTACCGCGAAGGACACACTGGAGGACAAGATCGAGGGGCTGGACAGCGGCGCGGACGACTATATCGTCAAGCCGTTTCAGATAGCCGAGCTCCTGGCACGTATGCGCGCGCTGCTGCGCCGCGGCAGCTCCGCTCCGGCGGTGCTGCGGGTAGCGGACCTGACGCTGGAGCCGGCGACACGGCGCGCAGTTCGGGCCGGGAAGAGTATCCACCTATCGGCTACCGAGTACTCCCTGCTGGAGTACCTCATGCGCAACGCGGGGCGCGTCGCAACACGCTCCATGATTCTAGAGCACGTTTGGCAGTATGACTTCGACGGCAACGACAACGTTGTTGACGTATATATCGGCTACCTCCGAAGCAAAGTCGACAAGGGCTTTGAGTCGCCACTGATCCACACGGTCCGCGGAGTTGGATTCCGCCTGGAAGCGCCCGATGCGGCCTAATTCCATCCGCGCGCGCATGACCACGATCTTTGTGTTGGCCGTAGCGATGCTGCTTACCCTCGTGTGCAGCGGAATTCTCCTCTACGCCCGCAGCGCCGCGGAGCGGACGGCCGATGCCGTGCTGCGCGCTGCGGCCGACCGCATAGATCATGATGCGGCAACGGAAGGACCGCAAGCGGGCTTCGAGGATGAGCTGCCGGACTTCCGGGCAGACAACATCGGATTTCTCATCCTCGATAGGAGCGGCAAGGTCCTGCGCCGGGCCGGTGACCGCATTCCCCCCTGGCCGCGGTCGCCGAGAGACGGTTGGCGAACGGTGACTGCGGGCTCAGGCCCCTACGAGGTGGTCGTCGGCATGCCGTGGGAAAAGACGGCCGCGGGCCTCCGCAGCCTCGCGGCTTGCCTGCTCCTTGTCAGCCTGTGCGTCCTTGTCGCAGTAGGAGTCGGCGCATGGATGCTCGTTGGAAGGACGCTGAAGCCCATCGATTCTCTGGCCGCGCAGGCCGGCGCGGCTTCCAGCGAAAACCTGCTTGTCCAGCTCCATGCGTCGTCGCCAGACGCGGAGGTAGTGCGGCTGGTAGGGACGCTGAACGATCTGCTGGCGAGGCTTGCCGAGACGGCGGCGCTCCGAGGGCGCTTCTATGCCGCCGCATCCCATGAGCTGCGCACGCCTGTTCACGCTCTCCAGGGACACCTGGAGATGGCGCGTATGGGGGACCGGACCAAGGCGGAGTACCGCGATGCCATCGATGAGGCGTACGACCAGGCACACAGGCTATCGAGTCTCATCCAGGAGCTTCTCGTACTCAATCAGTTGGAGGTGGCGGACGGCCCACCACCCGCCGAGACGGTAAACGTGGCGGACATTGTAGAGCGGGCATTGGCAGGCCTGCAGGCTCTCATCCGGCAGCGCGGCCTTGAGATCAGGGCTAACGGGCTGCCGGACTGCGAGATTCAGGCGCCGCCGGCCCACGCGGACATTCTGGTCCGCAATCTCGTCGAGAACGCGGTGAAGTACGCGTCTCCAAGCGGCGTGCTATGCGTAGGTATCGAAACAGGCACTTCCAGGGCGACGCTCGAGGTAGTCAACGACGCTGCGCCGCTGCCGCCGGAAGTGTTCGCGAGGCTGTGCGAGCCGTTCTTTCGGGCAGATGGAGCGCGCAGCTCGGAAACCGGAGGGAATGGGCTGGGACTCGCCATCTGTACCGCCATTGCGGCGGCCAACCGCTGGGAGTTTCGGCTGCAGCAGTGCGCGGGCGGAGTAACCGCTACCGTACGGTTCCCGGCTAGTTGAGATCTGGTGATCATCTTCGTGTAGTACTGGGGACGTGGACCGGCGGAACAGCTCGCGCAGGGATTCCGGGCCGCGCTGGACGAATTAGGCAAGCATCCGAGCGGGCGATTGTAAGTCGCTCGGCCGGTACTGAGGAGGAACGTTGCGCACCGGTTTCGCGGCGGTGATCTGCGCCATCTGCGCGATGACGGCCGTGGCCCAGGAACAGCCGCGGCAGCTCACGCTGGAGCAGGCGCTCCAGGCCGCGATCAAGAACCATCCAGCCCTGGCGAGAGTCCAGCGGCAGACCGCGGAGGCTCGAGCCCGCGTCCAGCAGGCCAAGGCGGGGATGATGCCCAGCATTGCCGTCCAGGGGGCGGCCACGGACGGGCCGCTCGGCGCCCCCGCCTTCGGGCTGCAGGGACTCGCCGGCGACCCTCTCAAGAAGCACTTCGGGGGTGGCCTCAATCTGGTGCAGCCGCTGTTCGACTCCGGCCGCACGCAGCACCTGGTTGCCTCACGCCGGCTACTCGTCCAGGCGGCGGAGCAGGATGAGGAGACGCAGAAGGCGGCGGTACTCCTGGCGGTGCAGGAGGCGTACCTGGGCGTGCTGCGGGCGCGGCAGTTGGTGGCCGTGCAGCAGGAGAGCGTACGCCAGCGCGAAGAGAGCCTGCGGCAGGCGCGCACCTTCTCGGAGGCGGGGCTGAAGGCGGACGTGGACGCGCAGCTCGCGCAGGCGGATCTGGCCGACGCGCAGACGGCGCTCCTCTCCGCGCAGAACGTCGTGAGTGCCGGGTTCGCCGCGCTGAACAACGCGATGGGCCAGACCTCGCTCACGCGCTTCATGCTGGTCTCGCCGGAGCCCACGCCGGAGGCGGCCCTCGACCGCGCGCCGCTCCCGTCCGTGGAAGAGGTGACGCGGTTGGCAGTGCGGCAGCGTCCGGAACTGCGGGCCGCGGACCTGCAAGCCCGGGCCGCCGGAGAGTCCGTGCAGGCGGCCCGAAGCGACCTTTTGCCCAGGCTGGACTCCATCGCGAGCGTCGGCGCCATCGCCCCCAGCAGCGTCATCCCGCAGAACAAGGAGTATGCAGTAGGAATCGCGGCCACTATCCCGCTCTACACCGGCGGCGCGGTGGAGGGCCGGGTGGCGGAGGAGCGGGAGCGGCGGGAGGCGGCGCTCGCCTCGCGGCGCGAGCTGGAAGAGGCGGTTAAGCTCCAGGCCACCCGGGCCTGGCTCAACGTGCAGACTCGTACCGAGCAGGTAAAGGTCGCCCGGCAGCAGGCGGAGGCCGCGGGTGCCTCGATGGAGCAGGCGGGAGAACGGTACCGGCTCCAGCTAAGCAGCTATGTGGAGCTGGTCACCGCCGAATCGGCGGCCACCCGCGCCCGCGCTCAGTTGGTGGATGCCGTCTACGACCTGGAGCTGGCCCGCGCCGAGCTGGACTGGGCGATGGGCGCGACCTACCTCAAGTACGGGAAAGCAAGGTAGATATTCGATTCTCAATTCGGTTCCGGCAATTGCAAATTGAAAATGGAAAATGGAAAATCCGCAGGAGTCTTTCTTGAGTCTCGTCTCTGCAGCGCTGCGTCGTCCTATAACGGTCCTCGTGGCCCTGGTGGCCGTGGCGCTCGGCGCCGGGCTGGCCGTTCGGCAGATGCCGAGGGACATCCTGCCGGTCCTGGGGCTGCCCATCATCTACGTCGCGCAGCCCTACGGCGGGGTGGACCCGGCGCAGATGGAAGGGTTCATCACCTACTACTATGAGTACCACTTCCTCTACATCACGGGCATCGAGCACGTAGAGAGCAAGTCCATCCAGGGCAACGCGCTCATCAAGCTGCAGTTCCACCCCGGCACCGACATGTCGCAGGCGATGGCAGAGACCGTCTCCTACGTGAACCGGGCGCGCAGCTTCATGCCGCCGGGGACGGTGCCTCCCTTTATCATGCGGTTCGACTCCGGCAGCGTCCCGGTGGGTGACCTGGTATTCTCCAGCCCCACGCGAAGCGTCGCCGAGATTCAGGACCTGGCGCTCAACCGGGTCCGGCCGCTCTTCGCCACTCTGCCCGGAGTCTCCGCTCCGCCACCCTTCGGCGGCAGCGCCCGCACCATTGTCATCCATGCGGACCCGGACCGGCTGCGCGCCTACAACATGTCCCCGGACGAGGTGGTGCAGGCCATCAGCCAGGCAAACACCATCAGCCCCTCCGGGAACGTGCGGATTGGGGACCTCATGCCGATCGTGCCGACCAACGCGACGGTCTCCAACATCAAGGACCTGGAGAGCGTGCCTGTCCGCACCGGATCCACGCAGACGGTCTTTGTGCGGGACATCGGAACGGTGGAGGACAGCTCGGACATCCCCACCGGCTACGCCCTGGTGAACGGCCGGCGCACTGTATTCATCCCGGTGACCAAGCGCTCCGACGCCTCCACGCTCTCCGTAGTAGACCTAGTGAAGCAGAACATGGGCAAGTTCCAGGGCGTGCTGCCGGACGACGTGAAGGTGAGCTACCAGTTCGACCAGTCACCATACGTCACGCGCGCCATTTCAGGACTGGTGCTCGAGGGGCTGCTTGGGGCGGTCCTCACCGGTCTCATGGTGCTCCTTTTCCTGCGGGATCCGCGCAGCGCGCTCATCGTGGTGCTGAACATCCCGCTGGCCATCCTGGCGGCAGTGCTCGCGCTTTGGCTCACCAAACAGACCATCAACATCATGACGCTGGGCGGCCTTGCGCTGGCGGTCGGCATCCTGGTGGACGAGGCGACGGTCACCATCGAGAATATCCACACGCACCTGGCGGGCGGGCAGCCCCTGGCGCGCTCCGCGCTGGACGCGACGGCGGAGACGGCCGTGCCGCGGCTGCTGGCCATGCTGTGCGTGCTGGCGGTTTTCACCCCGGCGCTGTTCATGGCGGGTGCTCTGCGCGCGCTGTTCCTGCCGCTCTCCCTGGCCGTGGGCTTCTCCATGATCGCCTCCTACCTGCTTTCCAGCACCTTTGTGCCGGTGGCGACCGCCTGGCTGTTGCGCAGGGGCCGGCACGCGGAGGCGCGGGAGAGCGGCATGGACAGGCTCCGAGCGCGGTACGCCGGATGGTCGCGGCGGCTCATCGCGGTCCGCGCGCCGCTCCTGGCGGCCTACGCGGTCGCCGCCGTGTTGGTCCTGCTGGTCCTCGGCCGGCAGCTCGGCACGGAGATCTTCCCACGGGTGGACGCCGGCCAGCTCCAGGTGCGCCTCCGCGCGCCCGCCGGCACACGCATCGAGCGCACGGAGGAGCTGGCAGACCAGACGCTCGCCGCTATCCAGCAGGAAGCGGGCGCGAAGAACGTGGACATCTCCATCGGCTTCGTAGGCACGCAGCCACCGGCCTATCCGGTCAACACCATACACCTCTGGACAGGCGGGCCGGAGGAGGCTGTGCTCCAGGTGCAGCTCAAGCAGGGCGCGCCGGTCGCCATAGACGCGCTCAAGGAGAGGCTCCGGAGGACGCTGTCGGATCGGATGCCGGACGTACAGTTCTCCTTCGAGCCCGCCGACATCGTGAGCCGCGTAATGAGCTTCGGCTCGCCGACTCCGGTAGAGGTCGCGGTGAGCGGCCCCAGCCTCCCGGCCAATCAGGCGTTCGCGGACAAAGTGCGCGTGGAGATGGAGCGGATCCCCTCCCTGCGCGACATCCACTTTGGCCAGTCGTTGGACTATCCCACGCTGGCGGTGAACGTGGACCGGGAGCGCGCCGGTGTCCTCGGGCTGACCACGGCGGACGTGGCGCGTTCCGCTGCGGTCGCCACCTCCTCCAGCCGGTTCACCGCGCCCAACTACTGGGCCGACCCCAAGAGCGGCATCGCCTACCAGGTGCAGGTGGACATCCCGCTCCAGAAGATGACGTCCGTGGAGCAGATCCGGAACGTGCCCGTGACCGGCCACGGGGGCGCAACCGCGCTCTTGCGGGACGTGGCGGACGTGACGCCGGGAGCTATGGTGGGCGAGTACGACCGCTACAACATGCAGCGGCTAGTGACCATCAATGCGAACATCGCGGGCGAGGACCTGGGCCGGACGGCGGGACGCGTCAGCCAGGCCGTGGCGCGCGCTGGCCTACCGCCGGCGAAGGTAAGCGTGGCCATCCGCGGCCAGATTCCCGGCATGGTGGACATGATGGACGGGCTCCGCACCGGTTTCTTGCTGGCGGTGGTGGTAGTCTTCCTGGTCCTGGCGGCGAACTTCCAGTCCATCCGGCTGGCACTGGTGGTGGTCTCGTCCGTGCCGGCCGTGGCGGCAGGCGTGGTGCTGGCGCTGTGGATCACAGGAACCACGCTGAACGTCCAGTCCTTCATCGGGGCTATCATGGCGATTGGAGTGGCCGTCGCAAATGCCATTCTGTTGGTGACGTTCGCGGAGCGCAGCCGGCTGGGCGGCATGCCGGCGGAGGATGCGGCCGTGGAGGGGGCGCGCAGCCGTCTGCGGCCCATTCTGATGACGAGCCTGGCCATGATGGCCGGCATGCTGCCGATGGCACTGGGCTTCGGCGAGGCGGGCGCGCAGACCGCGCCGCTGGGCCGCGCAGTGGAGGGCGGATTGCTGGCCGCGACGCTGGCGACCCTTGCGCTGCTGCCGTCCGTGTTCACTCTGGTGCAGGCCCGTTCCGGGATCGGCACCGCCTCCCTGCATCCGGATGACTCCTGATGACGGGAGACGGAGGACCGACGATGGATTTGTGGAGGGGCGGCCCTGCGTCAGAATACCGAGAACAAGAGAACGCTCATGATCAGACGGGTCCATCTAACTGCTCTTCTGCCTCCCCTGGCCGTCCTGCTCTGCGGGTGTAAGGGTACGGGGGTGGAAGCGGGCCAGACGCCGCAGGGGCAGGCCGCGCCGCCGGTCGCGGTGCAGACCACGCACCTCGTGCGGCGGGACGTACCGAGGCTCATCAGCCTGCCGGGCGACATCGCCCCACTGCAGGAGGCCACCCTCTTCTCCAAGCAGGCCGGCTACCTGGACAGCATCTACGTGGACAAGGGCGACCGGGTGCGGGCCGGACAGGTCCTGGCGGTGATCCGCGCGCCGGAGCTTGCGGCCGACGTGCGACAGGCGGAGGACGCGTACCGGTCGGCGGCACAGGCGGCGCAGGCCAATGCCGCATCCGGGCGCATGAGCGCGGAAGAGGAGCGCCGGGCGCGGGCGGCGGCGGAGAAAGCGCGCCTGGACTACGCGCAGGGACCGGCGGAGGTCGCCGCGGCGCGGGCGCAGGCGCTTCACGCGGAGGGTGCCGTAAAACGGGCGCAGGCGCTCAAGGCGCAGGCGGAGGCGGCGCTGGAGGAGAGCCGCGCACAGGTCACGCAGGCGGAAGCCGGGGTCCAGGCCGCTCAGGCGGACCAGAAGCTGGCGGAGGTGACCGCGGACCGCTACCGAGGAGTGTACCAGAAGGACAGCAAGCTGATAGCCCGCCAGCAGGTGGACGAGGCGGAGAGCCGGGCCGAGGCGGCGCGCGGGAAGACGCAGGCGGCCCGGAGCGAGGCAGAAGCGGCGCGCAAGCGAGTCGTGGCGGCGCAGGCGCAGGTGAGCGCCGCGGACCGGCAGATCGAGGAGGAGCAGGCATCCGCGGCGGCAACCCGCCAGGAGGTGGCCGTCGCCAGGGCGAAGATGGCCTCGCTGCGCAAGCAGGTGGAGATGGCGTCCCGCGACGTTGCCGTGAGCGGCAGACAGCGTGAGGTGGTCGCGGCGCAGACGGAGCAGGCGCGCCTTCAGGCCGAGGCGCAGCGGAGCGCGGCCGGCCGCTCCACCGTGCTTGCTTCCTACGCGCGGCTGCAGGCGCCCTTCTCAGGCACCGTGACCCGAAGGTTCGTGGACCGTGGAGCTTTCATCCAGACCGCCGCCGGCACCCAGAGCGCGGAGCCGGTCGTCACGGTGGCGGACCTGGACACCGTGCGGGTCTACATCCACGTCCCGGAGTCGGAGGCGGACCGGGCTGTTCCCGGCACCCCAGTCACGCTCACGGCGCTCTCCCAGCCGGACTCTCCCATCCGCGCGTCTATCACCCGCACCTCATCATCCCTGGATCCCAAGACGCGTACGCTGTTGGCCGAAGTAGACCTGCCGAACGCCGATCACCGGTTGCTTCCCGGCGGCTACGTGGTCGCGAAGGTGGCGCTCGAGAACCATCCCGGGGTGATCGCGGTTCCCTCCCCGGCGGTAGGCGTGGAGAAGTCCGGCAAGTCCGTCTTCACGGTAGAAGGCGGCAAGGTGAAGCGGGTCCCGGTGACCACCGGCTTCGACGACGGCAAGTGGACCGAGATCACCTCCGGCCTGCACGGGAACGAGGAGGTGATCGTCACCGGCCGGGACGCCGTCTCCCCCGGCGCGGCGGTAACGACGAGCGCCTGGAAACCGAAGCAGAAGGTGATGGGTGATAGGTGATAGGCCCGGAGCCCTCACGCATCACCTATCACCCATCACCTAATACCTAACTTGCACTTCTCCGGTGAGGAAACCCAGGCGGCTGCGGAGCGGGCCGGAGGCGGCCGACGGATCGAACGGGGTCAGCCCCTTCTCGTACCAGAGCCGGAAGCGGGTCGCGTCGTCCAGATAGTAGAGGAATCCGATGTGGGCCGCTTTCCGGATCAGCTCCATCCGGCTGAGGCCGCCGGCCGTCTTGCCCGCCTGCGAGATAGGCATGAACTCCTCGTACTTGAGGCCCAGCTCCAGCTTATGCGTGAGCGGGTGTCGCACCGCCACATACCACGCCTGCATGTGGTTGTTCTCCAGGAAGAGCGCTCGGTCCGGGGTTACCTCATACACCCCCCCAACATACTCAGCGCGAAGAAGGGTCTTCCAGGGAGTGCGGTAGTTGAGGTCGACACCCGCCAGCTCTTTGAGTCCGAGCGCGAATGGAGCTACCGTCCCGCCGGCCCCAGGCGCGGCGCTCCTAACGGGAATTTGTCCATAGTATCCAGATACTCCGGCATCAAGCCTTCCCTTGAACAGCGTAGTTTGCGCCCGTCCAACCCAGTCGATCCCGTTCTTCAGGTTCCGAGTGCCGCCTACCGGCGTACCAAGGCCGTTCAATGCCGCGATGGTGAACTTGGTCCCGATCGCGCCTGGCATGGTAAACCCGCGCGGTGCGAACGTCAACATCGCCCCAATGTCGTAGTCCTGGTTGATGAACGGGGATGTCACCGAACCAGGCGTCACCACGCCACCAACGGCGGACTGGGAGGACTTGAATATGGCGAAGGAAGAGCCCGAGTTTGCGAAGCCCATCGACCGCTCGATGGACTCACGAACAGAGGAAGACACCGGTAGCTCGTAACCAAAGGGCAAGGCGAATTGTCCCGCGGTTACCGTGAGATTCTTGGCCGGCAGATTGGTGACGTTTACATACGCTTCTTTAGTGCTCACCGCTTTGAATGTCGACGCGTCGATCTGGAATCCATAGTCGGCGCGCCCCGTAGCGCCGATAGGTCCGGCAACCTTTAGCCGGGTCTCGCGGGTCAAGAATCCGTACCAGGGTCCGCCGACGGCCGCACCTCCATTGGTTGGCGTGTTGCCGGTCCCGCCGGAGGCTGTGGGGGTAAACAGGCTCGTCCGGCCCGTGTCGAACGCTTGGAACTGAGCCTGGATGTAACCGCTGATCTTGTGGGAGTTCAGGGTCTTGTTGATCGTGTCGATGCGGCCGGCCTGCTCCTTGGTGGCGTCGATGGCGCCCTGAACGCCCCGCCGTATGCCTGCAATCTCCTGATTCTGCTGCGCTACCTGCCCCTTGAGGGCGTCTACGTCTGTGCGCAGGGATGCTAGCTCCTGCTGCACCTTCTCCATGTCCGTCCCGATGACGGTGAGCTGGACCTTGAACTCATCCACCAGCCGGCGGATCTCGTCGAGCTGCGCAGGGCCCACACCTGGCGGCGGGATGGAGGTCTTCTTGGCGTACTGATCGTCGATGGTGGCCAGCACGCGCTGGATGATGGCGGCCATCTCGTAGCGGGTGACCGTCCGCGTGCCGAAGAAGTTGCCGTCCGGCGGATATCCCTTGATGATCCCCCTGCCGGCGAGGTCCTGCACCGCCTGGTAGGCCCAGTGGTCACGTGGAACGTCCTGGGCCACCTGTCCCCACGCAGGTAAGGCGAGGGCGATTGAGGCGAGAAACACGCTGATGGTTCGGGTGTGTATCCTGCTGGAAAGCGGCAAAGCGATCTCCTCTCGATTAGGCGGGATACGGATGCAGGCTGCCGAGAGCTGCAGAGTGGCGCAATTATGCTGAATCCGCCTGTTATGAACGTTCGGTGGCTTGAGTGTATCGACCGCAGGTTAAGCAAAGGTTAAGGGATTGTTAACCATGAGTTAAGGCCCGCTACTCGGGGATTCCAGAGGCTGGGGACGAGGTTGCCGGGGACGGTGCCCACCGCTGTTCCCGGTGACTGTGACACTTCCGGGTCTCGCCTGTAGACACCTCCGGGAGTGCTCTCGATTGGAACTGACGGACGACCAGATCATAGAGCAGGTGAGGCGCGGCGACCGGGAGCGGTTCCTGGAGCTATACCGGCGCCATCACCGGCGCATCGAGTCGTATGCACGCCGCCAGCTCCGCAGCGCGGAACTGGCGCGAGACATCGCTTCGGAGACATTCCTTCGCGCGTACCGCAGCATAGAGGCGTTCCGGACCGGAGAGCGCCTGAGCTTTGCCGGTTACCTGTTCCTTATCTGCCGCCGGCTCATCTTCAACGAGCTGGACCGCATCAGAGCGTCTAGGACTGTCTCAATGGAGGACGAAGCGGCCGTCGGGGCACTGCTTGTGGAAGACCTAACCCCGGCCCCTTTAGCGGGAATACTAGACGAAGAGCGCAACCGCATGGTGCGCGCAGCTCTGGAGGAGCTATCCCCGGACGATCAGGAGATCATCCGCCTCGCTTTTGAGAAGGACCTCTCCCGGCGTGATATCATGCAGATTCTGGGAAAGCCGAGCGTGAGCGCCGTTACGACGCAGCTCCACCGGGCGATGACCAGGCTGAAACAAGTCCTCGAAGAGCAGGGATACTTCGCCGAGGTGCGGGAGATGCGGCAAGAGTAGGACCATGGAAGAGCATGAGAACGGGGCAGATGAGCTGCTCTGGAGATATATCGAAAAGCTGAAGCAGGCGGATGAGCCTGCGGCCAGCGACCCTATCACATGGACCGAGACAGACGCGCCGGACTGTGTGCCGTTGCTGTGGGTGGCGGACGCCGTTCACTGGGCCCTTCAGCCCATGAATTCTCCAGCAGATGCTTCCCTTCCAGGAGAACTAGTCGCCGCCATCCGGCACGACGAGTCTCGCTCCCACCTCTTTGGAACGGCGCGGGCCACGGTCTGGGGCCGGGCGCCGTTCCTTCGCGCGGCTCTCGTCGTGGGAGTTGCGGCGCTGCTCGCCGTCGCAGTCTGGAGCCGCCGGCCTGGTCCGCATTCCGTCACGGTGGCGCTCAATGTCCGCTCGATGATCCAGGACCACCAGGAGTTCGTCGAGGATCCCGGCCGGGTCACGGTGAGGAGCGCCGACGCCCGGCAGGTCGCTGCCCGGCTCACCCCGCAGCTTGGATTCACGGTAGCTCCTGTAGACCTCTCGCTTGCAGGGGCGAACCTGCTCGGCGGACGCCGCTGTTCGCTGGACGGGCAGCCGATCGCCTTCTTCATGTACCAGGCGCAGGGGAAGCCGGTGTCCGTTTACGAGCTGCGCGCGCCGCGGTGTCGGCTGCCGGGGATGGCGGCGGAGACGCGTGAGGGCCGCCGATTCCTGCGCGGCACGGACGGCCGCTGCAATGTGGAGGCGTGGCGCGCGGGAGACCGCGTGTATGCCATCGTGTCAGTGCTTCCGGCCGACCGTCTGCTGGAGATGGCGATGCATGTGTCCGGCGGCTCCAATCAGGAGGGCGCGGGTGACGTCCTTTAGCCGCGCGTTGCTCCGCCATTTGCACAAGAAAGGCCGCCGCGCTAGCCAAGAAGCAGAAAGGCGGCTCCCACAAGAGTTGAACTATCGCACTGGGAACGGCCGCTGGTTGGATGTCGGATTCTGCCTGCTCTTCGTTCCGCTCGGCGTTCCGGCGGCCGGGCAGGCGCCGGGACCGCAGGCCCCACCGGCCCTCTCCCTGGAGCAGGCGGTCGCCACGGCGCTGCGGCGCCATCCGAGCCTGATACGGCTGGACGAGGCGCGCCTGGCGGCGGAGGCGCGCGAGCAGTCGGTGGCCAGCGGGTTCCGGCCGCGGCTCACGCTGGAGGCGGTAGGAAAGGATGGTCCACCCGCCGCCCCCGGCTTCGGCTTCGCGGGACTCGCTAACTCCACGAATACGCGCAACTACGGCGCAGACCTCGTCCTCAGCCAGATCATCGCGGACTTCGGCCGGACGCTCCACCGCGTGCGGTCCCAGAGGCTGCTGGCCGATTCCGCCGCGCTGGACGAGCAGGCCCAGCGCTCACTGGTAGCGCTCAACGTCTATCAGGCCTTTGGCGGCGCGCTACTGGCGGGGCACCAGGTGCGCCTCGCCGAGCAGACCGTCGCCGCGCGGGAGACCACCGTGAGGCAGGCGCAGGCGCGGTTCGACGCCGGCCTCACCTCGCGCGTAGATGTGGGATTGGCGCGAGCCGCGCTCGCGGAGGCGCAGCTCGCCCTCGTCAACGCGAGCAATGGCCGTGACCAGGCATTTGCCGAGCTCAACGCGGCCATGGGCATGCCAACCGGACCGGCCCTCTACACGCTGGTCGAACCGTCCTTACCGCCCGCAGAGGCCGCTCCGCCGCCAGCCTCGCCGGAGCAGGACGTGGCGGCGGCCCTCCGGCAGCGGCCCGAGCTTCAGGCGATCGAGGACCAGGTTCGCGCGGCGGAGGAATCTGCCCGTGCGGCGCGGGCGGAGGGAATGCCGCTGCTGCGCGGCTTCGCCAGCGGCGGCTACGACAACGTGGCCGCGGGCGAGTTCGGACAGAACCACACCTATGCCGCGGGTGTGGGCCTGACGCTTCCGGTCTACACGGGAGGGCAGGTACAGGCCGAGGCGGACGCGGCGCGCCACCGGGCAGCGGCCCTGCGCGCATCCAGCGAGGAGACGGCCCAGAGCATCCGGCTCCAGGTGATCCGCGCCCGGCAGACGCTCACGGCGCTCCAGGAGGGGCAGCGGGCGGTGGAAGAGCAGGTCCGGCAGGCGCAGGATAGCGCAAGTCTTGCGGCGGAGCGGTACCGGACCGGCCTGGGCAGCATCCTGGAGGTACAGCAGTCTCTGGCTGCCCTGATGGAGGCCCAGACCGCCAATACGCGTCTCCGGTCCGATACGCTGACCGCGCAGGCTGCGCTGCGCTACGCCACCGGCGCCCTGCTCCCGCCCGCTCCAGCCAAGAGGAAATAAAGATTCGTGGGACTCGTTCGCCTTGCCTTCCGCAATCCATACTTTGTCATCGTTCTCTGCCTGGCCACCCTGGTCATCGGGCTGACGACGCTGGCTCGCATCCCGGTGGACATCCTCCCGCAGTTTAAGACCCCCGCCGTCCAGATCCTCACCCTCTATCCAGGCATGCCCACCGACATCGTAGAGCGGGACATCACCAACCGGCTGGAGCGGTGGACCAGCCAGTCCAACGGCATTGCGCGCCAGGAGTCGCGCTCCCTCATCGGCGTGAGCGTGGTGAAGGACTTCTTCCGGCCGGACATCGATCCCAATACGGCCATGTCCCAGGTCTCCGCTCTGGCTATCTCGGACCTGTACTACCTGCCGCCCGGAACCATTCCACCGATGGTTATGCCGTTCGACCCTACGGCCGCGCAGCCCCTGGCGCTCCTCGCCATCTCCAGCGACACGCTGGATGAGACCGCCCTGTACGACGTGGCCTACTTCAATATCCGCAACCTGCTCTCCGGCACGCCGGGCGTAATCGCGCCTGCGGTCTATGGAGGGCGGCTGCGGCGCATCCTCATCTACGTGGACAAGGACAAGCTCCAGGCGCGCCATCTCTCCCCAATGGACGTAGTCAATGCCGTCCGCAGCTACAACGTCCTCATCCCCACCGGCGACGCCAAGATCGGCGACTACGACTACCAGATCGCGTCCAACGCGATGGTCCCGGAGGTCAAGGACCTCAACGACATCCCCGTCAAATATGAGGACGGGAAGCCTGTCTTCGTGCGGGACATCGGCGAGGCGAAGGATGCCTACGCTATCCAGACCAATGCGGTGCATATCAACGGCAAGCGCGCCGTCTACATCCCCATCTACCGGCAGCCAGGCGCCAACACCATCCAGGTAGTGGATGGAATCAAGGCGGCGATCCCCGGAATCCGGCAGCAGGTGCCCAACGGCAAGCAGCTCAAGATGGACGTCATCGTGGACCAGTCGGTCTACGTGCGCCAGTCCATCGGCAGCCTGGAGCGGGAGGGGATCCTGGGCGCAGTCCTGGCCGCCGCCATGGTCCTGCTCTTCCTGGGCAGCGTGCGCTCCACCCTCATCGTGGCGATCTCGCTCCCGCTGGCCGTGCTGGCGGCATTTATCGCGCTCTACTTCACCGGCCAGACCATCAATGCCATGACCCTCGGCGGTCTAGCGCTTGCCACCGGCATGTTGATGGACAACGCCATCGTGGTGATAGAGAATACTTTCCGGCACCTGGAGATGGGCAAGAGCCCGGCTCAGGCGGCGCGCGAAGGAGTCCTGGAGGTCGCCATGCCGGTGCTTGTCGCCACGATCAGCATCGCCATCGTCTTCGCGCCCGTCATCTTCCTGACCGGCATCGGCAAGTTCCTGTTCACGCCGCTGGCGCTCGCCGTGGTCTTTGCGCTGGGGGCCTCCTATCTGCTCTCCATGCTGCTCGTTCCGGCGGCTTGCGCCCGGTTCGTAAAACCGCACATGGCCGGGCACGCGCCCCGGCGCAAGAGCCTGTCCGAGCGCTGGTTCGACTGGCTTCAGGACCGGTACACAGACCTGCTCGCCTGGACCATGCGCCATCGCGCGCTCACCCTGGCGGGCATTGCCGCCACATTCTGCGGCGCCCTTCTTCTCGTGCCGCTTCTGGGCCGCGAGCTCTTTCCGCAGATTGACGCCGGGCAGTTCATGATCCTGGTGCGCGCCCCCAGCGGAACCCGCATGGAGAAAGCGGAAGAGTACGCCGGGCGGGTGGAGGAGGAGGTCCGAAAAGCCATTCCGGCTTCGGACCTGAAGATGGTGGTCTCTAACGTCGGGATTCTGTACGACTGGCCTGCCGCCTACACGCCCAATGCCGGTCCGCACGATGCCTTTGTGCTGGTTCAGCTCCAGGACCATCGCCACAAGAGCGCCCAGGAGTACGCCGACGCGCTCCGGCGCAGCCTGCCGGAGCGCGTTCCCGGCGTCCGTCTGGCTTTCGACACGGGCGGCCTCGTCTCGGCCGCGCTCAACTTCGGGCTGCCTTCTCCCATCGACGTCCAGGTGGAGGGCGCGAAGCTGGAGACGGCGCAGCAGATCGCCTCGGTCGTCCGCGATCAGATCGCCCGGATTCCCGGCGCGGTAGACGTGCGCATCCAGCAGAGCCTGGACTACCCGCAGCTCTACCTGGACGTGGACCGCACCCGCGCCGCCTCCATCGGCCTCACGCAGGAGGAAGTAGTCAAGAACGTGGTGACCGCGCTCAACTCCAGCATCACTTTCCTCCCCTCCTTCTGGATCGACGAGAAGACGGGCAACCACTACTTCATTGGCGCCACCTACCGGGAGAAGGACATCAGCTCGCGCGAGACGATCGAGGATATCCCTATCACCGGCAAGGGCCAGGCGACGGCCATTCCACTGCGCAACCTGGCGACGATGAGCACCTCCAAAGCGCCGGTCGAGGTCAACCACGTGAACATCCGGCGCGTAACGGATGTGTTCGCCAACGTCCGCGGGCGCGACATCGGGGCGGTGTCCGCCGACGTTCAGGCGATCCTGGACAGGCTCCAGCTCCCTGAAGGCTACAAGGTCGCCCTGCGCGGCGAGGTTTCCTCCATGCAGGAGTCGTTCGGCAGCCTAGGCTTCGGGCTGGCGCTGGCCGTGGCCCTGGTCTATCTGCTGCTGGTGGCGCAGTTCCGCTCCTTTGTGGACCCCTTTATCGTGATGTTCTCAGTGCCGCCGGGACTGATCGGTGTGGCCCTCATCCTCTGGCTCACCGGGACCACGCTCAACATCCAGTCGCTGCTGGGCGTCATCATGGTGGTGGGTCTCACGGTGTCATACAGCGTGCTCATCGTGGACTTCGCCAACCGCCGTCTGGAGGAGGGTGTTGAGCCGCGAGAGGCGGTGATGCAGGCGGCGCGTATCCGCCTGCGGCCCATCGTCATGACCTCGCTCGCGGCTATCCTGGGCCTGGTTCCCATGGCTGCGCGGGCGGGTGAGGCCAACATGCCGCTCGCGCGCGCCGTTATCGGCGGCCTGCTGGTCTCCACGGTGGTAAAGCTCTACCTGCTGCCTATCCTCTACAGCTATCTGAAGCGCCGCCCCTCCGTTGCGCCGGCATTGGACGCGGCGCAGCTTGCGCCAGTGGATTGAAGATGCGCGAGAAAGTGAGACTGTCCATGAGCCAGTCGACTTGGTCCGAGGCGATACGTGTTGTCCTGCTTGGCATCGCCGCGGTGCCAACGTTGGTCGGATGTGGCCGGAGTGTGTCTGCCGCCGCGCCGATTGTCACCGTGCCGATGCCCGTCGTGCAGGTCGCCAGGCCGGAGCGGCGGAACGTGGAGCGCACGGTGGAGCTGCCGGGTGACGCGCAGCCGTACCAGCAGGCGCTGCTCTATGCAAAAGTATCCGGGTATCTGCGGACCGTCTTGGTGGACAAAGGCGACCACGTGCAGGCCGGGCAGCTCCTGGCGACCATCGATTCGCCGGAGTTGCGCCAGGAGGCCGCGCAGGCCCAGGAGTCGGCGGAGGGCGCGGGCGCTCTGGCAGCCGGGAATGCGGCAGCGCGGGCTCGGGCCGTGAGCGACTACCGGCAGGCGGAGGCGACTGTTGCCAAAGCGCAGGCCGACCTCGCCACCGCCCGCGCAAAGGTGCCCGAAGCCGAAGCGGAGCGGGATGCCGCCGCTGCCGACGCGCAGAGAGCCATCCAGCTCGAGCAGCAGGCGGAAACGGCCGTAGGGCAGGCGCAAGCCGGACTGGCGCAGGCAAAGGCCGAGGACGACCTGAACCGGCAGACCTATGCGCGCCTCAAGCAGGTTTTTGACCGCGATCCGGGTCTCCTCGCCCGCCAAGACCTCGACGTCGCGGAGAGCAAGATGAAGGGCAGCGAGAGTCAGGTCGCCACCGCCGCACAGTCCGTTGAGGCTGCGCGGCAGGGAGTCGCTGCGGCGCGGCAGGCCGTGGTGGCGGCGCGGAGCAAACAGGCGGCGCTCCAAAGCAGCATCCGTGTTGCGCAGGCGGAGATACATACCGCCCAGCAGCAGGTGGCGAGCATGAAGGCGCAGTCCGCAGCGGTAAAGAGCCAGATCGGGGTCGTCGAAGCGCAGGGGCGCAGCGTGAGCTACCAGAGCCAGGCAAGCGGGCAGGCTGCCCGGCGCGCCGCAGAGATGCTCGCCTACACCCAGGTTCGTGCGCCGTTTGCCGGGACCATCACGCAGCGGCTCCTGGATCCCGGCGCCCTCGTGCAGAGCGCCGCCACCAGCGCGCAGGGCGCGACCAAGCCGATCCTGGCGCTCGCCAGCGACGATAGGCTCCGGATCACCGTGCAGGCGCCCGAGCCCGACGCGCCCTTCGTGCGTCCCGGAAGCCGGGCAATGGTCCACGCCGGAGCCGATAGGATCGCGGCGCGCGTTACGCGAACCGCCGGCGCGCTGGACCCCTCCACGCGCACGATGCTGGCCGAGATCGACCTACCCAACCCGGTCCACCGCCTGAGCCCCGGCTCGTTCCTGCCCGTGACGCTGGAGCTGCAATCGCGTTCCGGCGCCCTGGCAGTGCCAACTAGCGCGGTCCTGTTCGAGAAGGACAAGCGCTCCGTCTTCGTTGTCCAGGGCGGCAAGGCGAACAAGCTGAGCGTCAAAACGGGCTTTGAGGGGCCGCAGTGGGTCGAGATCACCGGGGGTCTTCACGGCAACGAGGATGTGATCGTGACAGGTAAAGAGAACGTGAGCAACGGCGCGGCGGTGCAGGTTACGCGAGACCGCAGGTAGTAGATAGTGGAGCGGGCCAAATGGACGGATGACGGGAGACGGATGACCGACGGAATCCGTCCGTCCACTGTCCTCGGACAATGATAAAACGGGCCGGACCCCGAAACAGCGGGTCCGGCCCGGTGCGTCTATCTAGCAGATGGCGCGTGACGGTGGCTTGCCCACGTGCGCATGCGCACGTAACAGGCCACCTGGCCATCGAAGCTACACGGTAACGCTCCCGCCGCTTCCAGATGAACCCTCTTTCCCGTACCAACTTGCCGGTAGAACCCGGCCGGCACCTGTTCTCCGGCCAGGAAGAGCTCATCCACGTGCGGGTCATTCTCAACGCGATTCGGCACCTACGTCTCCTCCCCTGTATCCGATGCTATGGTGGCGGCCAAGCCTTTCTGCCGCCGTACTGAGTCTTCCATGAACTCCGGACTGGATAGAACCGTCACCTTACCGGGATGGGCCATCCTCCGACGAGGAGCTAGGGGGAGGTCTAAGCCGCAAACGAGAGCGAGTCGTTGTGGATGGCGCGGTTGCGGCCGCTCTCTTTGGCGCGGTAGAGCGCCGCATCTGCAGAGGCGATGAGGGCCGCGGCGCTCTCCAGGCACCTCTTGCTGGTCGCGGCGCCTATGCTCACCGTGATGGCGCGGTCCGGCCACGTGTGGGATTCCACTGCCTCTCGGATCCGCTCCGCTACCTGCAGGGCATCCGCGCCGTTTGCGCCGGGCATAATCACCCCAAACTCCTCCCCGCCGTAACGCGCCACGAAGTCCCCTTCTCGTATTTGCGACTGGAGGATCTTGCCCACCTCGGCCAGTATGCGGTCGCCGGCCAGGTGGCCGTACGTATCGTTGTAGCTCTTGAACTTATCTACGTCCAGCAGCAGCAGGGAGAGGGCTTCGAACTTCTCGGACCCGGCCTTGAGCTCCTCGTCCAGGCGGCTGTCGAATCCCCGGCGGTTCGCGACCTTGGTGAGCGCATCGGTCGCAGCGACCGTCTCCAGCTTTGTCTTGGTACGCTCCAGGTATCCACCGTAGTGGGACAGCTTCTGCTCAGCCTGGATCCGGCCGGCCATCTCTCGCTTCAGGAGGAGAGCTCCCGCGCCGATCAGGGTGACCGCAAGAACGCCTCCAGTGATCTCCAGCGCCCACGTGAGGCGCTCGGCGCCTTCTACCGCCTGAATCCTCCTGGCGAGGATCTGGTTCTCCTCATCGCGGATTCCGTCGATAAGCCCACGCGCCTTCTGCTCCGGAGCGGGAGGGAACGTGTACTGCCCTCGTCCTACGTTGCACAGGCGCCCCATCACGAGCTTTTGAAGCTCGTCGGTGCGGCTATGCTGGCTCGGCTCGTCCAGAACCAGTTTGGCGAATTCGCCGGTCTGCTCGTGGAGATAGAGGCGCAGGTACTGAGCGCGCCGGCCGTTCAGCGGCCGGTGGTGAAGGAGATTCCGGGCGTCATCCAGCTCACCGCGCGTGAGAATGGTGTCGAGTCCGTTCAGGGTGTCGACGGCGCGGCGCGCGTGGACCGCCACCTGGTTGGCTTCCATCAGGTCGCGCGTACTGTTGAGGAGCGCGAACCAGAGGCCCAGCAGGGTACAGAGCCCAAGGCCTATGCCGACATTCGCTCTCAGCGCAGATGAATTCATTCGGTATATCGGAATAAGGTCGGAACCGGCGTTACGGCGCGGCGCTGCGTCGTGCAGACCGAGCACACCCGTAATGTTCGGGATGCGCGGGGCGAAACTTCAGGGGACCTCTATGTATGCTCGATGTTGGACGGCCGGCGATGGCTGAGGGGCGCACTCTCCCGTAGGTCTAACAGGGTAGGGACGCGCACAAATACGGAAGAACGGGACAGCGGACCGTATCTTCTGCGGGTATCCATCCGCTCATTTCAAGCCGGCCCGGATGCACATCGGTGCGCTCCCTACCCAAATCAGCGAAATACTACGTTATTGCCATGGTGGCGGCAGGCGCAGCTACCTGTGCTGCGGCCGCCTTTTACCGCCACCCCCAGCCGGCGGGCGCGGGGTGGCAGATGGCGCTGCTTGCCGCCTGCGCGGTCCTTACCGGCAGCCGGAAGGTAACCGTGAATCGATATCAGGTGGTGGAGAACGCCGGCTCCATGACACTGGCCTTCGCGGTCACCTTCGCCGCGCTCATGAGGTTTGGGCCGGCGGCCGGTGTGATCATCGGCAGCCTGGGAATCTTGAGCGCGGGGGTCTACCCCAAGCAGCAGGCGCCCCACCAGCTCCTCTTCAACGTCGGTCTCGCGGCCGTCACTGCCTGGCTGTCCGGCTGGACCTTTCTTGCGCTCAACGGGTGGGATCTTACGCTCGAAGGATCCGCATCGTTTCCCGCCGTCTGCGGCGCGTGTCTGACCTACTTTTTTGTGAACACCTTCGGCGTGGCCGTCGTGCTCGGGCTGTGCAAGGGCCAGAATCCCTTCCCCGTCTGGAAGAGCACCTTTCTCTGGACCGCTCCCAGCTACTTCGGCGGGGCCGCCATCGCGAGCATAGGACTCCTGGTCGCCGGCAGCCCCAGCGTGACCTTCTTCCTCTTTGGGGCGCCGGTGGTCTACCTCACCTACCACTCCTATCAGGTGTACACCGCGCGGGCGGAGGAGAAGATCCAGCATATCGAGGACCTTCAACATAGCCAGTCCCGGCTGGCGGACCTCTATCTCGCCACAATCCGGAGCCTGGCTCTCGCCATCGATGCGAAGGATCAGTTCACCCATCAGCACATCCTTCGCGTGCAGCGGTACGCCATGGCCACCGCGAAGCGGCTGGGCCTCTCCGGGGCTGAGCTGGAGGGTCTGGAGACCGGAGCGCTGCTCCACGACATCGGCAAGCTGGGCGTGCCGGAATACGTGCTCCTCAAGCCCGGCCGCCTTACCAAAGAGGAGTTTGACAAGATCAAGAAGCACCCGGAGATCGGGGCGGCCATTCTGGATCCGGTAGAGTTCCCCTGGCCCGTGCTCCCGGTGGTCAAGTACCACCACGAGAAGTGGGACGGCACCGGCTATCCCGACGGGCTGAAGGGGGACGAGATACCGTACACGGCCCGCATCCTGGCGGTCTGCGACGTGTACGACGCGCTCACCTCCAACCGCTCCTACCGCAAGGCGTGGACGCACCAGAAGGCCATTGAGGAGATCCGCCGCACGCGCGGGAGCCACTTTGACCCGGTTATCGCCGACGCCTTTCTGGAAGTTGTGGACGAGGTAATCCAGCAGATGGCCGCGGAGGGCACCGGGCCGCTCGCGCCGCAGGCGCCGCAGGACAGCCTGCCTGTAACCAAGGCCGACGAGGCGGCCCGCGACATCCGGAGAGCGTCGTCCGAGCTGTGGGCGCTGTACGAGGTCTCGCAAACGCTCTCCTCCAGCATCGGCGTGCAGGAGACGCTGGAGATCCTCGCGCGGAAGCTCGAGGCCATGATGCCCGGCACCGCCTGCCTGTTCGCGCTCAAGTGCGACGCTGCAGAAGAGCTTCTGGTCCGAGCAGCCGTCGGCGTGAACCAACCATTCTTCCAGGGCAGCCGCACCACCTCCACCACCAGTCTCTCTCTCGGCGTGCTCCAGCGCCAAGCGACCTATATGGGCGTGTTCGACCCCGAGGACCTGATGGTGCAGGCGTCGCAGTTCACAGAGTGGCAGCCGCTGGAATCCGCTCTCATCGTACCCATCACTCACCAGGGGCAGCCGCTGGGCACGATAAACCTCTACCATCCGCTGGCCGACGCCTTCGGCTCCCACGATCAGCAGGTGTTGGAGACCGTGGCGGAGCGCGCGGCGCTGGCACTCTACAACGGCATGCTGTTTGAGCGGACCCGTAGCAATGCGGAAACAGACCCGCTGACAGGCCTGCACAATGTGCGGTACCTGACGGATCACCTGGAGTACTGCTGCTCGGCCGGTTCCGATCCGGGGCCTTTCGCGCTGCTCTGCCTGGACCTGGACAGCTTCAAACCCATCAATGACAACTTCGGCCACCAGAAGGGAGATGAAGTGCTCCGGGACCTTGCGCGCATCTTCCGGCAGTGCGTTCGGGCGGACGACGTCGTCGCCCGCTACGGCGGTGACGAGTTTGTGGTGGTGGTCCGCGGGGCGCAGCCGGAACAGGCTGCGGCGGTGGCTGGGAAGCTTGAAGCGGCGGTGGCCGGATACGATCCGGGGCTCGTGCATCCTCGATTGGGCAAGCTGCACATAGGGGCGAGTGTGGGATACGCCTGCTTTCCGACTGACGGAACCGATGCGGCGGCGCTGCTGGCCGCCGCGGACACGTCGATGTATCAGGTCAAGGCGGAGCGCAAGCTGGGCCGACTGGCTGGTGCCCACTCCGACGCCAACCACCTGGCGGCCTTTCCATCGCATCCTCGCCGCATCGTCAGGGTACGCCTGGCTCGCCGCTCCCTCCGGATCGCCGCCTAGCTACAAGCCGGCAGTTTGTACAGCAACATTCCATGTCCGCGCCGCCAGAATCCGGGATGGACGGACAATTTCGCCATGACAACGGCGGCCGCTGCCCCAGGACCTGGCTGTCCTGAGCTCAGCATTTCTCACCCACGCGTGATTCGGAACGTTCTCAGATGAACATGCTCTTCTCGGAAGACAGGCGGGCCATGGACGAGACACTTGCCAGACTAAAGACACCGGCCGAACGGCGCCGGGCGCCGCGGTACGATTGTGACTGGCCGCTCGCCGTGGAATGGGATAGGCAGCGAGCTGAAGGAACTGCCATGGTGGTTAGCATGGCGGGCCTGCTCATCTGCGTTCCGGCTGCGCTGCACGTTGGGGCGGAGGTCCGGCTCACGGTATGCCCCCATCGAACGGTCGAGCTGTCTCTCCCGGTTCGGGCGGTCCATAGGCGCAGACAGCCGGACGGACTGTTCCGCTACGGGGTGACCATTCTGGATCTCACCGCGGACGAACAGCAGCGGCTGCGCTCCGCCATTCAGCTATTCACCAAGGGCTGGACAGATCCGCTCGCCCCCTACGCCGCGGAGCTCACCTGCATCGGGTAGACCACAGACGACGGACGACTCCGGATTCCGTGGCCCGTGGTCCGCCGTCCGTGGTCTTAGGCTTCCCCGCTTTCCCTCCCTCCTCAAAATTAAGCAAGCTTAACCTATTGACATCCGTCCGCTCATCTGTTATCTTTGTCCCACGCAGTAAACCGGTTTACCAGCCGGAACCTTCGCGCCCCATGAAGACACGCCCGACCCTGGTAGACGTCGCCCGGATCGCCGGGGTCTCCAAAACGACAGCCTCGCTGGTTCTGAATGGCAAGGGAAACAGCAACATCCCCGAAGCCACGCGCCAGCGCGTCTTTGACGCCGCGCGGTCGCTTCAGTTCCGGCCGAACGGCGTGGCTCGCGCACTCACCAAGCAGCGCGCGGACGTCTTAGGCGTGGTCTGCACCATCAGCCCGTTCATTCGCCGCTCGGTGCACGCATTTGAGCACGGGCTGCTCTCGGCTATCTTTAGTCAGGCGCTGCAGTGCGGCTACAACCCGATGGTCTACGGCTATCCGGGAGATGCCGCTTCCGTCAAGGAGCTGGACCGGTACGCGGACGGGCGGAGCGACGCTTTCATTCTCATCAATCCATCGCCGGACTGTCTCCTGATCGGGCATCTGCGGGAAGCGGGCATTCCGGTTGTCACCATGTGCTGCCGCAGCAAGGAACCGGAGACCCTCTGGGTGGACAGCGACAATGAAGCCGGCATCCGCGCTGCCGTGAAGCATCTTGCGGCGCTGGGGCACCGGCATATCGGCTACCTGACCGGCCCCCGGCGTGAATACGACTGCATCTCCCGTGTGGCCGCCTTCCAGGAAACGCTTGAGCGGCTCGGGCTGCCGGTGCGGGAAGACCTCATCGTTCCCTATCTGTGGAAGGTGGGCGTAACCGAGGAGGTCCTGGGCCGGTTCGTAGCATGCGAAAAGCCCGCCACGGCGGTGCTCGCCTGGAACGACTTTGTGGCGGAGGACCTGTACCGAACGGCCTCTCAGCTCGGTCTCAGGATTCCGGAGGACCTCTCCGTCATCGGATTTGACGACACGCCTTCGGCCCCGGTGACCTCGCCGCCGCTGACCACCATCCGGCAGGACCTGGACCAGATGGGCAGAGCGGCCGTCGAGCTGGCAGTGGACCGGATCGCTGGATCAGACAGGAACCAGAACGTAAACTGCGCAGTCTGCCCTGTAGAGCTGCTGGTGAGGCAGTCCACGGCTCCGCCCCGAGTGAAGGAGGTGACCGCGACCATTTGACATTCTTGGCAGTGGTTTCCCCGGCATTATCTAATGCGCGCCCCACCTGTGAGGGCGCTATTCCCCAATCTCTTACACAGAGGAGTGCAAGAATGATTACTAGGCGCACACACCATGGGCGCCAGGCGTTCACCCTGATAGAGCTGCTCGTCGTCATCGCGATTATCGCGATTCTCGCGGCGATCCTCTTCCCGGTGTTCGCTCAGGCCCGCGAGAAGGCCCGCGCCATCTCGTGTCTTTCCAATCTCAAGCAGTTGGACCTGGGTTTCCAGATGTACGCCCAGGATTACGACGAGACCTTCCCGTACTGGGAATGGTCGTGCAACAGGGACGCCGGACCGGTTGCCGGCTGCCCGGATGGCGCGGCCGGCCAGGCCAAATACAGCGGCGTGTGGTTCAACGCCATCTATCCGTACGTAAAGAACGGCGGGGTCTATGCTTGCCCGGATGATCGCCTGAAGGCCACGCCGAGCGCCACTGGGATGGGCGGCTGGTCCCAAAAAGGCGACGCGAACATGCAGAGATACGGCATTGACCCGGCCCTCTGGCACGTCATTATGTCCTATGGCGTAAATGAGCCCCTGCAGTTCGGTGAGCTGGGCGGGCCGGTCACCAATCCGTATCCCGGCACGTCGGGGACGTCGATGGCGCAGCTCGACAAAGTAGCTTCCACGATGCTCGTCGCTGACGCGTGGTACCCCACGACCGGTTCGGCCTATAACGGCTCCGCCTATAAGAACTACAGCCAGTGGACGCGCACTCCGGACCCGAACGATCCGAACGACCCGGCGCACTACTGTCTGATACACAAGGTGGCTTATCCCGAAGGCTACTTGAACAATCCCACGCTCGACTTCTACTATCCGGATCCCTGCAGCCAGGCGCCCCCGGCGTGGGACAGCTACTCCCGCCATACGGCAGGCGACAACATCGCCCTGGCGGATGGCCACGCAAAGTACTACAAGAACAGTCGCATTACCAACGATCTGTACGCGGGTACGTACGTAAACGGCGGATAGCCTACTGTCCCAGTGGCGTCCCGAGTTGGAACCGGTTCGGGACGCCACTGGTATACTGAGTCCGGCTGACCTCCAGCCTGGAAGGGTTTGATGCGATGAAGCAAAACATTAGTGGACCGGCCGGTATAGCCGTCGTGGTCATCGTAGCGATCGTTATCTGCGTCTTCTTCTATTTTAGATATTTCCACAAGCCAAGCATGTCGACCGAGGAGGCGTATTCGCGAGCCGGATCGGGCCTCAAGGCAATGCAGGAGGAGTATCTGAAGAAGCACGGAACGCCGCTGCCTATGCCGCCCGGGCCGAGTTCGATGGGTACTTCCGCTGCCACAAAGTAGCTAACTCTCCTTCTCGCCTCAACCCAATCATGTTCTCCCGCCGCCGCGGCTGTCGTTACGCCGCGGTCATTTCCATGGCCCTATGCGGCCTCATAAGTCTGCCGACAGAGGCCACCACGGCATTGACGCAGCGCCCGCAGAAGTCCGGCAGCGTCACGCCGCTCCTCCGTAAAGCTCAGGCATACGAGAAGTCCGGCAACCTCCCGGCCGCGGCTGCCGCACTTCGAGAAGCTGAGCGCGCCGCGCCTTCCAACGCCACCGTCCATAAGCGGCTGGCAACCATTTACGCTCGTTCGGGATACCTGGACCGGCAGATAGAGGAGCTGGCGGCGGCAGCCAGGCTCAACCCTTCCGACTCCGACAGCGCCCTGCGTATTGCCGAGATCTATCTTCGGCTGGCCTGGTTTGATCGTGCCCGGCCGCTTATCTTCCAGGCGATCCGTGTAAACCCGGACGATCCGCGAATCTTCAGCGATCTGGCAACCCAGGCCTACATGCGCTTCCAATATCCGGCCATGGAACAGGCGGCGCGAGAAGGACTGAAGCGCCACCCGGACAACACCCAGCTCCTGGTGCTGCTCGCAGAGGCGGACCGGCTTCAGGGCCGGATGAACGAAGCGGAGGGGCTGCTGGGCCGCGTGATTCGCCTGGCGCCGGACGCCCGCAGGAGGGAGGCGGCATACGTCGGCATGGCGCACCTCCTGCTGGACACGCGCTGGCATCCCCCACGTTTCAAGGACGCGGAGCAAGCCGCGCGCGCGGCGCTCAAGATAAGGCCAGAAGACACGGACGCACACTACTGGCTGGGTCGGGCGCTGGAGCTAACGGGCAAGTGGCAGCAGGCCATCCCGCAATACGAGGTCACGTACCGTAAGGATCCGCGATTTGAGCGCGTTTCGGAGTATCTCGGCAGCCTCTACCTGCGCTCCCACGATCCGGCCCGGCGCGCAAGGGGCAGCCGGCTGCGTAGACAGTACGGCGCTATATTCGATCAGGAGCAGCGGTTTGCCGCCGCGCGGGACGCCGTAATGCGCAACCCCGCGGACTCCAACGCACATCGGGACATGGGACGGGCCTACCTCAACACGGGGCAATTACCGGACGCTGTCGTAGAGCTGCGCGAGGCGCTCCGGCTGAATCCCCGCGACCAGCAGGCGCGTGACCTGCTGGTATCGGCGCTCAAGTCCATGGGCCGGCTGACGGAAGCCAAACAGGCGGCGCGATGACGGAGGTCCGACGCGGGGACGCGGCGACTCGGGGACGCGGCGAGTCCGGATTCGCCCCCTCGCCCGTTCGCCGCGTCGCCTCGTCATTCTGTCTCCTCGCCCTCTTCGGCTGCGGCCCGGCGCCCGCTACCCGCCGCCCCCCGCCTGGAGACGACCGGCGGTTTCTCTTCACGGAAATCGCTCAGCAGGCAGGCATCCGTTTCGAGCACAAGAACGGACAGGGGGCGGGCGCCAACATCGTGGAGACTACCGGCTCGGGCTGCGGAGTGTTCGACTACGACAATGACGGCTGGCTGGACATCTTCCTCGTCAACGGCAAGTCACCTCCCGGAGACGGCAACCACCTGTACCACAACAACCACGACGGCACCTTCACAGACGTGACGCAGAAGGCCGGAGTTGCGGGGCTGGGGCACGGCTTCGGCATGGGATGCGCCGTGGGAGATTACGATGGAGATGGGAAGCTAGATCTTTATGTCACCTACTATGGTAAGAACATCCTCTTCCACAATGAGGGGAACGGCACGTTCAAAGACGTGACCCAGAGAGCAGGCGTAGAGACCGGCGGCTTCTCGACTGCTGCCGCCTTTGCGGATCTGGATGGAGACGGCAAGCCCGACCTGTACGTCGCCAGGTACTGCCAGTTCAACGCCCAGTCCAAGCAGCTCTGCGACTTTCGCGGATACCCGTCGAGCTGTCCGCCCTACGACTACCCGGCGGAGCCGGACGTGGCATACCGCAATATGGGAGACGGAACCTTCAAGGACGTCACTGCGCAATGGGGGCTGCAGGAGAGCTCCGGGCGGGGGTTGGGCATTGTGACGGTGGACTACGACCGTGACGGTAAGCTGGACCTGTTTGTGGCCAACGACGGAACGGCCAACTTCCTGTACCACAACGATGGCGGCGGCCGGTTCCACGACACCGCGGCGGAATCCGGCATCGCGTTTAACGGGGAGGGCGCGGCGGTCTCCAATATGGGGTGCGACTTCGGGGACTTCACGGGCGATGGCTCGTTGGGGTGCACCACCGGCGTTTACGAGGGCCAGGAGGAGCCGCTCTGGCGCTACAGCCCCGTGGGCGGATTCCAGGATGTATCCCAGCAGGCCGGCATCGGGGCGGTCACCCGGCCCCTGCTGACCTTCGGAGTCGGGTTTGCGGACCTGAACAACGACGGCTGGCTCGATCTCTTCCTCGCCAACGGACACGTGCAGGACCACATCGACCAGATCCAGCCCGGGTCTCACTACCGCGAGCCACGCGTCTATCTGGAAAATAGAGGACATGGCGTCTTTGAGGATCGCTCCTCCGACGGGGGCCCGGCGGTTACTACTCCCGCCGTCGGACGCGGCCTCGCCTTTGGGGACCTTTTCAATGACGGCGGCGTCGCGATGGTAGTGAACAACAACAGCGGCCCCGCCATGGTATTGCGGAACAACATGCCGCGCCGGCACTGGGTGGAGCTGATGCTCAAGTCTCGGGCCCCCGATGCGGAAGCTATCGGAGCAACGGTCGAGCTTTATGCCGGCGGCCGTAAACAGACCGGATTCGTGCATACTTGCTTCAGCTTTGCCTCCGCGAACGATCCGCGCCTGCACTTTGGCCTTGGCGCTGCGACTTCCGTAGAGAAGGTGGCCATCCGCTGGCCGGACGGGCGCCGCACGGAGTACCGCGACGTTCCCGTGGACCGCTTGACGACTCTGGTTGAAGGTTGAAGGTTGAAAGCCCGGCGCGCTACTGCAAAGCCGACACCGACGGCGGATAGCCAGCCTCGACGAACATCGCGTCTGCCCGTGGAGGGCCTGTTAGCGATTGTGGCGCTCCTACTAGTGGTGTGGCTCGCAACTATCCCTCTCAGAAGGAGGCTGGCCGAGGACACGCGGGGGCTCCGGCAGGAAGCGGCCGAGCGTCTCCGCCAGCAGCAGGCCCAGCAGGCCGCGCGGGATGAGGTGGATGCGGCGCGTCGGGCGGCCGGAGCCGCGCCGAAGGATCCGGCCGCCCACCAGGCGCTGGCGCTGGCGCTGGCGCGGCAGAAGCAGTGTCCTGAAGCAGTGAAAGAGGTCCAGGAGGCAGTTAGGCTGGCTCCTGGACGGGCAGAGCCGCTCCTCACGGCCGCGGAGGTATTCGACGGCTGCAACTATCCGGACTTGGAGATCGACGCGCTGAAGCGCGCGCTGGTCCTGCATCCTAAAGATGCCCGCGCATCGGGCCTCCTCGCGTACAGGTACGTTATGCTCGGCTGGAATCCCCAGGCGCGCCAGCTCCTCATAGACGCGGTAAAGGCCCACCCCAACGACGAGCATCTTCACGTGGCGCTAGGCATGGCCTACATCCAGAACAACAACTTCGTGCTGGCCGAGAGGGAGCTGCTCACTGCACGCCGGCTCGCGCCGAACGATCCGGCCATCACCGCCCCGCTCATCGACTTTTACTGGCGCAACACCCGATACGCGGAGGCGCTGAAGCTTCTTGATCAGGCACTGCCTGTGCTTCCGGACAAGCCCTACTATCTCGCGAGGCGAGCGGAGATCCAACTGGCCATGTTGAATCCTCAAGCGGCTATCCAGGATGCGACGAATGCCTTGCGGTCGAACCCGGGACTCCTGAATGCAATCTATGTGCGGGGAGTGGCGGAGTCTCGCCTGGGGAATACGGCCGCCGCGATCCAGGACCTTGAGCGGGTCCGGGCCATCGACCCTGGCTTTCAGAATGCGCTTTCCGTGCTTGGACAGCTCTACAACAGAACGGGTCAGCCAGAAAAGAGAGCCACGCTGATCCGCGAGTATCAGCGTGCTCACTCCGTGAGCGATGCGCATCTCCGGCTGACCCTGCGCGTTGACCTGCAGCCCAACGATCCGGCAGCCCACATGGACGTCGCCCGCTACTACCTCCAGCATCAGAACCCCCAATACGCAATCGTGGAGGCCAAGCGGGCGCTGGAGCTGCGGCCGACTAGCCCCGAGGCGCGCGACCTGCTGCGCAAGGCGCTCACCGCCGCGGGCCGAACCGAGTAGATTAGCAAGGCCGCCCTTCCCGCCTTTCCAGCTCCAGCAGCATCTGCTTGCGCGGCAACCCACCCCCATACCCCACCAGCTTGCCATTTGCGCCAATCACGCGATGGCAGGGCACCACGATAGCGAGCGGGTTCTGGCCGTTCGCGAGCCCGACGGCGCGGGAGGCGTTCGGGTTCCCAATGCGCCGCGCCAGCTCCCCATAGCTGATGGTGACGCCGTACGGAATGCGGCAGAGCTCCTGCCACACGCGGCGCTGGAACTCCGTTCCACGCGGCTTGAGCGGCACGTCGAACGTGGTGCGGCAGCCCGCAAAGTACTCCTCGAGCTGTCGTCTCGCCTCCTCCAGCGGCCGGGCATCCTCGCTCTGCTGCCAGCCGCATTGCGGACTCAGGCCGCGCGCCGGGTCGGCCATGTAGACGGTCGTGAGCGCGGTTCCATCCGAAACCAGCATCAGCGCTCCAATTGGGCTGTCCATACAGGTGTAGTAGGTCATTGTATTCTCCAGGTGAGAGGTGAGGGTCCGGATTCATCCCTCATCCCTCATCCCTCATCCTTGCACCAAAGGTGCATCACGGCATACGCCCGCCAGGGGCGCCACGCTTCGGCGACGGCGAGGACCCGCTTCGGATCGGACTCCCCGAGCGCCTTCCGTACTCCGAGGTCTGTGTGCGGGAAAGCATCCGGCCACGCCAGCGCCCGCATCGCGATGTACTGGGCGGTCCAGGGGCCGAGGCCGGGCAGCGATTCGATCCGCACTATAGTGGCTCCAGGATCCACACCCGGTTTCAGCGCGAGGCGGCCCTCGCAAACTTCACGAGCGAGCGTCAGGATCGCCTTTGCGCGCGCCCCGGGAACGCCCAGGGAAGCGACCTCGTCCACCGTGGCGCCCGCCACACGGTCCGCACTCGGAGTCAGGCGCGAGAGCGCCGGGATGGGCGTGTCGATGGCCTCGCCGAATGCAGCGGCGAACCTACCGGCCAGCATGGTCGCGGCGCGGACGCTCACCTGCTGGCCGAGAACTGCACGGAGGGCCATCTCGAATCCGTCGAACGCGCCGGGCACCCGCAGCCCTGGGCGGGCGGAGGCCAGGATCCCCAGCCGCTCCGCAATCTTGAGCGGGTCCGCTGCGAGGTCGAACAGCCGCTTCACGCGCGCCAGCGCCGGTACAAGGGCCGGGGCGAGCGAGGCCGAGACTTCTACGCGCAGCGTGTCGCGTACGCCAGAGGGCTCGACAGCGATCCATCCCCGCCCTTTGCGCAGCGCGGCCGTCCTCAGGTAGCGACTCCCCTGCACCGCCTCCACGCCGGGAATCGCCCGCGCGGCCAGGAACTCCAGGAGCGCATCCCAATCCAGCGGCGGGCGGTACGCCACTTCGCAGACTATCGAGTCCGTCAGAGCGGTACCCCTCCCTCTCCGAAGATCGGTTGGCCGCAGGCGGTACCGCTCCTGAAACAGGGCGTTGAACCGGCGGAGGCTGGAGAACCCGCTCGCGAACGCCACCTCGATGACCGGCAGGTCCGTATCGGTGAGGAGCCGCTTGGCCAGCAAGAGCCGCTGCGTCTGCGCGAGCTCCACCGGTGTGACGCCCATTTCCCGCTCTACCACGCGGCGCAGGTGCCGTCCGGTCACCCCCATCTCGGCGGCCAGATCCTCCACGCTGCCGTCGGTGAGCGCACCGTCTTCGATGCGGCTGACCGCCCGCGCAGCCAGGCGGCTCACGGAATCGACGCGAGCCCTGCCGGGGGCGAGCTCCGGGCGACAGCGCAGGCAGGGACGATAACCCGCACGCTCCGCGGCCGCCGCGCTGGGGAAGAACGCGCAGCTCTCCCGCTTCGGGCTGCGGGCGGGACATACCGTGCGGCAGTAGATTCCGGTGGTGGAGACCCCGACGAAGAACGCGCCGTCGAAGCGGGCGTCGTGCGCGAGCAGCGCGCGGTAGCAGGCATCATGATCCAGTTCCATGGTGCTATGATAGCCGGTCCGGCCGAGCCACGTCTCGCCGGATTCGGACATGGAATGCAGATAAGGGGGTGAGGTGTAAGGACACCCTCTGAATCGCTAGCGGGGTATAACGCTCAGGGAGGCTTTGGCGTGACGGCGGACGACCTTTACGCGGTAAACGAGCGTGCGTGGAACGCGCTAGCCCTGCGCAAGTACGCGGGCGAGGTGGAAGCGGACGTTGCCTTCCTGCGGTCGGGCGGCGTCAACCTGATGGAACCGGAGCGCCGGCTCCTCGGGGACCTCTCCTTCTGGTGCCGGCGTGCCATCCACCTTCAGTGCTCCCACGGCCGCGATGCCCTCTCGCTCTGGAACATGGGCGCGCATGAGGTGGTAGGGGTAGACTTCAGCGCGGAGATGCTGGCGCAGGCGCGGCTCAAGGGCGAGCGGCTCGGCGCGCCCGCTGCCTGGGTCCAGGCGAACGTACAGGAGACGCCGCACACCCTGGACGGGACCGCGGACCTGGTTTACACCGGCAAGGGCGCCCTCTGCTGGATGATGGACCTGGAGGGCTGGGCAGCCGTGATTTACCGGCTCCTGAAGCCCGGCGGGCTCCTCTATGTTTTCGAGGCGCACCCGCTGACCTGGGTCTGGGAGCCGAACGCGGAGACGTTCGTGCTCCGGGACGATGGCGGAGACTACTTCTCGCAACTGCCTCGCCCGAACCGCGAGGGCGACTTTCCGCCCGGGGCTGTTGCCCGCCAGTGGACGCTGGGCCAGATCGTCAACGCGGTGATTGACGGGGGCCTCGTCCTGGAGCGGCTGGAGGAGCACCCGGAGCCGTTCTGGGACCCCTTGCCCTACATCCCTCTGGACACGCTCCACCGGCTTCCCAACACCTTCTCCCTTCTCGCCCGCAAGCCCGTCCAGGGCTAGTGGCCGCTCGGGAAGAAACCACGGCTCTCCCGCGTTGGACTTCTGGCAGGTCCGGTTAGGGCGTGAAGACGTAGGCGTCGTTCAGAGTCTGCTGCGCCACCGCGTCAAACTCCAAGCCGCCCGTGAGCAGCACCGTTCCATCCGGCAGTAGCACCGCCGCGTGCTCGTGGCGCCCGACCGGGAGCGGCGCGGCGGGCGAGAACGTATTCGTCACCGGATCGAACAGGTCGGCGGACTCCACGGTGCTCGCCTTCTCCGAGCTCCACCCTCCCACAATCAGCACCGTTCCGTCCGGCAAGAGAGTAGCCGTATGGTCCATACGGCCGTCGCTCATGGTGGAGGAGAGCGCCGTGAACTGGTTGGTGGACGGGTCGTAAAGCTCCGCAGTGTTGAGCGTCTGGCCCTGGGAAGAGCTGTATCCGCCGGTGATGAGAATCAGGCCGCTCTGCAGGACTGTGGCCGTGTGCCGGAACCGGTCGGCCGTCATTGAGGGGCCGGCGGACCAGTGCCCGGTAGAGGGATTGTAGAACTCGGTCGCGTCCAGCGACACGTTGTTGGCTGTCCGGCCGCCCGCAACAAGGACCTGGCCATTGACCAGCGTGGCGCTGTGCCCGAAGCGGGTGTTCTTCATGCTGCGGGTGGAGCTGAAACTGCCTGTAGCGGGATTGTACAGTTCCGCCGTGTTCAGGATCGCGCCGTTGCTGAAGCCCCCCGCCATCAGCACCTTACCGTTCGGCAGCAAGGTCCCGGTGTGCAGCTCTCGCGGGTATCGCATGCTTCCGGTCGGCAGCCAGAGCCCGAATGTCGCGTTGTAGAGGTCGCAGGCGCTGATGGTGCCGCCGCCCACGGTCTGGCTATAGCCGCCGGCCGCGAGCACATTGCCGTTGCTCAGCGTTACCGCCGGGAAGAAGCTGCGGCTGTGCTCCATGGGAAACCCGGGGACAAAGAGGAACGCGAAGGGAACGTAGTACTCCGTAGAGGGCGTGGTGAATCCCAATGCGCTGATGCGACCGCCGATGTTCAGCGGCAGCGGCCCCACAAAGGTGTCTACCATCACCAGGCGGTGCGCATCCCGAGGGCTCGTCATCGGCCCAACCTCTGTCCAGGTCCCCTGGGCATGGGCGGCGCCGTACAGTGTCAGGATGAGCAGGCCGAGCAGACAGAATACCCGGCGATTCAGCGTAAACAGATTTGGCATAGCCGTGGCCTCCACTCGAACGTGTTGATTGGGTGGCTGACACGGCTAAGACTCCGAGTTTCGATGGCCTGTTCCTCGGCTCAATCAATCGCTAGAGTGCCGCCAGAAGCGCCCGGGCGTGGCCCCGGGGCGCGAGCAGATAGACCGGCGCCCCGGATGCCGACACCTGCCCTGTGACATCCCGCCCCATGATGTCCAGGCACCGCGCGCCCGCGGGCCGGTGCACCGCAAAGGGAGCCCCCGAGCTCCAGACAGCCAGCATGGCCCGCCGGCCCGTCTCGAACGCGGCCGCATAGCCGTCGTGGCCGATGCGCTTGAAACCGGCTGAGCGAGGGCCAGCGCCGAGGAGATTCGTCATTACCGCCAGCGCGGGCAGGACTTTGCGCGGCGCCCCGTCCTGTCCGAAGAGGCAGCAGTCCAGGTTAGGCTGGTTGGGCGTGCCGCTGGCACCGGAATGGATGAACACCTTCTCCGCCCCATGCGCCAGCATGATGGTGATGAACCGGACGGTGTACTCCGCGCACTGCCGCTCATCCGTCAGCAGCCGCTGTTCCGCCCAATCGCCCAGCGATGGGATGAAGGGCGTACGGATCGGCTCGTCGTCCGCGTAGTAAGAGAATTCGGTAATCCAGATCGGCTTGCGGCCGCCGTGATCGTCCATGTCCTTGAGCAGCCGGTCCATCTCCGGAATATATCCCTCCGGCGCACGGCTGCCCGGGTAGATGTGCAGGTTGAACAGGTCCACGGTGCTCAGGATGCCGGCCTCCAGCACGTCGTGGCTGAGCGTCTGCGGCCCGCCCGCGATGCCTCCCATGACGCGGCATCCGGGGTTCCCCCGGCGCATCGCCTGCGCCGCTATGCGAAGCAGCCCCACGTAGTCCGCGGGCGAGTAGCGGGGTCGCGGCAAAGCGTAGTCCGTGTAGATGGGCTCGTTCAGGAACTCCCACACCCGCACGCGCTGCCGGTACCGTCCCGTGGCGGCTGCTTCGAACTCCGCCAGCCCCTCCCGGTCCTTCGGCGCCCACGCCTGCCGCGCCCGTCCTTCCGCGTCCGTCGTCGAGGTAGGCGCTTCGGAGTCCCACTCCGCCGAGGGGAACGGCGGCAGGAGCGCCTCTACGTTTGCGCCCGCGCGCAGGACCCGGTCGATCTGTGGGTCCGCCACCTCCCAGCGGAACTGGCCCTGACTCGGCTCCACGTCCTGGCGCTTGAGCGACCAGTCCCGGTACCACGCCACGCCCGCTTTGGCGGCGAGCCGGACGAGGCGGTTGTCCGCGAAGGCGTGGTTGATACCCAGCACGCTGTCCGCCTCCTCACGGCGCGGCAGGACCGCCAGCCGAAGCTCTGAGCTCTCCGCGCGGCCGGCGCCCGTGTAGCTGGCTCGCACCCGGTAGAAACCGCGCCAGCCGGCGGGCAGTGGGACCTGCCGCTCCGTCATGGAGGCAGGCGCCAGGTCCAGGTGCAGCGGCGACAGCGGCGCCGCGCGGCCGAAGTAGTCCGTGGCATCGAAGCGGATGTCGAGCCCGGTCCGCTCGCTGCCATGATTGCAGGCGCGCACGCGGAGGCAAGCCGGTTCCCCAACGGTGAAGAGGCCGGCGGGTTCCATGGGCTGGATCCCCACCTCCAGCGGGCTGCGCGGCACGTACTCCGTAGCCGTCTCCCCCCGCTGGAGCTGGACGTTCGATACGTCTACATTGGCAGGATTGGCCGCACTGGGCGGGCCGCCGGCAAAGGGAGACACGTCCAAGTCCGGCCCTGCCTCAACGTACGAGTAGGGCGTGTCGGCGTGGAACGTATAGGTAAACCGCTTCCAGTCCCGGTCCAGTTCGACCTGCTGGAGCCGTTCGTGCCCGGAGCGCGGCTCGGCCGGATCCGACTCATAGACGCCGAGCGCGGCGCGAAGTCCTGGCGAACTGGCGCGCATGTCGCACGAAACGGTGTAAGCGGCCCCCTTCTCCAGCGGTATCCAGCCGTCGTTCGCCGCCAGGACCCGGGTTTGAGGTTGCACCACGGGGTGCAGGTAGTCGAAGTAGAGCGCCGGCGCGGGGCCGGTCCCTATCGGGATGCGCAGGAAGCCGTTGCCGGCCGAGTCGCGCGGCATCACGGTCCCTACCAGACCGGACAGGTTGCCCCAGCCCGCCGGAACGCCTACTGAGGACCATCCCGCCCCACCCACGCAGAAGGAGCCGTTCGGCACGAGATTGCGGGATGCGCTCGGCGGAACGACGTGCGTGTAGGCGACGTGGACCCCTTCCAGCGACACCAGCCGGATGTCCGCCACGTACAGCGTACCCGTCTCCGCGAACCAGAGCTGAAGGCGGCTGGTGTCTCCCACGGTGCGGGTGGCGCGGAAGTAGAAGCGGTAAGGCCGCCACTGCTCGCCCACCTGGAGACTCTGATCCAGCCCGCAGTTCACCCAACCGCTGGTGTCCTGGATCGCGAGGGAGACGCCCCGGCCCTGGATACCCTGCTGGCACGCGAGGCAGGAGAGCTCGTAGAGAGTGCCGGCCACAAGCCGCACGCCGCCAACCTCAGCCAGCATCGCGTGGACGGAAGGTCCGCTTCCCGTGAACCGCGTACACGCCAGCCGTGCGCACCGGTGTCCCTGGTAGGTGACCACGGACAGCGACTGCTGCACGTGCTCCGCATCGCCCGCAACGTCCCAATGCGCCGGCTTCCCAGCCTGAGCCTCGGCGAAGTCGCCATTCAGCACCAGGTTCCCAGGCGTCTCGGCGGACAACGGGCAAGCAAACCATAGTACAACTAGCGATAGCGCGAAAGCGAAGAAGGAATGGGTCCTGCGAAACAGGGGGCTACGCCAGCCAGTTCCGGTGAATCCTCTATCGCCAAACGGAGCACGCGGCCCCATCCCTGCCCGGCACGCTTTGGATCGTATTGAGAACACCCCCTGGCCCGGCATCGAGTATTGGTACCTCCGCGTTCAATATCTCAACGGATCGTACCCGACACCCGGCACCGACTGCGCGGAACTCGCCCGTCCCATTCCACCGCACCCACTCCTCCAAATCTCGGTGCGAGCTCCTAGAAGAGGACGGAGGCATCGGTCAGAACCCGTCTTCGAACGGATACTCCCTGAGCGGTCCCCAGCCGACAATGCTGTAGGACTATTCCGCCTCGTAACTGGAAGGAGACCCCATATGAACAGAGCCGTGAAGTCGTGCGCCATTACCGGGGCAGTTGCCGCGCTGACCTGCCCCATCGCTGCATCCGGTCAAGCCGTGTCGGTCAAGCCTGTGGCTGCGCCAAACTTCACCATGCGCGCCGCCAAGGGAGCGTCCGTCTCTCTCGCGTCTCTCCGCGGCAAAGTCGTGCTCCTGCACTTCTGGGCCTCCTGGTGCCCCCCTGCACGAGAATCACTCCCGGCAGTCCAGGCGCTGTACGCGAAATACCGACCTTACGGATTGGTCGTGTTGGGAATCAGCGACGACAAGTCGTACACCGCGAAAGGCGTGCCTGCGGCAGTCAAGCGGTACGGGCTGACTTACCCCACGGTCACTTCGCCGGATGGAAACAAGAGGATCTTCAACCGTTATGGGGTGGATGCCACACCCACCGTGTTCCTCATCGACCGGCGAGGCCGCATCCGATGGTACATGGTGGGATATTCATCCGACGACGATGCGGAGCTCGAGCGGGCAGTATACCGGCTGCTGGCAGAGCAGGAATCGGCCAGGGTGGGGCACGCCCGGCGCAGGATCCACCCGGGTTAGCGAAAGGATGGCCCAAAACGGTGCCGTTGCACGCGCCGGCGGCGGCTACCGGCTCGAGCTCTGGCCGGACTTTTCGCGCTCCATCTTCTCCCTCAATGCAGGCGGGTACCATCCGCCGCTCGGATAGTCCAGGCCATACGCGTCCGCCATGCGGTTGACGAATGAGAACATGCTCACCTCGTAGGCGATCTCCCAGATCTGCTCGTCCGTGAAGCCGGCGTCGCGCAGCGCCTGCACGTCCGAATCCTGGGTGTGAGCGGGAGTCAGGGTCAGCAGTTTCACAAACTTCAGCAGTGCGGCGTCCCTGGGCTCCAGCTTCACCTTGCTCAGATCGCCCGTGCCAACCGCGTCCACCAGCGCATCTTCGGCTCCTTGCCCCCGCAACGCGGCGGCGTGCGAGCCCACTCAATACTTACATTTATTGAGGCCGGAGACGTATGCGCCTATCAGCTCGTGGTCGCGCCTTTTGAGGAACCCGTCCGAAAAGTGGATCTCGGACATGATGTTGAACATCCGGAAGGCATTCGGGGTCATGGACATAGTCTTCACGATGCCCGGGATCCCGTGTTTGATGGCTTCCGCCGGCGCGCCGTACACCTCCGGCGCCCTGGGCTCGTCCTCGTCCACCCACTTTATTCGGCCCATCAGCATGCCTTTGCGCACGGCGGCCTGTATCTCCGCGGCATCTGAGGAGCGGCCCAGCTCCCGGCCAAAGCGGTCGAAGACAACCGCGGTGGGCGTCGCCGTGACCTTGAACTGCTGGGCGGCGGGCGCGCTCACGTCCTTGAGGCGGACCACGTCCAGCGCCACCTTCGCGCCGGAGGGGACCTGCTTTTCCAGGTCCGCGAGGTACTGCTGCTCCATGGCGCTGGTGTCCTGCGTGAAGAGTAGGATAGTGGTGCCTTCCGGCATCAGGACGCTTCCGAGCGTTATGCGCGCCCCGCGAGACACCACGCTGGCCGAGGGCGCGGCGGCCCCCGCCGGTACGCCAACCGCCATGAGGATCGAAGCCGCCGCAACCCACCTTGCTATCATCTCTTACTCTCCTCTCAGTGTTCGGATGCCGTGCGCGCCTCGTTCGGTCGCGTTCATCCTATCTGGCGAACATTAAGTTCGGCATAAACAGAGCTTAAACGACGTTCACCTTGTATCCTGCTGTGGCGGGCGTCCGGATCCGCCGTTCGAGCGGCGGCGCAGACCGGCCAGTTGTGGAGCGGGCGGAGAGTAGGACACAGTAGCGAGTACGACCCGGGGGTGAGGGCTTGTAGCGCCCAGCCACCATTAGATTCACGTCACAATCTGCCGGATGGCTGATTGACTTCTGCCGCGCCGCTTCCATAATACGCTTTGACACGCCGGGCCGGTGGGCGGCCCGGCTCCTCCAGAAGGGACGCAGTATCATGGCAGTGGCAGCGGTACGCAACGAGCCGATCCTCTCGCGGGACGAGCTCCGACAGATGGACGCCTACTGGCGCGCGGCCAACTACCTGTCCGTCGGCCAGATCTACCTGTGTGATAATCCGCTCCTCCGGGAGCCGCTCCAGCCGGAGCATATCAAGCCTAGGCTCCTGGGCCACTGGGGCACCACTCCGGGCCTGAACTTCGTCTACCTCCATTTCAACCGGCTCATAAAGCAGCACGACCTCAACGTCATATACGTCGCTGTACCCGGACACTGCGTACCTGGTATCGTGGCCAAAGTCTACCTGGAGGGCAACTACAGCGAGGTCTACCCGGACGTCTCACAGGACGCGGAGGGGATGAA
>CAYNFH010000004.1:0-69018 GCA_964396385.1 uncultured Chthonomonadaceae bacterium | reverse complement strand
GGCATTGCCGGAACCGCGACCGTCCCTTCGGGACGGTTCCCGCGGGACGGGTGCTGCCTCGCGTGCGGCATTGCTGCCGGAATGCAGCCTGGCAAGCTCATATTTCCACTCTTACAATGGCAGTGGAGGAGTTTCAGGTGCAAGTGGAAGGGGGTGAGGGGGTGAAGGGAGAGAGTGTTCTGGAAGATCGGAGGCGGTACACAGCGGGGCGGTACGCGTAACGAGAATGGTTCCTGTGCAGGAATCGTGTGTGCATCTGCGAATCGCTGCTTATGGCACAGACGGAGCGGCTTTATTGGATTGACGCGGAGATACGTGCGGGGCGTTACCCTAATGCCCGGTTCATGGCGGAGCGGTTCGAGGTGTCGCTCCGGACGGCTTACGCGGACCGCGATTACCTGCGGGAGCGGCTGCACGCTCCCCTGAGCTACGACCGCCGGCGCGGCGGGTGGGCGTACTCCGACACGACCTACTCGCTGCCATTCCGGCGACCGCCCTCCAGCCGTTCGCGGACGCGCTCCTTCCCGTGGTCGAGGAGTTGCGCGAGCACACGGCCCGGAACCATGCTGTCGACGTGTTTACCGGTAAGACAGGATCCGCCAGGAAGCGCGGCCGGCGCCCTAGTCTGTGTCTGCCTCTACCGTAAAGGGGCCGAGGAAGTGGTGAGGCGTCTCTCGCCAAAGTGACAACGCGTGGGCCGGCGGAAGTGACCGCCGTCGCAACTTCAAGCGTAGTGCTACCTCAGTCCATTAACCGCGAAATGGAACACCCTACTCCTGCTCGTACCCGACTCCTCCCGGGCTGCGTACGTAGCCCGGGAGATTCACAACCAGGACAGGGCCAGTTCCAAATAGCCATGCAGGGCGTCCCAGTAGCGCGCGCCATCGTCCGGCCGCTGCACCGGCAGCTCCCGCTGGATGACCTGCAATGCCCTGATGGCGAGCCGCGGCGCCAGGTCCCGGCGCGTCAGATCGTGCCTAATCAGGTACTGCTCCACGAAGCCGGCGTGTACAAACGGGTAGCAGTCATAAATCCAGATCATGCTGAGCCCCAGCAGCGGATCGCCGAAGTGCCCGAATGGCGCCACAAACTCCACTACCGGATTCGCCTGGAGCCGCGCGTCCCCCGGCCATCCCATGGGCTCCTTGAATGGGTCTGTCCCCGGCTCTATGCGCAGAAAGCCGGGAAAGAAGTGGAGGAAGTGTGTGAAGACCAGTAGCGTCTGAATGTCTCTTACCGCGGTCCGGACCTTGTCCAAAGCGCTGCGGAACCACGTATCCGCGAACCAATCCCCGTCCGCGGCCTCAATCGCTGCTACTTCATCGGGGAGCGTCCTGCGCTCCAGTTTGGCGCCGGCTGGATCTGCGAGGAGGCGGTCTGTCAAGGATTGCAGCAAGTCGACCGCCTGGAATGTCCGCTCCGTCGCCAGCCGGATGCGGTGCGGTGTTCCGCCCAGCGCCCACACATTGAGGTTCTCTCCACGTGGCACTTCACAGAGAGCGATGAATCCGCCGTCGCCGTCAGCGGTAGGTCCCTCCACCACGCGCGGTCCGGGCAGACCGAGCCGCGTCAGCGCGGAGATCAGCTCCGCCCGCTCCGGGTCTATGTCATGGCGGAAGTCCACTACCTTCTCGCCTCCCTCCGGCAGCTCCACGCGGATTCGGGCGTGAAACGGCATCCAGGGCTCAGGGTCGGTCTGAACAGATACGATTCGGGCGCCAGGCAGCGCCTCATTGATGAGCGATGTTTGCGATCGGGTAAGGCTGGGCAGTCTGGTAGGCATAGGTTTCCTTTGTACAAAGAGCGGGCGCAGGTCGGACCGAAGCACGCGCTTTGCGGCTAGTAACCGGCTGCGCACGGTGTTTACAGGAATTGCAAGCAGCTCCGCTACCTCTTGAAGCGACCAGCCTCCCAGGTAGTGGAGCAAGAGCGTGGTGCGATGTGCATCGGACAGCCCGTTCAGTGACTGGCGTACCGCCAGTCGCTCCGCATAGTCCGCTTCCTCGGCGGTCTCGTTCAGGAGTGTGATGGGCTCTCCAAGCCTGCGGGTGGCCCGGCGACGGCGGTAATCAGCACAGTGAGAGAGCGTGAGCTGGCGCAGCCAGGCGGACAGCTTGCTGGGCTCACGGAGCTCCGGAAGCCGCTGGAGGGCGTACACGAGGGTCTCCTGCGCCACGTCGTGAGCGTCATCCGCGTTTCCCAGCGCACGGTGCGCGAGGGCTGCCACCGGCCGCCGGTGCCGCTCCAGGAGCTGCCCCGCGGCCAGCCGGTCGCCGGCCCGTGCCTGCGTAATGAGCTGTTTGTCTGTTTGGTGAGTCATCAATTGGTAGGCGCGGCAATGAAGCAATAAGGATCAGTAGGCTCCACTGCCAACCCGCAACGCAGAGGAAACAACAGACGGGGAACCGAAGCCTGCCGCATGAACACCGCTGAAGTCGCCAATGAGCCGATAGCGGTTCCAGCCCGACGCGGCCGGTTTCAGAGCCTTCCTTGGCTCCTGGCTGCCGGTGGTCTTCCGGCCCTCCTCGCCTACTGTGGCTGGTACGCCAGCCGGCAGGCGCTGGCGTAGCCGGAGGCGGCGGCGCTACGACGGTCGCTGCTGGCGGCGCACGAGTACCTCGGCCCTCAAGATTCGGAACCTCTGGACCTTCTCCTTCATCGGTTGGGCGAGTGGGCGCCGCTGCCTTCGGCGGAGCACGAGCACATGCGCGGGGCGTCGCCGGCCCACCATTTCCGCAAGGACCATAAGTCGCGGGCTACGAAGGGCGCTAAGTCCCCCTGCGGGGACTCCAGAAAAGGGAGAGGATTTGCCGGACGCACCATTTGGAGTGAAGCTCTGCTGCACTGCGGGCGTGTAAGATGGCGGAAAATCGGCTTTCCGAATCTTTACGGTGGTGGAGAGTAGCGGGATGTAGGCGCAGGCCGAGACGGCTTACCAGATTGTGGAGACAGAGTAATGCGAGAATGCCTGGTCGGCGGTGACTACGGAAGCCCCTTCCACAATGGCCTGCGCGATGATAAGCCGGTCAAAGGGGTCTTTGTGGTGATAAGGCAGCGTGTCCAGGAGGAGCACGTGGTCAACTGTGACGGGCAGGATACCCAGTCCGTTGGCCCGCTGCTGAGCGAGGAGCGTGCTGAGGGGCAGGGTGAGGCCCAGCTTCCCCAGGCTATGTTTGATCTGCACTTCCCAGGCACTCGCCGAACTCAACAGGAGGGAGTTCGCCGGATCGCTGCAGAGGGTCAGGGCAGTGGACGAAAGCTTGGCCGGCTCGCTCGCCCACCATAGAAACGTATGGGAATCCAGGAGAAGCTTCACTCCTCGCCCAGCCAAAAGCTGTCCGGCAGCGGCTCATCAAAGTCGTCCGCTATCCAGATCTTTCCGGCATGTAGACCAGGTATCCGTGCTCCGGGCGGCGGGGCAGGAGCGATCTGGTCGATCCCGCTTTGGACAATCTGGCGGAGAAGATCCGTTGGTTCAACGCCGCGGGCTTGCGCCTCGCGCTGCAGCCTGTCTTCTTGTTCCGGAGTTAGGTCGAGTATGACGGTCATTGGCCTGATTGGATTGTCGCACGAGCGCCCAAATGCATTATATCACCCGGCACGACGCCGAGGGCTGGGCTTATGCTTGTAGGGGGTGTCGCGGGGGACGACGCTGAGGGTGCCGTCCACCTCCAGGACGGCGAGCTGGGCGTCCTTCGGATCGCCCAGGCCGTGGATTCGGAGGGCGGCCATCACCTCGTCCTCGCTGATATGCTCGCGGCGCATGATAGGCGTGGCTCATGGCAGCCTCAGGGCGCACCGCTCTCACCGGAGCGGTGAGGATTGAAACACGCGCTGGAGCCGGAAGGGCTCCACCGGCAGGCCCGGCGCACCGCTCCCATGGGAGCGGTGAGGATTGAAACAAAAAGCCGGCGAGCTGGAGGCCGCGGCGGCCCAGGCGCACCGCTCCGGTGGGAAGCCCATCACCCGCATGTCTTCGGCCCTATGGAGCGAGCTCCAGCCGTTCTATCCGGAGGGAGTCGGCATGGACCTCCCGGCCCTGGCCGACGCGCTGCGCACCAAGCTCCAGCACGCCACAGGCAGCGACAGGCTATGGATCCTGGCGGCCGGCATCTGGCTGGGAGAGAACGAAGCCGGCGCCTGGACGCTCATGCTCCCCACCGACTACTGAGCAAGGCGGCCCGGCCGGAGCCGCGAATCCGGCCCTACTCCTCTCAAACGCGTAGGACGGCTGGGACGTGCAGGAGGGGGCACACCGTGCCCGAACCTAAGGAGAAAGCCTTGGGGAGGATGACCACACCATGAAGTCGCGCGCCACTGCCGTATCTGCTATCTGCCTGCTTCTCCTTCTGCTGAACCTGATGCTGCTCACCACCCGAACCAGCCATGGCGGCGTGGGACAGGGTGGGGTCGCCGTCACGAAGGCCGTGCCGTACGTCGCCCGGTTAACGGACCACGCCCGCGCCGGCGTCTCCGCAGGCGGCCCGCTACCAATCGTGGACAACGCAACGGTGACGGTGCCTGCCGGCCAGCGCTTTGTGATCCAGCACGTAAACGCATACATCCTTACCAGCGGGACCGACAAACCAGTCTTCTTTCGGGTGTCCTCTCGCACCGACCATAAGGAGTTCCTTTACAACTACTTGGCAGCTCCAAGCCCGAGCAACCCCATTGACAACATGGGACACAACATTTTCATTGCCAATGAGCCGGCGCTGATGTACGCCGACCCTGGCACACCTATCACGCTCTTCGCCGAGCACCTGGCGAGCAGCAGCACCGATGCCGCGTTCGAGGTCACGCTGACCGGCCACCTGGAGAGCGCACAATAGCTCACCCGGTAGCTCCGGCCACGCTTGTTCAGACAGTCTCGCTACTGCGATCCCCAGAAGCCGGCCTGTAGTCAACGCAGGACCGGTCAAGCCCTCTTAGCCTACTCGGACACGCCTAAGACAAAACAGCCCCACTGAGCCGTTAAGAGGGAATGGTCGAGTTCGGCCCGAACGCGCTTTTTGGCATTAGCCACGGGGCCGGTACTGTAGAGAAACTGGTGGCATCCGCAGATTTGGAGGTGTGCGGGCCGACAGGAGTGCAAGAATGGGAAGGGAGCAGGAGCCGCAGGCAGAGACTGAAAGGGCTGAAGCTGAACACGCGCGTGAACAAGCGGAGCGCCAGAGGGAGGAACACGCCGACGCTCGGGAAACTGCTGAGGAGCGACGGCAGGTCAAGGAGGAAGTGCGGGAGTCCGCTGAGACTGGTAGAGTACAGGCGGAGGAAACGCGGCAGACCCAGGAGATAGCGAGGGTCGTAGCGGAGGAGCTTCGGGAGCTTCGGGAGCAGGCCAGGTTAGCCGGCGAAGAGATCCGTCTTCTCAATGAGGAGGCGCGGCAGACAGCCGAGCGGCTTCGCCAGGAGGAAGAACGCGCCCGCCGCTCTCTTGCGGAAGTAGAGCAAGCGGCCAATCAGGTGCGCGAGGCCGCAAGAGAACAGAACGTGCTGATTGAAGAGATGAAGGCGAACGCAACGGAGTGGGCAACGGAGATCAGGAAGAGGCACGCACAATGACCCTCGGACCATCCGTGAGGCCACTCCTACGGCGCACCCGCCCAGGCGCCGAACCCGCATGATCTGCCCGCCAATTTGAGACAATGTCTCACTCCTTCGCCCGCTCACCCGCTCGCCCACTCGCCCGCTCCCTCCCTCCCTGAGCTCGCCGCCTGGATTCGCTCCAACTACTCACAGGACGAGCGCCTAAAGCTCATCAAGCTCATGCTGGCCCAGGCTCCGCAACTGGTGAAGGATCAGCTCGCCCAGGAGCTCGTCGCAAATACCGACGTTTGGAGGCCGGGCGTGCTTCCGGTAAGTGGCGCGAGTCGGCGCACCGCCACTGCCGCGCTCGCGGGCAGCAAGCGTGGAGAGGATAGACCGGCGCTCGCGGTGAACTGTCCGGTGCGGACCGGCCCTCCTGGGGAAGACGTCTGGTAGAGGCGGACCGCAAGTCCTGAGGCCACAACACACATGAACGGAAGGGCGGTGGTTCTTCTAAGCGGTGGGCTGGATTCCGCCACCGTGCTGGCGATTGCCCGGAGCGAGGGCTACGCCGCCTACGCGCTGAGCTTCCAATACGGGCAGCGGCACCAGGTGGAGCTGGAGGCGGCGCGGCGTATCGCGCGCCAGCTCGGGGCTGCAGAGCACGTGGTACTGGATATGGACCTCCGGCAGTTCGGCGGGTCGGCGCTTACGGCGGATATCGCGGTTCCGAAGGGTCGAAGCGCGCAGGAGATGGGCGAGGGGATCCCCGTCACCTATGTGCCCGCCCGCAACACGATCTTCCTCTCCTTCGCGCTCGCCTGGGCGGAGGTGCTGGGCGCCAGCGACATCTACATCGGCGTAAACAGCCTCGACTTCTCAGGCTACCCGGACTGCCGGCCGGAGTACATCGAAGCCTACGAGAAGATGGCCAACCGTGCGACGAAGGCGGCCGTAGAGGGAACGCAGCGGATCAAGATCCACACGCCGCTCATCCACCTCACCAAGGCACAGATCATCGGCAAGGGCACCGAGCTCGGCGTGGACTACGCCGCCACGCTGAGCTGCTATGATCCCTCACCCACCGGGAAGGCGTGCGGAGAGTGCGACTCCTGCCTCCTGCGCCGGAAAGGCTTTCAGGAAGCAGGCGTAGCCGACCCCACGCGATACCGCGCGCACAGATGACCTACAGCGTAAAGGAGATCTACTATACGCTGCAGGGAGAGGGCGCCCACGCGGGCCGCCCGGCGGTGTTCTGCCGGTTTGCGGGCTGCAACCTGTGGACAGGGCGCGAGGAGGACCGCGGGCGCGCCATCTGCCAGTTCTGCGACACGGATTTTGTGGGCGCCAACGGCCCCGGCGGCGGCAGGTTCCGGAGCGCGGATTCGCTGGCGGCCGCCGTTGCTCAGAAATGGCCGGCCAGCGACCACAGAACCGGCACTCCGTCCTCCGTCCTCCGTTCTCCGTCCTCCGTGCCCTTCGTGGTCTGCACCGGCGGTGAGCCGCTGCTCCAGTTGGACGAAGAGCTGATAGCGGCCTTCCACGCCCATGGCTTAGAGGTGGCGGTCGAGACCAACGGCACGCGCCCCGCGCCGGTCGGAATCGACTGGCTTACGGTGAGCCCCAAGGCGGGGGCGCCCCTGGTGGTGGAGCGCGGCAGCGAGCTGAAGCTCGTCTACCCGCAAGAGGGCGCGGCGCCGGAGCGTTTTGAGCACCTGGACTTCCAGCGTTGGTACCTGCAGCCTATGGACGGTCCCCACCTGGCGGAGAACACGCGGCTCGCCATCCGGTACTGTCTGGCGCATCCGCGCTGGCGCCTGAGCGTGCAGACGCACAAGCTCATCGGGATCCCCTGAGGCCCCTACCCGTGGACATCTACAAGGTCTTCCAGATCGAGGCCGCCCACCGGCTGCCCAACGTGCCGGCCGGACACAAGTGCGGGAGGATGCACGGCCACTCCTTCCGCGTGGAGGTGCACGTCCGCGGCGAGGTGGGCGAGCATTCCGGCTGGGTGATGGACTTCGCGGACCTGAAGACCGCCTTCCAGCCGCTCTTCGACGTGCTAGACCACAACTGCCTCAACGACATCGAGGGACTGGAGAACCCCACCAGCGAGCACCTGGCCCGCTGGATCTGGGTCCGCCTTCAGCCGCGGCTGCCGGGGCTGGCGAAGGTGGTGGTCCAGGAGACGTGCACCTCCGGCTGCGTCTACAGGGGAGAGAAGTAGCCCGTGCGCGTGCCGGTCACAGCGACGCGTCCGCGAGGCGCAGGATGGTGTTCACGTTGCGGAGGGTGGTCTGCATGCCCAGGGCCCGCTCCAGCCGCGCGCCGGTGATGGGCGATTCGCTGAACCGCGTGCGGCAGAGCCAGTAGAGCTCGCGCCCATGGATGCGCAGGTCGTCTGAAGCGGTGGAGAGTGCGACGATCCGCTGCGCCGCCTCGTGAGTGGGAGCCGTCTTGAGGCAGCCGATGTAGAGGGCGGCGCGCTCGGCTTCCAGCTCTTCCGCGGTGAAGGGCTCCAGGAGGCAAATGGATCCTAGCTCTAGCGGAGTCCGTAGGAAGGTAGTCACTTCGTAGCCGAGCGCGTCCCGGAGGCAGCCCTCAATCCGCTCCTCCAACGCCAGCGCATCCTCCTCACCGGCCTCGAACAGCACGTTCCCGCTGGCGATGAAGGTAGAGACGCGCTCGAAGCCGAGCGACTCGAAGAGCTGCCGCAGCCGCTCCATCTTGACCGTATGACCGCCTACATTGATGGCGCGGAGCAAAGCGAGGTATCTGGGCATAGAATCCGGCTCCTGGCGTCCGGTATAACAGGCTGGGGACCGATCCGGCTACCGCAACGTTGCGGCGGAGGTCCTGAAGGGAAGACCGACATGAGCATTGTAACTGCCCTGACGGCAGGCGCGCTGCTCCTGACCGTCGCCGCCGGCTCCATCGCCGCGGTGCCGCAGGCCCGGCTGGACCGGCTGAGCAGCGGGGTCAACGTCACCCAGTGGTTCCAGGCTTACAGCCCGCAGCCGGAATCTCACTACCGCGACTACATGAGTGATGATGAGATGGCGATGATCCGCCACCTGGGGCTGCGCCACGTGCGGCTCTGCGTCTCACCGCAGTACCTGTACGACCCGGCGGATCCCACCCATCCCATCGCGGACCACCTGGCGGACCTGGAGGCGGCCATCACCCGCTTCCACGCCCACGACCTGGCCGTGATCGTGGACCCGCACAACACCAACCAGGAGCGCATTGAGCATAACGAATCGTGGTCCGGCGGCTACCCCACCTTCTGGGGCGCGCTGGCGGCCAGGCTCCGCCACTTCGACCCGAACACGCTCTTCTTTGAGGTGGTGAATGAGCCTGTCTTCACCGGGCACGAGCAGGACTGGTTCGCGCTCCAGGAGAGAATCGTCCACGCTATCCGGCAGAACGCGCCGCGCCACACCATCATCGCCACCGGGCCGGACTGGGGCGGGATAGACGGATTGCGGAAGCTTACCCCGCTGGCGGACGGCGATATCGTCTACTCCTTCCACTTCTACGACCCGTTCACGTTCACGCACCAGGGCGCCACGTGGGCCGGTCGCGTTCCCCCGCTGCTGCGCGACATCCCGTATCCCTCCAGCCCGGAAGCGGTGGCGCCGGCGCTGGCCGGCATCACGGACCCGGAAGCGCGGCGATGGGTGGAGGACTACGGCCGGCAGCACTGGGACCGGGACAAGCTGAAGTCGCGGCTGGCGCTGGCGCTGGACTGGGGCCGGGAGCACCACGTGCCGCTCTACCGTGGCGAGTTCGGCGTCTATCCCAAGAACGCCCCACCGAATTCTCGCCGCCGCTGGTTCCATGACTTCGCGAGCGTCCTGAAGGAGAGCGGCGTAGGCTGGGCCGTGTGGGGCTGGGACGACGGCTTCGGCTTTGGCCGCCGCTTCCAGGACGGCAAGCCGGTCATAGACCCCGTCCCCGTGGAAGCGTTGGGGCTGATACAGTAGCCCGACTGACGCGGCGACGCGTCGCCGCGTCGCCGCGTCCTCCGTACTACTTGCCCATTCTCCGCAGCGCTTCCAGACTCCGGCGGGAGGTATCGAAGCCGAGGCCATTCTCCTCGCCCTCCTCCACCACGTACCATTCCGTGTTCTGGGTGCGCTCGCAGAGGTCGAAGATGGTGGGCCAGTCCGCCTGGCCCTCGCCGATGACGCATCCGGGAGGTCCGCCGAAGTCCTTCAGATGCACGGATCGCGCCCGCCCCGGGAACTTTCGCAGCATCGCAATGGGGTCGCCGCCTCCGCTCACGCAGTTGCCGATGTCCATCTGCATGATGATGTCCGGCCGCAGACTGGTGAAGAGGATGTCCCAGGCCTGCCGGCCATCTACTTCCGCAAAGTCGAACCCGTGGGCATGGTAGCCGGTGAACATCCCGTGCGGCTTCACTTGGTCCGCCGCGCTCTCCAGGATCCCCACCAGCTCCTGGATGCCCTCCCGGCTGCTCATCCGGTTCTTGTCCATGGCGATAATGAGGAACCGGTTGCCCAGGATCTGGTTCATCTCCACGGTACGCTGGAGGTTGTCGCCCTGGAGCGCCCTGCTCTGCAGATGGAAGCCGCAGCACTTCAAACCGTTGTCGTCATACATCCTGCGGATGTCCCGCGCTTTGTGGCCCATCCACTCCAGGGCATCGCCGCCGTAGCCCCACGGCTCCGCGCCCACGTAGCCGATGGCTGCCGTCTGCTTGATCGCGTTCGCGAGGTCCTTTTCGCACTCTCCGCGCACGGAGTAGAGCTGCAGCCCGATCGGGATCTTTGCCATGACAGTGACTCCTCTCGTCCAGTCTGTGGCCTTCGCCGGCCTCCTTACCTCCTTCGGCACGCCGGATCATAACCCTACCGCCAGGGAGGCAACAGAGCATCGCATCACGAATCTTCCTGCATATCCAGCCTCAAGTTTGAGGAGACCCGCATGAATTCTCCAACCATCTCCCGCCGCGCATTCCTCAAAGGCGCCGCCGCAGCCGCCGTCGCGTTTCCGTATGTGGTTCCGGCCAGCGCGCTCGGCCGCGGCGGCAAGGTCGCGCCCAGCAACCGCGTGGTCCTGGCGCACATCGGCGTGGGAGGCCAGGGAACGCAGCACGTGGTGGGCGGCATCTGGACGCAGGCCGGCGGCATGACCGGGCGGGACGACGTGCAGGTGGTGGCCGTCTGTGACGTGAACGCGAAGCGCGCTGGGAACGCCCGCAACCTGGTGAACCAGCGGTACGGCAGTAACGGCTGCGCGCTCTATCGGGACTTCCGGGAGGTACTGGCCCGGCCGGACGTGGATGCCGTGCTCATCGCCACGGGCGAGCGCTGGCACCCGCACATCACTATGGCCGCCGCCCGCGCGGGCAAGGACGTCTATTCGGAGAAGCCCCTCTCCGTCACCATCCAGGAGGCCCTGGCCGTGCGCGACGTAGTGCGCCGGTACGGCATCGTCTTCGAGATGGGCACTCAGCAGCGCTCCAGCTACGCCTTCCGGTTCGCCTGCGAGCTGGTCCGCAACGGCTACATCGGGGACGTGAAGGAGGTGCTGGTGGGCGTAGGCGGACCGGTGGCCTACAGGGACTGCCGGCTGCCGGCGCAGCCCGTGCCGGACTGGCTCGACTACGACATGTGGCTGGGACCTCCACCGTGGCGGCCCTACAACGCGGATATGGTGGGCGGCTGGATGGCCTACCGGGACTTCTCCGGCGGGGAGATGACCAACTGGGGCGCGCACCACTTCGACATCGCGCAGTGGGGCCTCGGCATGGACAACAGCGGCCCCGTGGAGATAGCCCCGCCCAACGGCAAGGACGTGCCCGTGCTCACCTACCGCTACGCCAGCGGCGCGCTGGTGATGCGGGACCCGGAGCGGCTGGCGCGCGAATCCGGTCAGGACAACGGCGTAATGTTCATCGGCACGAAGGGGAAAGTCGCCGTCTGGCGGTACGACCTGCAGACCTGGCCGGAGAGCCTCAAACACCAGAAGATCCGGCCGGACGAGATCCACCTGCACGCGGCGGACAACCACCACACAGACTTTATCAATGCGGTCAAGACCCGCGGCGCGGTGAGCGCTCCCATCGGGGTGGGGACGCGCTCCATCACCGTGTGCCACCTGGGCAACATCGCCTATGAGCTGGGCCGGCCCGTGAAGTGGGACCCGGAGCACGAGCGGTTCGTGGACGACCCTGACGCCGACCGTCTCTTCGCCCGCCGCCTCCGCGCGCCGTGGGGTGTGTCATGAAAACTCCGTCCGTCTTCCGTCTCCCGTCCTCCGTCGTCCTGTCCGTGGTCCTCCTTGCTTTCTGCTGCGCGATTCCCGCCGCCCAGGATAGGCCGGTTGACCTGGTGCAGCGGGTGGAAGCATATCGCTTCGGGGGTGATGCGAGCGCGCTCGATGCCGCGGCCAAATGGGTGGCGGAGGCTCGGCTGGACCCAACGAAGCGCCCGGAAGTGGCGCGCGCGCTGGCGGAGGTGCTGAAGTCCGATGCGCCGTTCGACGCCAAACAGTTCGTTTGCAGGGAGCTCGTTTACATCGCGTCGGACGAGCAGATTCCCGTCTTGGCCGGTCTGCTCGGCGAGGCGCAGCTCTCCCACTGTGCCCTCATGGTCCTGGCTCGGATTCCAGGCAACACGGTGAACGAGGCGCTCCTTGCGGCACTACCGCACGCCACCGGACTTTCCCGCGTGGAGATAGCGGACACCCTGGCGGACCGAGGAGACGCGAGGGTGATTCCCTCGCTGACGGCAGCCCTGAATTCGAGTGACACGAACGAGGCGCAGGATGCGGCGGCAGGGCTGGCCAGGCTGGCTGCCCCGGCAACGGTCACCCCGCTGAAGCAGGCTTACACGGCCGCGAGCGGGGAGCGGCGATTGATGCTGGGCCATGCGCTGGCCGCCTGGGCGGCGCGCCGGCAGGCCGCCGGAGATTCCGCTCGTGCCGTAGCTATCTACACGCTCCTGAGCGCCGACAGTGCGCCGCCTGTATTGCGGGCCGCCGCGCTGCGGGGGCTGGTACTGGCGCAGGGAGATCAGGGCATGGGTCCCCTATTTGCGGCGCTCGGCGAGGACGGCACTCCTCGCCAGAAGGCGGCAGCCGCGCTCCTCTACGAACTGCCGATTCAGCAGATCATGGCGGGCGCCGCGTACGTCTTGCCAAAGCTCTCCGAGCGGGGGACGGCGCTCCTGCTCACGGCACTTGCGGACCGCGGCGACCCGCGCGCTGAGCCGGCCGCGCTCGCAGCCGCTGGGAGCAAGCTAAGCGCAGTGCGCCTGGCCGCCTACCGGGCGTTAGGTTCAGTTGGGGGCGCGGAGGATGTGCCGGCCCTGCTGAACGCGGCCGCTGCGGGATCGCTGGAGGAGAAGGCCGCCGCGCGCGCGAGCTTGGCGGAGCTGAGGGGACGAGGAGTAGACGCAAAGCTCTTGGCAGCGTTGGAATCGCAGCAACCGCCAGCTCAGGTAGCCGCCATTCAGGCGCTGGGTGACCGCGGCGCGCCCGGCGCGGTACCGACGCTCCTGAAGGAGGCGGGGAGCACCCAGCCGGAGGTAAGCGCGGCGGCGCTCCAGGTCCTGCGGGACACCGCCTCGCCGGGCGACCTGCCGGCCATCCTGGACCTGCTGCTTTCACGGCCCGCCGGGGAGCGGGACGAGGCCATCGAAACTGCCGCCGAGGTCGCGCGGCGGGGCGCCGACGAGTCGCAGCGGACCGGCGCGCTGCTGCAGAAAGAGAGCGCCGCCAAGGATCCGGCCGACCGAGTCGACCTACTGGCTGTGCTCGCGCAGGTGGGCGGCCCGAACGCCCTGGAGGCGCTGCGCCAGGGCCTGGCGGACCTGCACCCGGAGGTGAAGGCCGCGTCGCTCCGGCTATTAGCCGAGTGGCAGTCCGACGCTCCCATGGACGACCTGCTCCGTATCGTGCGCTCCTCGCAGGACGCCAAAGAGCGGACCATCGCGCTGCGCGGCTACATCCGGATGATCGGCCTCAATGAGCAGCGGCCGGCGGACCAGGCCCTGGCGCTCTACCAGTCCGCAGGCTCCCTGGCGAAGCTGCCGGAGGAGCGGCGGCTCATCCTTTCCGGTCTGGAGAAGGTCCATTCGCTGGGGGCGCTTCAGGCAGCCTCCGGCTTCCTGGCCGATAACGAGGTACGCCCGGAGGCGGAGGCGGCAGTGGTGGAGATCGCGCAGTCCACGCTGGGCGCCTGGCCGGAGAAGTCGCGGGCCGCGCTGGAACCCATTGCCGCCAACGGCACCACCGATGACGCCCGCAAGAAGGCCGGGGCGCTGCTCGCCGTGCTGCCGAAGTTCGGCGATTACGTGATGGCGTGGGAGTACTCGCCGGCCTACCAGCAGCAAGGGGCGGACTACCGCAAGCTGTTCGACATCTCCTTCCCGCCGGAGCAGCCGGAGCATGAGAAGGAGGTTCCCTGGAAGCTGCTTCCCGTCGGCGGCTCGCCGGACCAGCCGTGGCTGCTGGACCTGCTGGCGGCGCTGGGCGGAGAGCAGCGCGTGGCCTACCTGCGCACCAACGTGTGGTCGGAGACGGCGCGGGACCTCACGCTGGAGCTGGGCAGCGACGATGGCGTGAAGGCGTGGTGGAACGGCGAGGTGGTGGCGGCGGACAACACGGCCCGGGCTGTTGCGCCCGGCCAGGAGAAGGTGAAGGTCCATGCCAACGCCGGCTGGAACCGGCTGCTGCTGAAGGTGACGCAGAACAACCAGGGCTGGGGGGCCGTAGCGCGCTTCGCGAATCCCGACGGCACCCCCGCCACCGGCCTCAAGTTCAGTGTAGCGCCTTAAGTGCCAGGGCGGAGTGGCATTTGCGTTCCTGCGGCGCACCGGGCTAAACCCCGGTGCTATTGAAGGGAAACCCCTGGCGGGCTGCGGAGCCGGCTTCAGCCGGGTTCTCTTTCAATAGCGCCGGGGTTTCAGCCCGGCGAGGGGTCTTCGGCGCCTCAGACTCTAGCTGCCACATTCACCTCTTCCAGTAATACCACACTGCCGGCGCAGAAGGATTCTGCGCGCGGATCGAGCGAGTTAGCCTACATGAAGTCAGGCACTGCGAGTTTGCGAAACGAGATTGTCCGGCTTCTCAAGCGGGCCGAGAGTACGGCTGGAGGGAGGCAGGAGGAATCCGAGCAGGAGCTCCGCGGCATGGGCCCGGAAGCCATCGCAGAGCTGATGGACCTGCTGCGGATGGCGGCCAGGAAGCGTCGGCGCGCCTGCCACATCTACTGGTCCCTGCTTGCACTCATTCTGTTAGGTATCGGTGCCAAGCTCATCGTGATGACCTTTTGGTACTCCACGTACAGAAAATACGAGATCTACTGGATCTGGACAAGCTTCTTCATACTTCCCAGTATGGTTTTGTGGTTCGCGACGCTCCACAACCCGGCCGCACGCCTCCTCGCCACGGTAGCCGATAAGCGCGCGGTCGGTCCCCTGCTCCAATGCTGGAGCCTGAGAGATGTCCGCGCCATTGTCGAGGAGCCGCTCTTACGTCTGCTACCTCAGCTCCAGGAGGCCGACGCTCATCTCCTCACGGAAAGCGACCGGGACTGCCTGGCGGCCATGACCAGAGCCAGGAAGCTGGCCGTGGTGCTGGCGGCGCTCACGGCTCTGAAGCGGGTCGGCGATGGCCGCGCCGTGGCCGCGGTCCGGGTTCTGGCCGAGGGCAGTGGCATCGCCCGCGATAGCCGGGAGGTGCGGCTGGCGGCCCAGAACTGCCTATCCATCTTGCAGGCCCGAGCGGAGCAGGACCGTCACCGGGAGATCCTTCTGCGCGCCGCTTCGGCGCTCCACGATCGCGATTCCCTGCTCCAGCCGGCGCTGAATGCCGGCTCGGATAACAGCTTCGCCTTACTCCGCCCCCACGAGCATGTGTAATGCGTAAAGCATCTGAATCTGCCGCCGTCTAACGGCAAGGTCCTGCCCGGGAATGTCCACATGAAGGCAAAGCCGCTTTTCTGCCTCCTTCTGGCGTTGTGCATACCGACCGCGGCCATTGCGCGCCCGGATAGGCTGTATCCACCTCTGCAAAGCACGGGCGGGCTTGAAACGGGGTGCACAGAAGGAATCCGGCCGAGGGTTCGGTTGCAGCCTCTGCTGCGTATACCGGCTCCCCCCGAGCATCCGCTCACCCAAGATGAAGAGCGCTACGTTGAGGCTCTGATCGCCCGGCTAGCGGACATTGCGAACCCGGACTACGGCCTTTCGCCCACGATGACCGGGTTCAGTTTTGCCCCGGTGCCAAACTCCGACCACATCGACGCGATGCTGCTCACTGCACACAATCTGAAGCAGTCCAGCGCGCTGGTAAAGCTTGTGAAGATCGGACCGCGCGCCTTGCCGCTCCTCCTGAAACACCTTGATGACCCAACGCCGACCAAGCTTACGATCAAGCACGAGTTCGGTATCGGGGGTATGGGCCTTGCCGACGAGCTGGACTTCAACGAGGCGAATCCGTTGGAGCAGAGACTACGTTCGAGGGGACGCGACTACGAGTCGGATCTGTTTAAGCACCCGCTAACCTCCTACCAGGTGAAAGTCGGCGATGTCTGCTTCAACGCGATCGGGCAGATCGTGGGACGCCGGTACCTTGCCGTCCGCTACCAGCCCACGGCAATCATCGTCATCAACAGCCCGGTAGCGGATCCGAGCTTGGCCCGGATGGTGACGGAGACTTGGACGAGCAGCACACCCACTGCCCTCGTCTTGCGCTCGCTCCTGACCGACTACTCCTGCCGGGGCGTGTATAGCGGCTACTCGTTGGATGCCTGGGATATTGGCAGCCGGCTGCAGTGCGAGGCGGCACTGCGCCTCTTGTACTACTTCCCGAAAGAGACTGCTGCCTTCATTGCCACAAGACTCCATTCCCTGCGCCCCGACGGCACTGGTCCCGCCGGAGGAGTCCTGGTAAGAAATGGACAGATGACGGTGTGGGAAAATCCTGAACTGGCGAGCGGGGTCCGGACGGACAATTTCATCAAAGCCGTCTCCTGGTGTCCCGACCCCCGCATCCAGTCGGAGATGCGGTGCATAGTCCGGCGCACCAGCGATCCCGAAATCATGGCGGCGGCTTTACGTGGCGTGGGGCCATCCTTCCGGTCCGCGCTCGCTCCGTGCATCGAAACGGTACTCGAGTCGAACAAGCCGTCAACGGGCGCTGAGTACTATGATGCTTACACTATTCTGACCGCTCTGGCGAGCTACTGGCGCGCAGACGCGAGACCGATCTTCGTGAGCTACATAAATCAGAGCAATCCCAGCAGAATCCGGACCGTCTGCTCCGCCCTGGAAGCGGCAAACGCCCGATGGGGCGAAAGCATCCTCGCTCCCCTCCTTGTAGACAAGCGCGATATACCGGGCGACTATCACCGGCTCACACAGAACGGTGGAGAACGGACGGTCCATGTTCGCGTCTGCGACGCGGCGGCGCAGGCAATCTCCTCCTCACGGCCCGGACTCAAGTTTGAGCTGAATCAGCCCGTCGAGCGGCTAGACCAGGAGATCGCTTCGATCCGAAGAAGGCTTCAGCGCTAATGGGACTGGCTGACAGGGATGCACATGCGTGACGGGGAGTACGTGAACGGGGAGAAGCACGGGCCGTGGGTCTCCTACTACGCCAACGGCAACAAGATGAGCGAAGGCGTCTACCACGCCGGCAAGAAGGAGGGACGCTGGATCCAGTACTGGCCCAACGGCAACAAGAAGAGCAAGGCTACCTTCGTAGATGGCAAATATACCGGCCTCTACACCTGCTGGTACGAGAACGGCAACAAGCAGTGGGAGGGCTACTACAACCCGATTCGTGGCAACTCAGCGGACGGCACCAAGGAAGGCGTCTGGCTCGCCTACGACAAGGAAACCGGGGAGGTCAACCGGATCATCACCTACCATCGCGGCGGCCGCGCCCGCCCGGACCTATTCCCGCCCTTCGCTGATATCCCTCCCCTCGGCCCGCTACCCGACTCCCCTTCATAGCTCGGATTCAATCTGGAAACATAATCAAAACGGCAGGAGAAACCGGGTGCGGATCGCGAACCTGCAATTAAAGTGGTTTAAGATTCTTCTTGACAAAGGGGGTGGGAGTTGCTACTATCCTGAGTTGTAGGCCCGGCAATGAACGGCTTCCGGCAGGAGCCGAAACGTGCCGGCAGTCCAGTGTCACAGCCCCGGACAGTGTCTCGCTGTTTCTTTCAGGGAGGAGAACCAGATGTTGAGACCGCAACGTCGCACTTCAGGGCGAGGCTTTACCCTGATCGAGCTGCTCGTAGTAATCGCCATTATCGCTATCCTCGCGGCAATTCTGTTCCCCGTATTCGCGCAGGCTCGCGAGGCCGCCCGCGCCGCATCCTGTACATCCAACCTCAAGCAGATAGGCCTGGCGACCAATATGTACCTCCAGGACTTCGATGAGACCTATCCCTGCGGCTGGGGATGGGACGCCAATGATCACTCCCGCTCTTCCACCACCATGTGGCGCGTCTGCCTGCAGCCCTACATCCAGAAGCTGGGCGCCGCCACGGGCAGCAACGGGGAGACCTCCGGCAACGGCAACTTCTTCGGCACCTACGTAGGCGAGCCGTGGTACAACCCCGCCGGATACGGCAATATGAATGTGCTCTCCTGTCCGGATCAGCCCACCAACGCCACCTTCGGCCCCACCAGCTACGGCCAGAACATCAACATGTGCCCCGGCTGGAACGGTACCGCCGGCTGCAACGAGGGCGTGAAGCAGGCCAGCATCCGCGCGGTCGCGAACATGGCCGCCTACGCGGATGCCAGCAGCATGGGCGGGTCGGCGTACACCTACAACGGCAAGGCGGATCCCCACTTCCACGATGGGAAGGGCAACGGCCCCTGGCAGTTCAAGCCCAGCGTCTGGAAGGAGGGGTTCAGCGTGGACTGGTGCTTCGGCTCCCCCTACGATAAGAACTGCTTCTGGGACGACAAATCGCGCCCGGAGGCCCGGCGCCCGGTCGGTCGGCATCACGGCAAAACCAACGTTTGCTTCTTCGACGGACACGTCAAGAGCCTAGACCCGAACTTTATGAATGCCAAGCAGGGGACGCCCCAGGACATCATTACCAGCCACGATTAGGAGAGTAAATGGGTAAATGAGTATATCGGTGTACGCCGGATGCCGGAAGGTACAGCCATTTACTCATTCACCCATTTACCAAATCCGTTATGGCATTCCACTCGCGAGAGGCAGCTCCGGCTGCCTCTCCTCTTAACGCGTCCGTTGTCCGGAAGGTAGACCGCGGGCGGCTTTCTCCTCGCGCGGCAACGGCACTCTGCGCCCTCGCGCTTCTGGCGGCATCCGCTTCCTGGGTCCTGAACAGCCCCGTCTACGAGGAGTGGCGGCTCTCCCGCATGGATCTGGCCGCTCTCCAGCGCGGGCTCAAGCCTCGTATGAACGACCCGCTTCCGCTCTACTACATCGGGCTGCGCCTCAACCAGCAGCGTCGGTTCGCGGAGGCGGACGGATACCTGCGTCAGGCGGTGGGACTGGACCCTGACTCTGCACGGCTGCGGGACGAATGGGCGCAGGCGCTCCTCGGCAGCGGTCAGACCACCGCTGCGTTCGGCGAGCTGAGCGAGTTCGCCGGCACGCATCCAAATCTGGCCGCGGCGCACTTCATTCTGGGCAAGTTCTACTTCACCCAGCAATCCATGAAGCGCGCCGGCGAAGAGTTCGACCAGACGGTCTCGCTGGACCCTCGCAACGCGAGGGCGTATCTCTACCTGGCAGGGGCGGCACAAAGTCTGAACCAGATGGACCGCGCCTGGCAGGCCGCCTCACGGGCGGTGGCGCTGGAGCCGGGCAGCAAAGAGGCCCAGCTCATCTACGCCTCGATCTCCGCGCGCACCAGGAAGCCGGTGGATCAGGTCGGCACCGCGTACCGGGAAGCGTTGCGCCTGGATCCCCGGAACGCGGTGGCGCATCAGGAGTATGCCGCCTGGCTGCTGGAAACGGCCCGCGCTCCCCAGGACCGGGACCGCGCCGCGCAGGAGGCCGAGCGGGCCATCGCGCTTGGCAGCAAGGATCCGGCTGCCTTCCAAACCCTGGGCCGGGCGCGCATGTACAACGACCAGCCCGGAGCAGCCGTTCAGCCCTTCCTGCAGGCGGCCGAAATGGCGCCCGAAGATCCCGCTCCGGCTCTGGCGCTCTCACAGCTCTTTCGCGCGCTGCGGCAGCCGCTGGAGGCGGGCCTGTGGCAAAGCCGATATCTGCAGCGGCAGAACACCATGTCGGAGAAGAGCCGCCTGCTGCAGGCGGTGACCGTGGCCCCGGACGACCCGGCGCCCAAGCTGCGGTTGGCGCGTTGGCTCGGGCATCACGGCGACGCGGATGGCTGCGTTCACCACTACTCCATGGCCATGCACAAGCCGCTGGACGCCGCGCCGGTCCTCACTGCCGCCGCGCACGATCTGGTGACGGGCGGGCATGGGGACCTGGCTGTTCCCCTGGCCAGGAGGGCGGTTCTGGGCGCCGCCCATAGTCCGGACGCGCACGAGGCGCTCGGCGAGGCGCTCCTCTACGATAGGCAGCCTAAGGCGGCGGCGGAAGAGTACAACACCGCCATCCGCCTGGACCCGACCCGCGCAGACCGCCTCATTGGCAAGCTCAAGCAGTACGTAGCCTCCCACAAGGACGAGCCCGGCCTCCAGGGCGCCAGCGTGGAAGTCCACGGCGCAAATCCATTGGACCAGTAAGGGGTATCTCACACCGGCCGGCGCACTGCGCCGAACGGCATCGCTAGTGGAAAGGAACAGAAAATGGGCCAGGGCAAGAGCGGCATCGGCACTCCGGCGGCCATCGGCATCGTCGTAGTTATCGCGCTGATCATCGTCGCAATAGGATATAAGCTCTTTATGGGTTCATCTGGTAATCGCGTAGAGGACAAGACGACCACGTTCCAGAGGCCGGCGCCGCCTAACGGCCCTCCAATGGGCATGGAGGGCGGTCCCGCCTCTATGCAGGGATCCATGTCCTCCGGTGGAATGACGCCTGGTGGCAGCGGGATGATGTCCGGCGGAACAGGCATGACCTCGGGCGGCAACGGCATGACGTCGGGCGGCCGATAGGGATCATGTCCTGAGGCGGACGAAGCTCCGGTGCAAAATGCCGAACCTCTTCAACGTGGCGCGCCGGTGCCGGAGGTAGCCCTGCCAGTGGGCTAGCGCCTCTCCGCGCGTAAGCGGAGCGGCGTTTTCCAGACCGTCAGTGGGATAGCCGAGATGCTCCTGTAGCGCGAGCGGTGACTCCGGCGCTGCCCCGCCGCGGGGTGCGAACGGGGTGCGGCCCGCCTCCGAGAGACCGACAGCGCTGAAGAGGCGCCGCTGCGACTCCGTCAACTCCTCTCGATACTGCCCGACGCTGGTGCGCTGGATCGCGGCTGCCGGATCCAGCCGCCAGCCGCCCGGCCCACGCAAGTATGGTGCGCCGGGCCGCAGCATCTCCTCTGCGTAGGGCTCCTCCAGAAACCCGCAGATCATGCGCAGCACCCGCACCGGCTGTGTGACCAGCTCCTCGTACCGCACCTCCAGGTAGTCCGGATGCCCGCGCCACTGTATCCCGGCTACCGTAGCACAGTACCAGCGGGCTACGGCCCGGAATGCGCTAGGCTCGCGCCGGTTGTAGGAGACCACCGCGTCCCGGCCATCCCGTACGATGTGGATGAGCTTTGCCTCGGGGTAGAGCCGCCTGATGGCGTCGAAGCAGTAGATGTTGGAGGGCGTCTTCTCCAGCCACCTCACCGCCCCTTTGGCCTTCAAACTTCGGGCGTAGAGCGCGTCCAGCAGCTCCCGCACGGTGGAGACGGAGCAGGCCAGCTCCTCGACCTCGTCTCGCGTCCACGGATACTCTTCCAGGTCCCGGAATATCTGCCGCGAGCCGCCCACGAACGGGACCGGCAGCCCCTCCGCAAGCCACTTCCCGATGCGTGCCCGGTACTCCTTATCCGAAGCCCGCAGCAGCTCCGGCTTGTCAAAGACGGCCAGCTCTCCGCCGGAGACAATCGCGGGATGCCGCCCCAGCAGCATCCGGAGCAGCGTGCTCCCCGTGCTTGGCGCACATCCGATGATGACGGGGGAGTGCTGGAGTACTGGAGTGATGGAGTGCTGTGAAGCGGAATCCGGAGTCACTACTCCATCACTCCAACACTCCTCTACTCCGGTGCCTTCAGCCACTGGTCGGCATAATCCAGGAACGCGTTCCAGTCCACGCGTGTCATCGAGTGCTGGCCGGGGCGGACGAAGTAGCCGAGCCGGCTGTTGAGGAGCTCGCCGGTGGGCGGCATCTGCTGGGCTCCCAGCCCATCCACCCCAAGGAAGCGGTAAACCGGGTCGGCGCCGCGCAGCACCTCGAACTGGCCGGCCGGATTGGCCCAGGTGTCCTCCGTCGCGTTGGAGAAGAGCACCGGCCGCGGGGCCACGAGGGCTAACAGGCCATTCTGGTCGAAGGGCAGCCGCTCCGGCCGGTTGTTGAACCGCTTGAACCGTGCGTTGAACCAGTGCGGAAAGCGGTCGTTAATCGCCTGTACAGACTCCCCGACCGTCCCGCGGCTGGGGGCCGTACCCCCGCAGCCGGCCTGGAGCGGGATGGCGAGGGCGATGCGTTCGTCGAAAGCGGCGGCGAGCAGGGCTGCCTTGCCGTTGCGTGAGTGGCCCACCGCGGCGATGCGGCGGCGGTCGATATCCGGCACGGTCCGGAGGTAGTCCACCACGCGCTGGATGCCCCATGCCCAGGCGGCGATGGTGCCCCAGTCCCAGCGTCCCACCGGGCGGTAGCTTGCCCGCACGCCGGTGGTGGCGTTCGGGTCGTCCGGCTCCACGTCCCCGTTGAAGAAGGTGGCCACGGCGTAGCCCCGGTCGATGGACTGCTCCACATTCCAGGTGTCCCTCTGAGAGCCGCGCGGGTCCTTCGCGCCGGCCGGCCTGGGGAGCGTGGGATCGTCCACCACGGCGTAGTTGCGGCAGAAGGCGAGGCCCGCGAAGGCCGGCGCGGGGCTGCTTCGCCGGTTGGGGATGAGCAGGAGCAGGTGAATGGGAGGCGTGTCCTTCGGGCCGAACCGCAGCGTCACCTGCCGCTCGGTAGCCTTGCCGCCAAAGAACCGCGGGTCCTCGCGCTCCAGGGTGGCTTTGAGGTTGCGGGGAGGAGGAGGCGCCGTACCGTACATATAGTGTTCAAAGAGCCGCTTGAGCTCCGGCCGCCGCTCCATTCTCCACTGCCGCCTGGTGGTAACGCGCGTGCCGTCGAACATCATCAGCGGGTCCGGCAGTTCCGGGTTGGCCGGCAGCATCTCCACGCTGGGCCACTCCCGCGTCTGCCCGGTGGCCACAGCCATCAGGCATCCGGCCGCCACGATAGCCACAGCGCAGCAGAGGGAAGGAGACGGAATCCAGGGCATTCTTGTTGCTCCGGCTGACTTGGTGAAGCCCTGTTCTCTTCGCGGAGGCTTGGCTCCTGCGAAGCGAAAGCAGTGGTCGTCAACGGGGGTGACTCTGGTTAACGCCTGGCCGCCATTGCAGAGTGGGGACCTTGTCCTGAGTCACAGACCTCGCGTGTCCGTCCAGGAAGCCGAAGCTATTGCCTGAGGGAGGGCGCGGCGGCCGCCAGGAATATCGGGTCCGGGCAGTAGCGGAATCGCGCGGCCATCCGCTTCGGCCTCAGTGCCCCACCGGCGCATGCAGCGCGAGGATCAAGTTCGCCGCGACAATCGCGCACACGATCATCGCGATCCCGCGCGCAATCAGCGCCCCAATCGACGGCTCCGGTCTCTCAGGCGGCTCAGGCACGACTTCCTCCTGCCTCTAGAACTCAGCCCGGCACGCCGAGGTTGCAGGCGACGCGGCCGGCTACGCAGGGCTGCCCCTACAACTCACTTCGAAGACGCTAGCGCCCCATGCCTCTCTCGGCGATAAGGGCGGCCAGGAAGGCCTCTGCCGGAATGCTATTGCGCGCGGCCCGCCAATCGTCGAAGGCGCCTTCGGCGAGCATTACCATTTCCAGTGCCTCTCGACGCGTGTAGCGGTGGGTAACGTCGTAGTCTGCCTCGTGTCGGGCTTGCTGAAGCTCCACAAACGCGGCCGCCACGTCCTTCAGTCGAGGCGGGCACGGCACTCCGCACAATGCGGAATGCAGTTTGCCTTCGTTGGGCTTCACAATCTCCTGGCATGCTCGCCTCATCGTAGAATGGTCAAATGCACGCCTGAGGGAAGCTCGCAATGCGTCACGTCCGGCTCCTGTCAACCAACTACCTGCGGCTTCGGATGTCAGTAGGTGAAATAGAGCATAGTACGCTGTAGAAATGGCCCGGCGCAAACTCGCCTGCTTGGGCTTTCGGGGTTCATGAGTGGCAAGAAGGCGAGCTTGAGCAAGAAGGTCGTGATGGAGAGCCATTAACCGTGAACTTCAGCGGCATCGGTGAAGCGCACGTAGACCCAGGGGGCATCGCTGCCCAAAGCGTCTTGGATAACAGCCCGTACTTCCTTGCGAACATTGGCCGTGATCTCGAAGGAAGTGTCGGGGTCACTCAGCAGGCCGTAAACCCAGATGGCCCTGTCGCCCCCCGCATCGGTACCTTCGCCGACCACCCAATCTGCAACTTGGATGGACGCTCCAACACGCTCCCGCAAGACACGTTCGAGTTCCTTGGACTCAGTCAATCCACCAATCAGAGAATCGGCCAGCGTTTTCATGCTCATCATTATACCGTTGGCCGACAGGTTGGCACTGAGAGCGCGAGGTTCCTGGGAAGGGCACGCACTAAGCGGGTAGAATGGGGCAAAGTACCAGGAGGTGCTATGTTGAGCTTGGAGGAGGCGCTGCAGGAGCAGGAGGAGCGTGTGGACGGGCTGGTCAAGGCGGCCGGGAAGTACGTCAGCGCGCTCAAAGCCTGGAAGAAAGCCTGCCACCACGGCCACCTCGGTAACATGCAGAAGGCCGCGGCGCAAGCGGAGGAGCTAGGCGGCGCTCTGCCGCAAACCACGAGAGACGCCCGGCAAGCCTGGGAGTTTGACTCTCGCACCTACCTGGAAGGCGACGCCTGGCGGCAGGAGCTCCAGCAGACCGCCTCCGAGCGGTTCGGCCTCCGGACGGTCGCGGAAGACGACACCCTCATCTCCTCGCCGGTTACGGTTCGCGCGCAGCCCGCCCGAGGCGTGCTTCTGCTGGGAAAGCTCTCCTGGCCCTTCATCCGGCCCAGCGTAGCCGCCGAGGAACTCAAGCGGCTGCGGAACCGCACCGCCGCCGCCAACTCACAGGAATTCCTGGAGAGCCTCTTGGGCGCCTGCCAGTACCTGGGCGGCAAGGAGCGGCCGTTCGCCAAATTCCGCGACATCTACGATCTGTTCTGCCTCTCTCCGGGATACAAGCGGGAGAACCCTCCGATGGCATTCGCCCAGCAGATATATGCCCTGCACCGCTCAGGCCTGCGGGCAACGCGCGGCGGCCGCACGTTTGAGATAGAGTACCCGTCCGGCAACGCCAAGGAGCGGGACGTATTCCAGGTCAGCTCCGAAGACGGCCGGCCCATCCGCTACTACGCCATCTGGTTCAAATAGAAGGGGTAACAAGGCGCATGGGTGATATCGTGCCGCGCGTTCCGCTGGGTGCCTGGACAGAGGTGCTGGACTGCGAGTACCTCGCCGACTACGTGCGCTCCGGAGGCTCCGCCGTCAAGGTAATCACCGGTGAGGGAGACCTTCCGGAGCGGGCGGCCGAGACGGTCGCCCAGATGGCCCGGAACGGCGGCTACTACCACGCGCACCTGGACCCGGCACAGCGAACACCGGAGGGCAAACGGCCGGACTACCACCGCATCGACCGCTTTTACTTCGCGGTCACGCGGGACGTTGACTGGCGCGCGTGGGCGGGAGTGCAGGCGCGTCATTACCTGCAATCTCAGGGCATTCACCTGGCGGAGGGGCGTGCTCTGAATGATCTGGACCGCATCGCGCGCGACAATGGACGTGAGCCGCAGGACCTCCTTAACCAGTATCAGCAGCAGCTCGCCACCCCGCAGCTCCGGGATCCGCGCCTCTCCATCGAGTTCCGTACCGCCATCACGGCGCTCGGACGCGCGCAGCTCATTCCGGATGCCGTAACGCCGACCACGGAAGAGGTGCTGTTGGGCTGGTTCCACGGCCGGACCATGCCCGGAGCGGCATCCGCTCTCAAGAAGGTCCTGATCTATGAGAGGATCAATCTCGGCAACGCCCGATCCATGCTGGCTTCCTTCTGCCGATGGTTGCCGCACTCCGGTCACGCGGGCCTGGTAGTCACGTTCGACTTCCGGCCGTACGAGTATAAGAGGGTGGGCCGAGGCAAGCGACAGGCGGAGCAGCTTCAGCTTGTCAGGGAGGCGCTGGCCCGCGGAGCGAGCGCGGATGAGCTGGCGCGGCTGGCGGCGGAAGATGCGTCCAGCGAGCCCGACGTCACATATAGCGACGCGGCCTACATGCAGATGCTTACCATGGTCCGCCGCTTCATCGACGAGATCGACCGGTTCGAGCGGTTCCAGCTGGTGATCCTCACCACTCCCGACTTCTACCGCGACAAGACTCTCGATCCGAGCGTGAAGCGCTGCTATTTCGACTACGACGCCTTACAGACGCGCATCGGGCAGGAGGTGCATGACGTGCAGTTCGCCAATCGGGCGGCGTCGCTGGTCTTCCTGGAGGACTCGGCATGAGCCCGGATGCGGTCATGGCGCGTAGCGCGGTGGAATCGCTACGGTCCGGTGTGCCCAGCCGCGACGCGGCGGCGCAGCTTGGCACCACCCAGCATGACGTGCGGGAGCGATTCGAGGACGAGCTGGACAACCTGGCGGAGGGCCGAGGCGCAAATCCCATCGTTATCTCTGCCACTTTCGGGGCGGGCAAGACGCACCTGTTGAACTACCTCCAGATCCTTGCGGAGCGAGAGGGATTCGTTACCAGCTATGTGGTGATAAGTCCGGAAATGCCGCTGGGCAACGGTCAGCTTGTGGTCAAGGCCTTAGCCGATGCGGCGCATGCCCCGGGGCAGGCCGGCAAGGCACTTCGGGCGCTGGCGTCCACACTGCGCACCGATTCCGAGGAGTACCGCGCGCTGCAGGAGTGGACGCGCACGGCGAGTATAGACGACCGCTTCCGAGCTCTCCTGCACATCTACGAAGCATTCCGCGCCGATGAGGAGCTGCGCCTCCAGATCCTGAACGACTTCGAAGGCCGGGGAATAATCCGCAACATCATCAAGAACCGGCTCAAACAGATCAGCCAGGCTGCGGCATACGACCTGGCGGGACCTCCGAGCCGGCTTCTCGCCCATGACCGCATCCGGCTCCTGGCCCAGATCTTCCGCGCGGCGGGCTGCAAGGGCTGGGTGATCTTGTTCGATGAGATGGAGCGCGTGGCCAAGTTCTCGCTCAACCAGCGCCTCGCGGCCTATTCCGAGCTTGGCTGGTGGCGTGAGGCGGCGGAGCAGACCGGCAGCGCGCTGCTGCCGGTGTTCACTACCGCCAGCGGATTCGTGGCGGAATCGGTGACCGGCGGCACACGCGACGAGGAGCGGCTTGCCACTTCCGGCTTTGCGGCGGACGAGCGGGACCGTCGCGCGCTCTACGGTATCGAGATGCTGAAGAGCCCATACCGGCTGGAATCGCCCACCAGAGAGCAGGAGGAGGAGGTAAAGTACCGGATCAAGGCGATCTACGAGCAGGCTTACGGCATCGCCGTCCCCACCCTCCCGGAGAGCCATGCCGATGTCCGCACCTCGATACGCTCCGAGATTCGGGGATGGATCACGCGATGGGACCTACACCGTTACTACCCGGAGTACCGCCCGGACGTAGAGGTCGAAGACGTTCACTTCGACCCCACCAAGATTACAGACGCAGACATCATCGCGGAGGAAGAGGACGCCAAGGAATAGGACGGTGTTCAGGTATTCAGGTATTCCTGTATTCGGGTCCGAGCGCCTGAACACCCAGGTTTTCACCCATGCCTGTCCCCTACCGCAAGACGCCGCGGGCGGCGGAATACGGCCTGGCGGCATACCTGAACGTACGATGGCTGCCGCCGGACCGCTCCTTCTATGGCGGTCTGCTGATCATCGACGGTAAGGGGCAGCCCCAGGAATTCGTTCACAACACCCTGGCCGCTCCGGCCGGACTGCTCTGGCCGGAGGAGAAGGTCCGTCCCATGGGGACTACCCTCCTCACTCACTCCCTGTTCGATGCCTGCCGCCGCGAGCCGGACCTCCTGGTCTGCTTACCGTCTCTGGGCTCGGCGGAGTACTGCCGGACGGAGATCGCCCCTTCTATCCCGTGCGTACAGGTGGTCCCGCCGCGGGAGGGGATACCGGCCGAATGGGCCTGGGTGAACGATCCGCCTTCCTCGGGCATGAAGGCCGCCATCCTCGCGCATGAGCTCGCTCGCCGCGGTTTCATCACAGAGCCGTTCGAGCGACTGCTACAGGCTCTGAGGCTGGTCTATCCACAAACAAGCTGGGAGTCGTTGGCCGCGAATGAACGCGAATGGACGTGAATGCTGCATGGCGGCATATCTATGGCGATGTAGGCACGGACTCCGTAGGTGACTGGTCCCCAACACCTGAACACCTGAACACCTGAGACTCAATGACACCCTTTAGCGTTGGCATCGCACGGCGGGAGCCGGTTGGTGCCTTCCGCCTGGCAGAAGCAGGCCGCGTCGAACCGCCCACCTGGAGCATGGGCCGCGCCCTGCGGCACACCATCGGCTGGTTTGATTTCGATGCGCTGAGCGACGCCTTGGACTCCGCTAACGGAGAGGGCGAGGAAGGCTTAGGGGACAAGCCGCCGCTTTCGGAGGCCGCCGACCTCCTGCGGAGGCTGGCTGCAGCGCTGCAGTGTCCCGTCACCTCGCTCGCAACGCCCAATGGCGTGCTGGAATGGCCCGCACCGCTGCTGCCATACCAGCGAGAAGGGGTCCTGGCGCTTCTCACCCGGTCCGCCCTGCTCCTTGCGGACTCGATGGGTCTCGGCAAGACCGTCCAGACCATCGCCGCGCTGCGCATCCTGTTCCACCGGCAGGAGGCGGAATCGGCTCTGATCGTATGTCCGGCGTCGCTCCTGCCCCAGTGGCGGCGAGAGTTAGCGCGGTGGGCGCCGGACCTGCGGGTGGCGATGGTATCCGGTGATCCGGCTGAGCGCGGCCACCTCTGGCGCGTGCCGGCACACGTGCGGCTGGCCGGTTATGAGACGGTCCGGTCAGACGTGATGGAGGTGCGGGACAGCCCGGCCATGCGTGCGCCATGGAGCGTTCTGATTCTGGATGAGGCTTCGCGCATCAAGAACCGACACGCGGCGGTCTCCGTAGCCTGCCGGCGAGTCCCGGCCTCGCGCCGGTGGGCGCTCACGGGTACTCCACTGGAGAACAGTCTGGAGGACGTGGCTTCGCTGCTCGCCTTTCTGCTGCCAGACTGGCAGGAGCCCTCGACTTCCTCCGAGCCGGCACAGGTTCGCGCCCGTCTGCATTCCGTCCAGCTCCGACGGCGGATGGAGGACGTGCTGCCGGAACTGCCGCGCAAGCGGATCAACGAGGTGGTTATTGAGCTTCCGGCCGGGCAGAGGGCGGCGTACGAACTGGCCGAGCAGGAGGGGATCGTTCGGCTCCGCAGGGCGGAGGGCGCCGTCAACATCGTCCATGTGCTCGAGCTCATCGCGCGACTCAAGCAGCTCTGCAACTTCGATCCGGCCACCGGCGAATCCGGGAAGCTGGCCGATATCTCCGAAAGGCTGCGGCTGCTGGAGCAGGAGGGCCAGAAGGCGCTTGTCTTCTCTCAGTTCGTGGACGCCACGTTCGGGCTGGAGCGGGCAGCGGCCTGCCTGGCAGAGTTCAAGCCGCTCCTGTTTACCGGCAAGATGAGCCTCCGGGAGCGTACCCGGGTAGTGGATCTCTTTCTCTCCCATCCGGAGCACAGGGCGCTTCTGCTCTCGTTGAGGGCAGGAGGGTACGGCCTCAACCTGCAGGCCGCGTCCTACGTCTTCCACCTGGACCGCTGGTGGAATCCCGCGGTGGAGGACCAAGCGGAGGGCCGGGCGCACCGGTTGGGTCAGGAGCGCCCGGTTACCGTCTATCGATACGTCTGCGCGAATACCATCGAGGAGCGTATCGACGCCAAGCTGCGCGAGAAGCGCCGCATCTTCCAGGAGGTGGTGGACGATGCCACCCTCGATCTCTCCACCGCCCTCACCGAGACCGAACTCTTCGACCTCTTCGATCTCCATGCTCCGGTGCGCCGGTAGTCAGAAGTGTTGGTCGCCACTCCAGACTAGGGATTCGACCCTCAGCCGTGAACTTCACGTGACCGTCGATGAACCCGATATTCTCCCCATCCACGTGGCGCGGCGGTTCGGGCAGCAGCTCCACTCCGCCAGCTTGGTTCCTGCCCGGAATGGAGTCGAAATCCATCACGGCCTCAACTGGATTGCTCAAGTCGGGCAGGTGCAGGCCGGTGATGCGCCGATTGAGTCCATACGACGACTGCGTTTGGTCCTCTGCAGATGGACATTGAAAGACATACTCGTTCTTGAGGTATGGATAGACGGCGTCGTGCCAACTCGCTGCGAAGGGAAGCTGTCGGTCGTAGTCCTGAGCGTACATCGACACGGCGAGACCCACCTGCCTCAAATTGCTGAAACAGGCTGCCTTCCGTCCGGAATTGTCGTAGAGGATGCCCCGCGCTTCGTCCACATACCGAATCATGTACGGCATGATGAGCGCGCTGAATCCGCCCACCACGATAGCCGCCGTAGCCCGCGGGTGCGGAATCCGTCGCCCGCTCTCCGAGCGCAGCAGTGCGCACAAGCCGCCCAACACGGCTCCAAGCGGCGCGGCGATGGCCGCCAGCCACCAGAGGACTGTCCAGAGGGGTATGAGGTGCCGCTGAGGCAAGGATGCCACATAGCCAAGCGCCCGTACCGGCACCGCCAGCGCACTCAGGCACGCCAGCGAGTACGCCGCGAAAGCGAGCCGCTTCACGGCGCCGCCTCCGCAACAGGGCGCGCCGCGGTCGCCGGGCGGAACACTCCCCAGAACACGCCCGCCACCGCCGCCCCCACCGCGTAGCTCACCGCATCCCACGGATCTCCTACCGTCCAGGAGAACGCCCGCAGGTGCGGCGCGACGGCCTCGAAGTAGACGGACCAGACCACCACGTGCGCCGCCAGCTCAAAGCGCGTCGGCATCCGGTCATGGTCCCGCACGCCGAGACGGCGGTACGCCCAGAGGCAGGGAGGAAGGCAGAAGGGGATGCAGAGCAGGTCGTTGCCGTAGCTGTGGAAGAAGCCGCCATGTGGCCCCTCCAGCGGCTTCAGCGCGAAGCGGTTGAGCAGGTAGAGCGCGGCGGCCCCCAGGAACACCGGGTCCAGACAGTACCGGAATCGCCGGCCCATGCCAGGGGACCTCAGTGCCCCACCGGCGCATGCAGCGCGAGGATCACGTTCGCCGCGACAATCGCGCACACGATCATCGCGATCCCGCGCGCAATCAGCGCCCCAATCGACGGCTCCGGTCTCTCAGATGGCTCAGGCACGACTTCCTCCTGCCTCTAGAACCCAGCCCGGCACGCCGAGGTTGCAGGCGAGGCGGGCGGCTACGCGGGACCGGCCCTACAAGTCGCCCCAGGGAGCCATGCCGAACGGGCCGAGGACTCGGGCGGCGGACCAGACGCTGTCGTCGAATTCCACCGCCTGCCAGTTCGCTCCGGAATTCTCAGCGCTCTTCCAGTCCGCGCCCGTGAGCAGCACAACCGGCCGGCCGCCGGCTGGCAGCAGCTCGATGCCGGCGATAAGCCCGGCTGGAGACACGCTCGCGTTGGTGGCTGCCACCGCGATCACGTTTCGTCCGGCGCGGAGGCGGCGCGTGATGTCGAACGTGTGCAGGTGCCCCCAGTCCGCCGCCTGCCCTACTTCCTCGCCGTTCACGTAGAGCACGAAGCCGTCGTCGGCGGTGAGCGTGATGCGCGCCCGCCGGATCCCGGATGGAACCTCCAGGACGCGCCGGAAGTATCGCGTCCCCGCCGGCAGGTCCTCCGCAGGCGCGTAACGCTGCGACCGGGCGCCGCGATCCCCTGCGAACCAGATCCAGGAAGCGCCCTGGAGGGAGACGGCCTCGGACCCGAACCCCTCCAGCGGCTGGGGCAGCCACACGCGGAACTCCGAATCCCGACCCCACGTGTTGCCCGCCGAGGCGTAGTCGCACAGCGGCAGCCGGGCCTCTCCGCCGCCCTCCGTCGAGCACGGCGCCTCAAAGGCCATCCAGATTCCTGCCGGCGCCGCCAGTTGCTTCAGCTCGATCCGCCCATCCGGCATCTGGTTGAAGGTTGAAGGTTGAGGGTTGATGAGTCGGATTCCGGATCTGTCCTCCGTCCTCCGTCCTCCGTCATCTTTCACCAGCCGCCGATCCATCGCCAGCACAATCGGCCCGCGCAGGACGGCGACTGCTCCGGACTTGCCGGGGTCCTCCAGCACCCTGCCGCGCAGGTCCAGCGTGAGCGTAACCGTGTCGCCCGGCTTCCACGGGCGACGGACCGCCGCGTACGAGCCCGGCCGGAGCTCCACGTCCGCCGGCCGGCCGTTCACCTCCAGCGCGTTCCGCTCGCTCCACTCCGGGATGCGCAGGCTGAGCGTAAAGGTGGCCGGACGCTCCGGCCGCACTGTGAGCCGCACCTGGTCCGTCACGGGATATTCCGTCTCCTGCTCGATTCGGACGCGCCGCCCGGACGCCATCCTCGCTGTCGCCGTGCCCGGACAGTACACGTTCACCACGACGCCATCGAAAGTCGTGAGTCGTGAGTCGTGAGTCGTGAGACCGGATTCCTGTCGGCGGCCACTGGCCATAACGGCCCACTGCGGCGTGAGCATCAGGGCGCGGGGACCGTTGGCCACGCAGCAGCTCAGCCCCACGTCCGCGTGCTGGATGCCGCTCGGCCGCTTGATTCCCTGCATGGGCGTGTAGTAGCCCCACCAGCTTCCGTCCGGCTTAAGCGCGCCCAGCAGCGCGTTGTACAGGCTGATCTCCATCTGGTCCGCGTACCGGGAGTCGCCGGTGAGCCGGAGGAGTTGCAGGCAGTACTTCATCCATGTGGCCGTGACGCAGGTCTCCATCGGATCCGGGTTATCCTGCGTCTGTTTGGATCGGCCGCCGAACCACACCTCCCGGCTGGAGCCGGAGCCGACTACGAACAGCTCGTCCCGCACGATTCCGTCCGCGTAACGCCGGCACGCCTCCAGGTACTCCGGTTTCCCGGTGGCGCGGTACAGCTCCGCCAGCCCCTCGAAGCAGGAGGTCATCTCGTAAGCCTTGCCATTAGCTATGCTGGAAGGCGGCGCGCCCACAGTAGCCTTCTCTACCAGCCGGATGCCGGTGGGATTGAAGCGGTTGGGCCTGGACCACTGGCCCACAATGTACTCGGCAAACCGCAGGTAGCGCGGGTCGCCGGTGCGGCGGTAGAGCAGCACCGTGGGCTCCAGCACGGAACAGGAAGGCAGGCTCTGGTGGTCCTGGTAGCTCACCTCCGCGATGTTGGCCTTGCCCGGCTCCGGGCCGACCTCCGCGAGCAGGCTGTCCTCGTGGCGCCGGGCGGCGTTCAGGATGGTGCGGCTGCCGGTCATATCGTAGCAGGCGAGGAGCCCCAGCAGCACGTACTTGCGGCCCCAAACGTCCCACCCGTGCAGGCGGCTGGCCTTGCTGCGCGTGCCGATGTAGCCGTCCGGATTCTGGGCGGGCAGCAGCTCGCTTACGCCGCGCTCCACAACGGCTCGGCGCTCCGGGGAGGGCTCGTAGTCGTACGCTTCTACCGCGGAGGTGATCCACTTGCCCCAGTACTCGTTGCGCCAGTCGCCGTCACCCACCTCCGTCTGGTCGAAGAAGGGCTTCACCAGCTTGTGGATGTCCTGCGCCATGACGCGGTTGCGGAGGTCCAGGTCTATCTTCTCGCCCACGTACCCTTGCAGGCGCACGCCGGCCGGGTCCGTCAGCGCCAGCGCATCCTGGACGGCGGCGTGGTCGCGCGGCATTCCCTCCGCACTGGGCCACTCCACTGCGGCGAGCCCTGCCAGCGATGTGGCAAGGAACCTGCGGCGCGTGATTCCGCTACCGTCCGGCATGGGCGTGGCTCCTTTGCTCGGTCCGTATGGGATTCATGCGGAGGCCGCGGAGGTTGGGGGCGGGCTGTGGCGTGGTGGTGGGGCCCAGAACGCGGGGGGAGTCGCGATGCCACTCCATCCGGTCGATGCGCAGGGAGCGGCCGATGGGGTTGGAGCCGTACATCGGCTCGTTCTGGTTGTCCCAGCCGTGGTAGCCCATCCACCACTCTCCGCTCGGAAGCCGGATTACGCACTGGTGGCCGGGGCCGTACACCTTCTCCGGCACGGTCGCGAGGATGGGGTCCGGGTCCTTCACGAATGGTCCCCGCACGGAGCGGCTGCTGGCGTGACAGACGGCGTAGCAGGCGTCCTTCTTGTTGCTCTGGTACCACCCCACGGAGAAGAAGAGATGGTAGACGCCGTTCCGCAGGATGAGTGTGGGCGCCTCTGTGACGCCGCGCTCCCACGGCCGGTCTGGGCGGACCAGCTCCGTCACCTCCGAATCCACCGACATCAGGTCCGGGGCCATCCTGCGCACTACGATGCGCCGCGGGTGCTCCTCCGAGTACGTGAGATAGGGCGTGCCGTCCCTATCGAAGAAGATGTCCGCGTCGATGCAGCCGCCCACCTTCTCGTCCGCGCGCACCAGGATGGCGCCGTACATGAACGGGCCGAGCGGGCTCTCCGAGGTAGCGATGCCGATGTCGTGCCGGCCGCTCTGCGGGTTGCGCGCCGAGTGGATCAGGTAGAACCGGCCGCGGTAGTGCACCACCTCCGGCGCCCACAGGTGCTCCCTGGACCATGGCGGGATGTAGGCCGTGCCCCGATGGGTCCAGCGGACCATGTCCGGCGACTCCATCACCTGGTAGCCATAGCCGTTGGTCTGGGTAGCGTACGCATAGAACCGGCCCCCGTACTCCAGGAGAAACGGATCCGGGAAATCGTGGTTCCACACCGGGTTCGTGTAGGTGCGGGCCGCCCCCGCACGCCCCGCGTGCGCCGGAACACGGACCCACGGGACAACAGTCCCGCCTAAGCCCAATAGGATGACTAGACCTATCCGAGTTGCGTATCTCATACGTCCTACTTCTGATCTATCCCTAAGTCCTTCAACCTTCAACCCCGTACTTGTACGCCTGCGGCGCGCGGATGTAGTCGATAGGCTCGTCTACGAAGCGGGCGCAGGTCCTTAGCGGGCTGTCCGCAAAGATCGGCTCCGTGCCGGCCGGGAACCGCAGCGGCGTGCCCGTGTCCATCCAGCGGGCGTAGTGGATCATGGCGATCATGGGCCGCGGCGTGGTGGTACGGTTGGGCATGCCTGCGTGCCAGAGCCGGAGGTCCCGGATGAGGGCGGCACCGCGGCGGACGGTGGGCTGGATGGGCGGGGCCTCCGCGCGCCTGCGCTCCACTTTCCCTGCAGGTAGCTCCAGCTCGTCATGGACGGAGATGGTTGTGTCCAGGTGCGTCCCGGGCCATATCTCGGTGCTGCCGTTCTCCGCGGTCATGTCCACGGTCGGCACGTTAACCACCAGGCCGAAGGCGGGGTGCGCCACCGCCAGGTTGGCCCATAGCTGGCCCGTATCCACGTGGACGGGCTGCCGCTCCGTGCTGTTAAGCGCGGTGTTGCCGCTGTAGTACGCGTTCTTCACACCCTTACCCAGGATGGCCTGGGTGACAGCCACCACCACATCGTTCACGAGCACGTCACGGAACAGGAAGGGCGGGAAGGGGGGCGGGTCCTGCTGAATGTTGCCGGTGTTCCAGTTGAACGGCGCGTCCGGCCGGCTTTGGAGGAGCTCCAGGTCCTCCACCATCCGTGCGTGCAGCAGATCCAGGTGCTCCTCTGCAACCACATTGTTGAGCACCACCAGCCCATCCTGCCGGACCGCCTTGACAGCGGCTTGCAGGTGGTCCGGCCGAATTGTCCGGGCGTCTATTTCATCCTGAGTGATGTGCAGCGCGAGCAAAGCGCGGCCTCCTCAGCCTAGAATCCAAGAAGAAAGGGATGTTTCGCCGCCGGCAAACTTGGTGGCACAACCCTCGCGAACCATCGGGACAAAAAACGTACAGGAAACGGTCCCTCTTCCGCCGGCCGGCTGCCTGCGAGCCTAATTATCCGTCGCCGTGCTGGACGAAGTCGTGCCGGACCAATGCCCCATCCCTGTACTCCAATACTCCCTCGAACCAACCAAGCATATCCAACCGCTCTAGGAAGTAGCGGTCACCCTGCCCTAGCGACAACTGCGGGAGGTCGTGATCAGGGACCCATTCCAAAGTGCCATGACTGGTCAATTCACGAGGTTCACCTACCCAATCCGACCCTGTGTATATGAACAGGTGCCACGGACATGTCCTCTCACCAACAACTGTGACAATTCCTCTGAGTGCCAAGTCCGTCACCTGAAGGCCGCACTCCTCCGCAATCTCGCGCATTGCGCAGCTACGAGGTGTCTCCGCCCCTTCAACTTTGCCGCCCAGACCGTTACAGGCTCCGGTCCTGCGATCATCGGAGCGCAGCACAAGCGTCAGTCCATCGCGCCTGAGGTAGCAAAGAGTACCCACAATCGCATCGATGTACCCATAGGAGCAGATGGTATAGCGGTTAAGCGGGTCCTGACCGAACGTCCGTAGGTAGGCCAGCAGAAACAGTGCGAAGGAGCACAGGTCGAATGCCGTTGAAGCAGCCCCTTCGAATTTCGCGCTACCTGCTCTATCTATCGAGTAAAGACGTTGCGCCCTCTTGTGGATCTCGTGTACGATGCTCCGCTCCTGCCAAACGAAGTAAGAGAGGATAGGCACGCCGCCCGAGTTGTAGTCATGGCCTTTCTCTTTGACTAGCGCTTCGAGCCGCTCTAACTGACTCCGACGTGGATCCACTTCCTCTGAACCATCCAATTCTCCTGAAGTGACCTTATCATCACGCCCCCAAGTTTCCATATATACCAGCGCTGTCCACACTGTATCGCGTCCAAGAGACTCGAGTACCCGAAAATCCCCCTCTTGAGCCGCGGGGATCATGTCTTTCGCCAAGGCAAAGGCTCTCTCGACCGTCGCGGTTGGTGAGCTACACGTCTCGCGGAGCAACTTGCCAATTGGGTCGGCTGAACTGCGCTGCGAAGTTCGGAACTCATTCAGAAGGTCGGAATGGTGCTCCCAAAAGAGAGCTGTGGAATCTACAATGGACATCTGTCGAACTCTACTATCCCTCCGAGGCGACATACGCCTGAAGACCCACAGTGCTGACTTGATCCGCCCATGCCAGCAGTGCGTCAACGTTATGAAACAGCCGGCTGCATGGACCATCTATCATCGGGTTGTTGCCGCATCGTAAGAGTCGTCGCTCATCAGTCTGGAGGCCAACGCACGTCTTCCCCTTTGCAAAGGCGTAACCGAGTTCGAATGCAGCTCCCTCGTCAACCGCTCGCCCGTCTAGTACGACGACGAGTATCGTACATCGGTCGAGCTCCGCAATGTCGCATTCGAAAACACGCCTAGATGCCTGTTCGGGAGGAATGCCGTTGCGTGTCATCTCAGCCAAGAGGCAACCGTCCTCCTGGGGTAGGAATACATCGAAGTAAACTGAAAGCTCCCGCTTCAGAAATCCGTTGAACTCACGCTCGGCCCGGCTAAAAAGCGGGCCCGCTAGGTACACTCGATGGCGGGAGCCGTGCCTGGAGGCTTTGTCTGGCTGGTCGCTCAATGCGTCAGCTCCGTCAGACGCGCACTGATATCGACCTCCGCGTACTTTTCACGATGTATGTAACGCGCGATAGAACGAATCTGTTGGTCCAGCGTTAGTGCCCTCGTATCCATGAGCACGACCCTGGGAGCCTTATAGATATCAAGGTGATTGACCTGGAGTTTCTCAAGGTACTTAGGGTCCTTGCGCTCCCCTTGCCGTCGTTCCAGCCGGGCCGAAACCTCCACCGGATCCGCCGTAAGAATAAGGACACTTCCAGCAACCGGATGCCTGTCCGACTGGCCACGTTGGAACTGTGGCCCGTATGCCGAGGCCTTCGCGGGCCTGTCGGGAGTGTCTACGAACGCGAGTGGATCCAGTGGGCAGCGATCAACGACGATAACGCCCTCTGGTACACTTAGGAGTGCCATGTTCTTCTCCACAAATTGGTTGGCGACCCACGCATCTACCTTCTCACGCTCCGGACTCGTCAGAGAAGTATAGTCGGTGGATAGGAGGTCGAGCGGTGCTTCAAGCCACTCGCCAAGTGTGATGAGGTCGCCTAAATGGCGGCAAACAGTGGTCTTACCAGTGCCAGGGATGCCCGTGATGTAGTAGACCCAGACTAGCGGGATTCTGGCACGGCCCGCATCATTGCGAAGAGCCTCCAGGTCGCACGTTAACAACTGGCCCAGGGCCTTTATTTCGGGCTCAGTCAGAAACAGGGTTATGAGGTTGTAGATGTCGAACCTGTACTCGGATAGGCTTGCCTTCGCCTCGTTCGTCATAGCATCGGGCGCCGACAGGTACTCTACACAGTAGTGGTAATGACCCGGGCTCATCCGAGCATTTGCGTGGAGCAGGTGGCGGAGTGTCTCGTCGTTCAATGAGACGCCCAAGAGCAGGCACGTATGCTTTGATAGGTGGTGTGCCAGCGACGAATACCTGCCCGCTACGCTGTCGAGCAGTTGGTCGCCGAACTGCTCTTCTGAGAATACAATGGAGTCGCTGAACGCCTCAAGCTTATTTGCCGGCAGGAATCCGTTCGGGTGGTAGATAACGCCGTTGTGACGCTGGTAAGGAGTGTAGGTGTCAAATATGACTTCGTAGAGGCGTTCAGTTCGAGCCATCGCCTTCTGGTAGTCATCGAGCATCATTTCGATGCAGCTGTCGAAGTTGTATGTCACGGTGAGCGGCGACTGGATGATGATCTCGAGGAATTCCGACAGATAGGGATGCGCACGATGGAACTTGCCGTCCGGCGGGGGTAGGTTCGCATACAGGAGCTCCCGGATAACCTCGAACCACTCCCCCCGAATGCGACGATCGAGCGCTCTCGGATCCATAGCCGAGGTTCCATAGCTGGCGCTCTTGGCAGCCGCGAAGTGGCGATATAGCATCTCCGCTCTAGCAGTAACGTTTTGCTTCGGATCGTAGACAGCTTTGCCACTTACCCTCGGGTCGGCTGCGAGGTTTGCGAGGAGGTCCTCCCACATCGGCAGTTTGAAGCCCTTACTCGTACCGGCACCAAGTATTAGGCCCAGCATGTTGTTCCGCTTCGCCGCTCGCATTGCGAGAACTGGTCTAGGATACTTCTTGAGTACCGTAGCCCTCGTTGTCAGCGACATCGGGGTGGATCTCCTTGTCGAATAGTGATGGTTCGGACGTGCGGTCAGACGGCTTGGAGCCACGGCCGGAACGCTGTCTAGGTGCCATGGAGCCGGCCGGCAGAGGGAGCTCGCCCAGTGTGACTTGTACGTAGAGCTCGAGCACGCCGAGAAAGAGGGGGTCGTAGGTATCCAACGTGTGGCGTAGGTTCCACAAACCGCTCTCTCTGATGGCATGATACGGACTCCATCGGCCTAGCCAGCTCCCGCTAGGGGGGTCGGCCGGTTGCTGCCGATTACTGACCAGTGCGATGATGTTCCGCTCAAGGTAGGCCCGGTCGCTCGCCGGGCCAGGCACATCGTCAACGTTAAGCCACAGAATAGACATGGCGCCAATATACTCTGTTACGCTTCTTTCGATATGGGACTCAGCTTCTCGTACAGATCTGGGCGCGGTGTGACCGGCACCCCACGTTGGGACTGAGGGAGCTATGTCGCCGCGAGCCAACAGCGCGGACCCGACGTGCAAGCGGAAAATGGATCCGCGATGGTTTCCGTTTCCATCGCCGGTTCCCTTATGGGCACGGAGCCGGCCCCAGAGGGTGGAAACTGAGCCTGTACTCACGGCGTGAGTTCCTACTCGCACGATTCTCAATTGCGAGTCCGTGTGCGCGCGGTATTCTCCAGGTTCGAAGAACAGGTAGAGGCCGCGCCGGGGCCACTTGTCCCCAACGCGAGCCTGGGCAACTGACCTCGGGCCCCCCACGCCCTCGGCTAGCCGGTCGAGCAAGTTGTAAAGACGGTTAAGGTCGCTGCTAGCCGACTCATCCAGCAGCTGGAGGTTGAGCCATCGTAGTCGATCGCCCAGGGAACGGCCTGCGAGCGGTTGGATTACGGACACGCCGAATTGGCTAAGGCATGACGCGATGTGCGTGGAGTACGCGCTGCCGGCCAGGACCGTCACGGTGTCACCGGGCCCTAAGTGCGGCTTGAGAGCATTCATGACTCGCTCTGCCCAGAGTCGACGCGCAGGTGCTGTCATTTGTCGCAACGATTCGTCGTATGGCTCTACCACCTGACACGGGTCGAGGAGGCCGTACTTCGCCGACAGGATGAACCACTTGTCCGCACGAGCCGCTGCAAGTGCGCGGCTCTTGTCAAACAGCGGAGACGCGTAGAGCCTGTCGGCCCGAGTTGGATAGTCGCGTTTGGTCTTGGCGCAAGACACCAAGTAGACGTTTGCCATGGCGATAAAGAAGCCGAAGCGGTCCAGCAGGCGGTTGAGCTCCAACTCCGGCCGGGAGTGGTACCGATGGCGAGCACCACAGGCTACCGCAATAGGACCATCACTTGCTTCGCTCGGCCGCGTCTGGTGCTTGGTCGACTACCTCTTGCCAAGCTTCGGCGTGCAGGATGCAAGCGTCGCACCGACCACAAGGAAAGGGTTGCGCAGGATCGCCCTGTGGGCGATAGCAGCTCCATGTGTCTCCTGGCCTCAGCCCGTATTGCTGAGCCATGAGGGCGATTTCTGCCTTTCGCATATTCTGAAGTGGCGCAACGACCCGGGGACCGCCAGGTACCGCAGCATCGAGCACCGCGTCAAACGCTGCGATGAACTCACTTCGGCAGTCCGGGTATCCTGAGAAGTCAACTGAATTTACCCCGATCCAGATCTCGCTGGCGGTCATTGCAGCAGCTTCCGCCGCGGCTAGAGCGAGGAACACCAGGTTCCTCGCAGGCAGGAATGCAGGTGAAACGCCGCTCCGCATTTCCTCAGGGCTGCGATCCAGCGGTATGTTTCGAGTTGGCTTATTCCATCGTACGGAGATAACTCTTCGCTCGACGCCTAGCCTCTTGCACTGCTCGCCTGCGTAGTGCAACTCAACCACATGCGACTGGTCGTACTCCACGCCAATGCTGACCGGCTGTTTCCCGTCCCGCAAAGCCAGGAGGAGGCAAACAGTAGAGTCGAGACCGCCGCTATGGAGTACAGCTACCGGCATTCTTACGTCGCTCCTCGGGCATTCTGTATTAAAGAACATGTCCTCGAAGTGCACCGTCGTGAAGGAGAGTTTCGCCGTCAGTGTGGACGACTCCTGTGATTGGCGTTTCGGTCGCCCACCTGCTCCCCGATGGGCAGTTCAAGCCCATCGCCGATAAGGTATAAGGGATTTCACGGTGTCAGCGCAACGGGGGACCAGCCGGCGTACGGCCCGTAGTCCTGGCTCTGCTCCTGGCCGGGCGCCGTGATGCTCCAGAGGGAGATCTTGCCGGAGTTATTCCAGAGGACGCGCGGCTCGTTGTCCGCGCCCACCGCCAGAAGCTGGGCCGTCCAGCCGGGGTAGGGGCCGTAGTCGTCGTGCGTGAACGTGCCCGGCGCGGTGATTGCCCAGAGGGAGAGCTGGCTCCCGTTCACCCATCCAATGCGGGTGAGGTTGTCCCCGCCCACCGCCATCATGGTGGGGGACCAGCCTGGGAAGGGGCCGTAGTTATCGTACGAGAAGGTCTGCGGGCCGGTGATGGTCCAGAGGCTTATCCGCTGGTCCGGCTGATAGACCCACAGGATGCGCGGGTGGTTGTCCGATCCTACCGCGAGCGTCGCCGGCTGCCAGCCCGCGAAAGGGCCGTAGTCGTCCGTGGCGAAGGTGCCGTCGGCGTGGACGGTCCAGAGGGAGATCCTGCCGTCCGTGCGCACCCAGAGCACGCGCGGCTGGTTGTCTCCGCCCACGGCGAGCGCGGCGGCCGTCCAGCCCGCGTAGGGGCCGTAGTCCAGATAGGTGAACGTACCCGGCGCGGTGACGGTCCAAAGCGAGATGGCCCCCGAATCGCTGCGCCACAGCACCCGCACGTACTGGTCCGGGCTGCCCGATGCCATGCCGATAGCGGACCAGCCGGGGAACGGACCGTAGTCGGTGGGATTCGGCTGGTTCGGGCCGGTCACCGTCCAGAGAGAGATCTTGCCGGAGTTGTTCCACAGCACGTGCGGATTGACCGTGGCCTGCGGGTACTCGTAGCAGCCGATGTCCGAGGCGGCGCCCTGCGGGCGGCTGTGCCCCTCCATGTCGACAGTCACGGAGGAGAGGGTCTGTCCCTTGTCGATGGCGGGCGAGCCGGCCTTCAGGTGGTAGTTGCCGGATCCGCTCGCGGCGAACAAGCTCGAGTCGGTGGCGGAAAACGAGCCTGCCTCATGGCCCTGCGACTGCCAGTCAGCGAGGGAAACTACGGAGCTATCGTCCGGCGATACCCGGTCCATGATGTTGTAGCCACTATCCGTGTTGGCTATGTCGTTGGGCGTGTTGAAGTCGATGCCGCCATGGTTCGGGTTCAGGTTGTTCAAGATATTGTTCCGGACCGTCATGGGGCCTGCCGTCTGCTCGATATGCAGCGCCCATCGCGCATCGGAGGCCATGTCCACGGTGTTGTGGTAGAACTCATCGTTCTTGGGTCCCTGAGCCGCGTCTATCTGATAGGCGGAGATACCGCTGGCGTGGTTGTTGTAGATCAGGTTGTTTCTGATGACGGAGCTCTGCACCCCATCCATGTTGATGCCGGAGCCGCCTCCCACGCCGTTGTTGTAGATGATGTTGTTCTCCACCAGGGCTCCGGTGATGATCCCGGCTCCTCCCTGGCTCACGTCCCCGTTCATGTGGATGCCGCTGCCGTAGTTATCGTGGCAGCGGTTCCCTCGCACTATGGGGTTGGTGCACGTGTTGGAAACGTAGATCCCATGCTGCTGCACCGAGCCGTAGCACTCATTGTTCTCCAGGTCCAGGTAGTCCGAGAAGTCCGTGAAGATGCCCCAGGTGGTGTTGTTGCCGAACTTTCCGTTCTTCGCGGTGACGTGAGGGCTCTGGTCGATCCGTACCGCCGCCCGGTTCGCGTTGAAGGAGGTCAGCCCGTCTATCACAATGTAGCTTGAGAGGCTGATGAGGATAGTATCGCGATTGTCCGTCCGGTCTGTGGTGACGGTCACCTGCGCCCCGGTTCCCGTTGCCTTTATCGTGATTGGCGCCGAGGCAGTGCCGTTCATACCGCTCATGGTGAAGCCCAGATAGGAGCCGTCCCCCACCAGCGCCGTGTCGCCTGGCTGCATGACCGCTATGGCTGCACGGATCTGGCGGAATGGTGCGGCCTGCGTGCCGGAGTTGCTGTCGCTGCCGCTCGCGGAGACGTAGTAGGTGGTCGCTCCGAAGGCCGAACAGGAAAGCGCGGTCAGGGCCATTGCTACGGCCGGACGGAGGCAAGCGTATGCGGTACGGACGAATCCCATGGTAGTCAACCTTCCGGGTGCGGCAATATCGCTCCTGGACTAACGAGCTATCTTTCCTCTACGGGGCGGCGACACGTCCTGCGTCATTTGACGGAAAAGGCGCCGCTTCGCTGTACCTCTACTGTACAACGGATTGCGCCGGGGGCGGGCTGGGGCATGAAGGTGGGGCCGGAGACTACCGGGCGCCGGCCCTTCCAGACCAGCCGGTCGATACGCAGCGTGCGGCCGGCGGGATTGGACCCGTAGCGGGGCTGGCGGCGGTTGTCCCATGCGTGGTAGGCCATCCAGGTCTCCCCGCTCTCCAGGGTGATAAGACACTGGTGGCCGGGGCCATATACCGCGCCGGGCTCCGTCGCGAGAATAGGCGAAGGCGATTTCCGGTACGGCCCGAGCAGAGAAGAGGCGGAGGCGTGGCAGACGGCATAGCAGGCCTCCTGCTTGCTGCTCTGGTACCAGCCTACCGAGAAGAAGAGATGGTAGACGCCGTTCCTCAGGATGAGCGTGGGCGCCTCTGTGATGCCCCGCTCCCAACAGCGGTCGGGACGGATCAGTATGGTGGCCTCGCCTTCGGCGCAAAGGAGGTCCGGCGTCAGCCGGCGGATTACGATGGTGCGCGGGTTCTCCTCCGAATAGACCAAGTACGGCGTTCCGTCGTCCTCAAAGAAGAGCGTGCCGTCTATGACTCCGTAACGGTTGGCGTCACCGCGCACCAGGATAGAGCGATGCGTGAACGGGCCGGCCGGGTGGTTCGCTGTCGCTATCCCGATGTCGTGCTTGCGTGTGCGCGGGTTCAGCGCGGAGTAGGTCATGTAGAAGCGGTCCCGGTGTCGGACTACTTCCGGCGCCCAGAGATGCTTGGAGGACCAGGGGGGGATAAACGCGGTGCCCAGGTGCGTCCAGTGCACGAGATCCGCGGACTCCATCACCTGGAATCCGTGGCCGGCGCTCTGGGTAGCGAAGGCGAAGAACCGATCTCCGAAGTGCTGCAGGAACGGGTCCGGAAAATCGTGCGCGTAAACCGGATTGGTGTATACGAGGGCGGGCCGCGCGGATCCGTCTTCAAGGACCTCCGCGGGCGCCTCCGGCTGCATCGCCGGGGCGGCTCGCGTGCCGACCATGACCATCAAGGGCATTATCGGCAAATGCGCGCGCGATTCCTCCTTGTTTGGCTCCTATGCGGAATCGAGGCCGCCGCTCAAGAGAACGGCGGCCTTCCGTGTACTGTACATCAGGAGGTGGGCGGGTAGTCCTGAACCCAGGTGGCGGTCATCGGCTCGGCCTGGTTGCCGGGCTGGCCGGTGACATATAGCGTGAATGCCCGAAGCGGCTGCCCTGGAAATGCCGGCACGTTGGCGAGAACAGTCTTGGGATTGGCCTGCGTCGCGTCCACAATGGCCAGGTTGGTGAGCTGGGACACCGGTACGCTCAGGATAACGGTCGAGGTCGAAACACCATATGCTATGTTGCCGAAGTCCGAATTCACCACGTCGGATTTGACCGGGGTGGTAGGCACACCGTTGGAAGTGGAGTAGAGGCCTATGGGATTGGGATTGGCGGACAGGTTGAGGACCCGGATGACGGCGTCCTGCGCGGGGGCGTTCAGGAACTGGCCCAGGTTATCCTGTACCACCATGAGCTGCGGCGCGAGCGCCCCGCTCCGTCCTGCTTCCCCGGCGGCGATCAGGGTGTAGGTAGTGTTGTTGCTTTCCAGGCTCTGGCTCGATGTGAACTGGAGCGGGGTCGGCGCTCCGGGACCCGTAGCCGTAGCCGTGAAGCTCCCGCTCGGAACGGTGGTGTAGTTCCCGCTATTTCCGAACTGGCTAAAGCCCACGGCGTTGCCGAGCGTTGTGGTCCCGGACGTGAAGGTAAGCGTGGGGGCCGCTCCGGAAGCCGGGATGTACGCATTGAAGGTGCGGACCTTGGCGAAGGGCGGTCCGCCGGGACCGTTGCTTCCGCAGCCGAACACCAGGCCCATGAGAGCCAGGGACGTAAGGATGCCGGTAATTGTCGCGGATCGCATGGGTGGGGTTTCCTCCATCGCATGGTGGCGGCGACCCGGGTGTCGCTCGCTCGCGCCTTAATAATACCGCTCAGGACGCCTGCGAAAGGCACAGGCTTCTAAAGAGCGGGGCCGACGCTCCGTCCGCCGCCAGGAATCCGGTCTCCGTGCCCCGAACCCCGAAGCCTGAACCCTGCAGAAGAGGTGACCCATGGCAGAAGATCGCGCGGCGCGGTTTCGGAGGGACGGGTTCCTGATCCTTCCCTCGCTGCTTGCCCCCGCAGAGGCCCGCAGCGTGAAAGAGGCGGTGCGGGACGTGCTGGAACTGGTCCGGCGCGAGGCGGAGGCGGAAAGGCGCGACCCGCGGCGCGCCATGAACGGGGGCGTCTACGTGGGGCTCTCCATCCGGAGCGAGACGTGCCGGGACCTGGCGCGGGATCCGCGCATCCTGGACGTGCTGGAGGAGATCTACGCCCCGGACATCGAGTTCCTGAGCGACAAAGTGGTCTTAAAGCGGGAAGGAACGGACTTCGGCACCCCCTGGCACCAGGACTGGCCCTACTGGCACGGCGCGCACAAGATCTCGGTCTGGCTCGCCCTGGATGACGCCACCATCGACAACGGCTGCATGAAGCTGCTGCCCGGCTCCCATACCGCATCCGTGGCGCATGACGGCCAGGCTGCGCCCGGTGAGGCATTTAGCGAGCGGATCCGTCCGGGCGCTGTCGATGAATCCCGCGAGGTAGTGGCAGCAGTGCCGGCTGGCGGCGCGGTCTTCTTCCACGACCTCACCCTCCATGCCAGCTACCCCAACGCCACCGGCGAGGACCGCTGGGCGTGGGTCGGCACCTACCGCAACGCCCGGGAGGAGGACCTGGACTACCCCTGGGCCGTCGCCCGGGCGATCCTGCGTGGAAGCAGCCATTCACTCGGCGCGTGAATCGCCAGCGTGCATCTGTGCCAGTTCGCGAAGGAACTCAATGGGATTCAGAATACGAACCGAAGGGAACCGGCCGGAGAAGTCGGCACCTTCCATCAGGTCCAAGAGGTCATTGTCGCGCGTCACAAGGTAATCAGCGTTTGCTTCAATTGCCAGGTTAATGACGTGTTCGTCGTCGGGATCGCGGGAGTAGCGAATGTGGTCTGGAACTTCCGCTACATGTATGCCGTACGCTCGGATACGGCCAATTAGGGCGGAAACGAGTTCATCTGTGAGATGAGGATTCTTGGCCCGAATAGAGGGACGCCCAAGGACATCTCATATTCTTCGAGGCTGGCGTCGCTCAGGCAGAGCGTGAATACGCCCTTATCGACCAACGACAGGAGGCGTCCTGCGGGGCCGGCGGGACGAAGCGCGGCTTGCAATACCACTGCGGTGTCGATTACTACGCGCAGAGTCTCATGCATCCGAGCGGGCCTGCCGCTTGTCGGCCCGGCACGCTCTTACTTCATCCTCAGCAAGTTCGGCAAGCTCTTGATCCGTCATAGAGTCTGCGGGTGACGGTCCGGACGCCCGCGACAGGATCTCGGCAACGCTCATGCCCGCATGCGGGAGCTCCTCGCTCAGGAGCCCCTTCTCAACGAGCTCCTGAACCGCGTGGCTCCGGTCACTCCCCTTCGCCCGCACACGCTGATCAATGCGCTCGACCAGCTCCTCCGGCAAGCTCACCTCTATCGTCCGCGCCACTTGCACACCTCCAACTGAACTGGATCCATTGTATCACTCGCGGCTGCCGGCGCAGGCCTGGCGCTTCCGTTCCCGCTCGCGTTCCTTAGCCTTGACTTGAATACTGCCGTAAACGACCCGCGTATCTCACCGTCGTCGGGACGCTCGCTGCTCACTCATCACGCTCCGCAACTGACGGCCAAGGGTACTCCACGCTTGGGCGAGCGCGTCACGGCTACTGGGTTCGGTTGGCATGGGAACAGGCTCGTCCGCGAGAACGCCCGCGAAATCGAACATGTGCGCGATGCCTTCCAGTATGGATGGCGGCCTTCGGACGCGGGCCAAAAGCCGATCCGATCCAAGATCCTCGGATGAAGTGCCGCTTGCCCGTCCGGAGGCGAAATCCGTGCCATCAAAGGGGATGGACGGTAGCCTGTTCTCGATGCTCATGTCCTCCGCAGACTCCTCCGGCGCCTGGCAGGCGACAGCGGAGCGTTAGTGTTCCCGCACGCGGCGGGCAACGCCCGTAGCTACGGCGGAGCGGGCTACGGCGCGGGCCACGGAATCCACCACCTTCCGGTTGAACACGCTGGGGATAATGTAGTCCTCGCTCAGCTCCTTGTCCGTCACCACCTGCGCGATAGCCGCGGCGGCGGCCGCCTTCATCTCCTCGTTTATATCGGTGGCGCGGCAGTCCAGCGCCCCGCGGAACATCCCCGGGAAGCAGAGCACGTTGTTGATCTGGTTCGGGTAGTCGGACCGGCCGGTCGCCACGATGCGGGCATACCTGGCCGCCTCTTCCGGCGGGATCTCCGGCATGGGGTTGGCGAGGGCGAAGACGATGGCGTCATGCTCCATCCGCTGGATGTCCTCAGCGGTCAGGATGTCTGCGGCGGAAACGCCGATGAACACGTCTGCGCCTTGAATTAACTGGCTCAGCGGTCCCTCCTCCTGCTCCGGGTTCGTGCTTTCCGCCAGCCAGCGCTGCACCGGAGGCAGCGAATCCGCGGAAGCGGCCGTAATGGCGCCGTGGAGGCCGCAGACCACCAGCCGTCGCACACCCTGGTGCAGGAGGATGCGCGTGACGGCCGTGCCGGCCGCGCCCGGGCCGTTCACCACCACCTTCACGTCCGATACGCTCTTGCCCACTATCTTCAGCGCGTTCATCAAGGCCGCCAGGACCACCACCGCGGTGCCGTGCTGGTCGTCATGAAACACGGGGATGTCCAGCTCCTGCCGCAGCCGCTCCTCTACCTCAAAGCATCGGGGTGCCGAGATGTCTTCCAGATTGATGCCGCCGAAGACGGGCGCGATATGTTTTACCGTCGCCACTATCTCGTCTACGTTGGTTGTGTCCAGGCAGATTGGGAAGGCGTCCACCCCGGCGAACTCCTTGAAGAGCATCGCCTTCCCTTCCATGACGGGCAGCGCGGCCTCCGGCCCCAGGTTGCCCAGGCCCAGCACGGCTGTTCCATCCGTCACCACCGCGACCGTATTGCGCTTGATGGTGAGCTGGAAAACTTTGCGCGGCTCGCGGGCCAGCTCCTCACAGACTCGCGCTACTCCGGGCGTATAGGCCATGGAGAGGTCGTCGCGGGTGGCCAGGGGCCGCTTGCTCCGGACCTCGATCTTCCCGCCCAGGTGCATGAGGAAGGTGCGGTCGGAGACGCTGACAATATGGATGCCGGGCACCGCACGGATCGCCTTGATGATCGCCTGGGCGTGCGCCTCGTTCGAGGCAGCAATGGTGATGTCCCGGACCTTGTAATCCTTGCGGGCCTCCACGAGGTCGATGGCGCCGAGGCTGCCCCCGGCCTCCCCAATGGCCGTCGCAACCTGCGCGAAAGCGCCGGGATGGTCCGGCACCCGCGCGCGGACGGTAATGCTGTAGCTGGCTGTTGGAATGGGCATGAACAGGTTATTGGCTGATGGTTGATGGTTGATGGTCAGAGCAGACGCGTGGGCATTCGGCAGTGTTGCCGATGGTTCCTCTGGGCGCACGCCCGTGACTTTTGCGCGGCTGATAATCGGTCAGGGGACGCGGTAGCCGGAATTCTGGACCGCCTGCTGAAACGCGGATTCATCCAGAGCGAGGCCGAAGCCCGGAGTGTCAGGAACTTGGACGCGGCCTTCCTCTAGCGTGTACCCGGAGCAATCCAGCCACTCCGAGTCACAGTGGTCCCACTCTACGAAGGTGAAGCGCCGGATGGCGGGCGCCAGGTGGCAGGCGGCGTAATTGCCCAGATGGCCGCCGTAGTGGTGCGGCGCGGTCCGCACGCCCCACGCGTCGAGCTGTTGGCCGGTCTCCATCCACCGCGTGAACCCGTAGCCGAAGATGTCGTACTGCACCACGTCCACCAGCCCGTCGCGCGCCCACTCTAAAAGGTGGGGCGAAGCGTCGCCCTCTCCGTCCGCGATGAGCGTGGGAATACTTTCGCGCTCCATCCACTCCTTGAGGTCGCGGTAGAGCACCGGATCCTCGTGGAACGGCTCCTCTAGCCAGAAGATTCGGTACTCCGCGGTCTCCGCAAGTACCCGCTTCGCCAGGTTCAGGTTGTAGCCGTTGTTGGCGTCCATCATCAGCGCGGAGTCTGGGCCGACCGCCTCGCGCACCGCCCTCACCATGGCGATGTCCCGCTGCGTGCCCTCCTCCAGGGGCAGGTGCCTGGCGCCGCGCCCCACCTTCATCTTGAACGCCCGATGGCCCCGCTCAAACCCCTCCCGAGCCTCCCCGGCTATACACTCCGCCGCCTCCTCTGTCGAGCCAAGGTGCAGGTCGTCGAAGTAAAGCGAGGTGTCGTAGCAGGGGACCGTGAGTGGGTGAAGGTGCTGCGGCCTTCCGACTCGCGAGCCGGGCGAGGCTCGCGCGGCCGCAGGGGTGAGGGGGTGACTCCCGACTCCGGGCTTCGGTTCACCGTTCTCCTGATACCGAACTCCGAACCCTGAACCCCGAACCCGTGCCTCTGCTGCCAGCGCGTACACCGGCACGTCCGCGCGGCGGGCGGCTAGGTCCCAGAGGGGGAAATCGAAGGCCCGCCACCGTTGCGGGACGCCTTCAGAGGGGGCAAACAGCTCGGAAACCGGCCGGCCGATCAACCGCTCGGAGGCCTCGCGGGATGCCCAGCAGGAGCCGAAGCCGCTGGAGCCGTCCTCCAGCGTGATCCGCGCGATGGAGGGCCGGACCGCGATCCCGTGCTCGCCCAGCCGCGCATTGCTCCCCGCACAGCGCGGCCTCCGGCTTTCCAGCCGGCCCCACTCCACGCGAATAACGCGCGGGAATTCCACCCTATGGGCCGGAGGTACCTGGGGCCGCTTGCCCGTTAGCCGCTCCGGATTGCATTGCCTGGACAGGGATGTCCACCGGCGCGTTTGGAGGCACCACTTGCCCGTTGAACTCCTTCGGCACCTGGTGCGCCTGGAGAGCTTGCGGCGATACATTGGCCGTAGCGGTTGGCGGGCGCAACATCCGATAGCCCACAAACGCGCAGATGGCCACGACCACCACCACGATGATCGCGATAACAGCGGGACTAACCTGCTGCTTCATCTCTCTTCACTCCTCCATCGAATGCCGACGCTGCTCAAGCTCCGCCAGGGCGCGCTTCGCGCCGGCCACGTCTCCTGCTCTATCCCTGGCTTCCGCCAGCTTGCGATACACCTCCAGCGATGTGGGATCCACGCGCGCTGCCTGTTCCAGATCGTGCACTGCGGTCTGAGGGTGGCCTCGCTTGAGCTCAACCAGCCCTGAGGCATAGAGGGCGGCGGGCGCAGCCAATGTATCCTGTCCGGCCACCCCCAAGTGGGCATCCAGCGCGCGGTTCTCGGCCTCACTTAGCGTATTCTTCGAGTGACTGCGCAGATACAGGACTACAAAGAGCGCGTGGGCGATGCCGTCCTCCGGGGAGATAGTGAGGAGCCGCGCCGCTGTGTTCGTAGCATTCACCGCTTCCCCACGGTGGTATTGCGCCAGCAGAAGCGCTCGCAGACAGCGCGTGTTGTCCGGATCTACGGCGAGGGCCTGATGAAGAAGCGGCTCGGCCTTGGCAGTATCCTGCTCGTGGCTCGCCTGGCGGAGCAGTTTCTCCGCGGGTGCATCGCTGTTGGCCAGGATCTTGGCCTCGTGCGCAATCCTCTGCGCGTAGACCGCCCGCTGGCTCTGCTTCCAGTCCCGGATACGGTCGTAATTGACGGCTGCCTCCTCCAGGCGGCCGAGGTGCACGAGAATGTCCCCCAGGGTCTCGAATGCCTCGGGATTCTGGTTGGCAGCCTCTGCCGCCTGGCGAGCGAGTGGAAGCGCTTCCTTGCTGTAGTCGCAGCGGTCCAGGTCCCGCGCGGCGGCAATCAGTACAGGGGCGCTGTCCGGCCTGGTCCTGGCGGCGAAGGCATGCTGCTGGACGCAGCCATTCACGTCCCCTATGCGGGCCAGGGCGGCGGCATACCGCAAATGCGCGGCTGTATCCTCCGGGTGCGCGCTGGTCGCATCCTTGAGCGCTCGCCGCTCGTCAGCCTCTCCGCGCAGGACGACAAAACGCGCCTGCCACTTGGCCGCGGCCCCACGGTCGCCTATCCGCTCGCACGCGCGGCGTAGGTCGTCTACCGGCAAGGGATCGCTGGGGGCCAGCCTGGCGGCCTGCTCCAGATAGGGAATACCGTCCCGCTCCCTGCCTTCGGCAACAAGACAGCGCCCCACCAGATCGGCCGCGAGCGGATCGGCGGGTCCCAGCTCCAGGGCCCGGCGCGCCTGGGTTTCGGCCTCGGCCGGCTGTCCATGGTCCAGCAGGAATCGGCCATACTGCCGGTGGCACACGGCATCCTTGGGACTTAGCTCCAGAGCCCGCCGGTACTCGGCCCCGGCCCGTTGGGGGTCCGTCCCGAGAATCGTCGCAAGCTGCAGGTGGTCGCTCGCGTCGTTCGGCCGCAGCTCCAGCGCTCTTTCCAGGGCTTCCTGCGCTCCCCCTGTATTGCCCAGCTTGACACGGACCTGGGCCAGGAGCGACCAGGCTTCCGCATTGCCGGGGTCGAGCTTCACCGCTTCCTCCAGAGCTCGTCGCGCGGGCTCATTATTCTGCTCAGTGGCGTAGAACTTTGCCACCAGCAGGTGAGCCTCCGCCGAGTGAGGGTGCGTACCCAGGAACTGGCGGAGTTGACCGAAGGCGGTGGAGACCTGCCCCGTGCCGAGCTGGGCGCGAGCCCACTCGTCTCGGTAGGCGACCGAGTCCGGATCGATGCCCACGGCTCTCTCCAGGAACGGCCGCGCCTCCGCGAACCGTTGCTGCCGGTTGAGCTTGCGGCCCAGGTAGTACAGGAAGATCGGGTCGTCGGCGTACCGCGCCTGGGTGCGGATCTGCTCGTCCAGGCTCATTCGGGAGAAGCGCGCGTTCCGGTAGGCCGCCGTGTACGGCACCGACACCGCCAGCGCCGCGCCTACCGCGGCAACAACAAGCGTAACGGCGACGATGTTTCTTGCTTTGCTTCCCATCAGAAATTCTGAGACAAAGACCGGCGGCAGGAGCGTGCATAGGCTCCTGCCGCCGCTTTTTGACGACGGCTAAGGATGGTTATGCCACACGTCCGCATCCGTGCCGATGCGGGCCTGAAGCGTCCCTCCTGCCGTTGACTTGGCGTGGCCGTCCGCGTAGACCGCGTTACACCGCTGCGAGTGGATGAAGTACGGCACGCGATGGCGGCTGGACCAGTCACCGTCTCCGACCCCCGGAATGGCGAAGTCCCATCCCGTTACGGCGATGCCCTTCCACTTCTCCGGATGGATGTTGAAGGGTCCGCACTTCGTGTCGCCCGGATTATTGTAGTCGCCGTTGCAGTTCTCGTTATTCGTGAGGTCACTGTTCGGGTCCGATTTCGCGTCCACGGTGGCCGCGTCCGCATAGTCCACGAGGTGCGCGGGCGCCTGGATGGATGCCTGTGCCACGCCCGGATACGTGTAGAGCTTGCCGATCCGCGTCCAGCCGGTCGTCATCTGTGACTCGTTCAGACCGTAGCCGATTCCGGGAGGAGGCATGGGCTTTAGGTTGGCGTCCAGCGCGAAAGAGATGTCCGGGCAGATGTAGACGCCACCATTCACCTGGCCATTCACGAACTCGTCGTTCGTGTTTCCGTACTTCTGGATGTAGGGCCCCAGCGAGACCGTCCACATAGTGCCGCCCCATCCGTTGCTATCCGTGGAGAGCCAGGTATAGCCGAGCGGGTAGACCTCGTCGTAATCCTGAATGTACATCATGGTCCCGATGCCGATCTGCTTCAGGTTGCTGATGCAGCTAATGGCGCGGGCCTTCTCCCGGGCCTGCGCGAAGACCGGGAACAGGATGGCGGCGAGGATGGCGATGATGGCGATAACTACAAGCAGCTCAATAAGGGTGAAGCCGCGCCATCGGCTTCGGTGTCGTGCGACTGACATCACAATTGTCTCCTTTCGGCGCGTCCGGGACTGGGTGCGGGGCCGAGGGTCGTCCCGGACGTCAGTGTGACGGGCAGCGTCCACTGAGTAACTTCCCCCCGGTAACCGTTCACGTACTTGTCCAGCAGCTCCACGGCGGAGGCGGCCAGCCCTTCCAGGTCGACATACACGGAAGCGGCTGTATGGCGGGTCGCCGCGGGCCAGGGCAGCCCGTCGTACCCCACGATGGACAGCTCCTCCGGCACGGAGATGCCCACCGATTCACAGATCTCCAGCGCAAAGTAGGCGATGCGGTCCCGCCAGCAGAAGAGGGCGGTGGGCCGCTCCGGGCGCTGCAGAAATCCACGGAGCGCCTCGCCCGCGCCGTAGGGGATCACCCACTCGTCCGGAATGGCGACGCCCGCCTCCGCCAGATAGCGGCGGAGAAGCCGGATCCGGGCGTGCGCGTCGTCCACGTGCTCTCGGGCCTCTGTAACGACGGCGATCCTTTGATGCCCGCCCCGGACGAGCGCCTCCGCAACCTGCCGCATTCCGGATTCCACGTCATCGCGGACCGAAGGTAGCACCCGGTGCGGATCCTCCGCATTGACGAGCACTACCGGTAGCCTCGAGGCGCGAAGGTAGGGCAGCAGCGGGTCCTCCAGCGTAGGTGCGAAGAGAAGCAGCCCGTCCGCCCGTCCGCCGTTGACCTGCCGGTACGTATCACGGGCGGTGCGGCTGAAGTTGCAGTGGACCAGGATGTCGTAGCCCCGCTGCCCCGCCGCGTTCTGGATAGCGGTGGAGAGCCTGTCCATGTACAGGTCCGTCGCCATCCGCTGCGTACGGTATCCGTTGAAGAACGAGAGCACGTGGGTCCGTCCGCGCTGCATGGACCGGACCAGCAGGTTCGGGACGTAGTCCAGGTCGTCCGCCGCCTGTTTCACCCGGCGGTGCGTCTCTTCCGAGATGCGGTGCTGGTCCGCCTTGCCGCCAAGGACGAGAGAGACGGTAGTGGTGGACACGCCGGCACGCTCTGCAACTTCCGCGAGCGTTACTCGGCCTTGTTTTGGTGCGCCATCCTGGGACACGCCCATACTCCCTGCCGGACGCGAGGACCGGTCATTCAGGCCGGCTAAAGTACTTTTGCGCCGGATGCAAGCAGTATATAGGCCTGCCGCCCGGCTGTCAAGAAGATTCTTAGCGGAATTCAATTAACTCCCGGACAAATCGCTGCTGGAAAGGCGTGAGGACCTCCAGCGCCTCCAGAGAGATGCGGGTCGAAGGGCTCAGAACGGCGCCATGCGAAGTCTCGGCGTCTGCGCAGAAAGTAGCGCCAAAGAGGGAAGCGCCCGTCAGGTCCGCGCCGCTGAGGTCCGCGCCCTCCAGGTCCGCGCCCTCCAGGTCTGCGGTTACGAATGAGGCGCCGCGGAGATCGGCGTGCTGCAGGTGGGCATTGGAGAGGTTGGCGCCGGTAAAGTCGGCGTTCGTGAGCTTCGCATGCCGGAAGTCGGCGTCACGGAGCAGCGCGCCGCGGGCGTTCAAACCCTCCAGGTTCCGGCTCCGCGCATCCAGGCCACGGAAGTCCCCGCCGCGAAAGTCTCGCCGCTCCAGTGCCTGCCGCACCAGGCGGCGGTCCAGATTGGGCGCGGCGTATCGCTGCTCCTGCCACGGGTCCGCGCTGTTGTGATAGCCGGCCTCCGCCTCCCAGTAACCCAGATGGTCTTCCGCCAGGACCTCGATCCGCTCCAGCCACTTCACGCTCTTGTAGAAGTATCGGCCGGGTACTACCATCCGCACCGGTCCGCCGTGGATAAGCTCCAGCGGCTCTCCTTCGTGGGACAGGGCCACGAGGGCGTCCAATGCAATTACATCTTCCAGTGGGAGGGAGGTGCTGTGGCGCCGAACGCTGCGGGCGACGAAGGAGAGGAAGCGCGCCTCAGGTAACGGCCGGCACTCATCGAGCAGGCCGGCCAGCGGCACGCCCCCGAACCGGACGTCCAGGCGCGACCAGCGCGTGACGCAGTGGATGTCCATCACACGCTCCACTGGAGTCATCCGTTGCAGCTCCTCCAGTGTCCACGAGCGGGGATGCTCCACCAACCCCGTGATGGTCACGGCCCACGGCGCGTCCGAGTTGCGGGGCGCCTTCTCGCCCACCACGGGCCACTTCCCCGGCGCGGCGAGCTGCTGGTTTGGAGGGAGGTTCATGGACACAGCGTACCACGCGTAGGTACTCTGTAGACGCGGCCACACGGGGCCGCCCCTACTCCTACACATGCGCATCCGCACCATTGCCGCGCTCTGGCTCCCCCTGGCGGTGAGCTTTGAGCTGATGATGCTAGAAGGGCCGGCCGTGCAGGCCGCCATCGGGCGGCTCCCGCACGCGTCGCTCCACCTGGCCGCCTGGGGCCTCACCATGTCCCTCTCGCTGCTGGTGGAGAGCCCCGTCATCATGCTGCTGGCGACCGCTATCGCCCTGGTACGTGACGGCCCATCCTACCGCGCTCTTCGCCGATTCACACTCACCGTGCTGGCGTTCTGCACGGCTCTGGCGGCCCTCCTCGCGTTCACCCCGCTTTATGGACGAGTGGCGCTCGGCTGGATGGGTCAGCCGACAGACATCGCCACAGCAGCGAGGCCTGCCCTCCAGATCATGATCTTCTGGACCGCGGCTATCGCGTGGCGGCGCTTCCATCAAGGCATCCTGATCCGCCGTGGCCAGACGCGCAAGGTGTCCTGGGGCACCGCCATCCGCCTGGCCGTGACCGTGGCGACCGCCCTCTCACTCGCCGCTTGGGGCCCGCTCCCCGGCGCGCAGGTGGGCGGGATCACGCTTATGGCGGCCGTGCTTGCGGAGGCGATGGCTACCACCTTCTTCGCGGCGCCCCTGCTGCGGCGGGAGGTTCTGCCGGTCGAAGAGCCCGGGCCCGCCCTCTCTCAGCGCGCCATACTACGCTTTCACGCGCCACTCGCCCTCACCACGCTGCTCACGCTGGTCGCACAGCCGATGACGGCTGCCGCCCTGGCCCGGCTGCCGATGCGCGAAGCCACCCTGGCCGCCTGGCCGGTGGTGGCCACGCTGCTCCTGGTGATGCGGGGCTGGGGCTTCGCCCTTCAGGAGATCACGGTGGCCCGCGGCGGCGAGCCCGAGGCCCGGAGGCCGCTCGCCCGGTTCGCCTGGCTGGTGGGCATCGCCACCACCGTCATCACGGCGCTCATCGCGCTGACGCCGTTGCTGGGACTGTATCTGACCGGCGTGGTCCGTCTGGCCCCCGCGCTCCGGCCGCTAGCGCAGGTGGGCATCGCCGCCGGCTGCCTGCTCCCGCTGCTGACCTCCCTCGGCTCCTCGTCGCGTGGACGACTTATGGCTCTGGGCTGCCCCAAGGCGGTGTACCACGGCATGGCCCTCAACCTCACCTTCCACGCCGCTATGCTGCTCATCGGGCTGGCTCTGCGCATGCCCGGGATGTGGCTGGCATCGATCGCCTACTCGGTGGCCGCCGCGGTGGAGTACGGATACCTCACCCGGCGAGCGCACGCCCTCCAGACGGCAGCCGCCCAGATACCCGAGGTGAGTGTGGAAGAGGTAGCCCTGGCGGAGGCCGGCGCCTGAAGGGATCAACGGAGTGATGGAGTATTGGAGTAATGGAGTTGTGTCCGGGAGGCGGAATCCGGGCCCATTATCCCGCCACTCCATCACTCCAGTACTCCAAAATGAACCCGACTATAGGTGCGCTCTTCACCTCTCTGGCCTACGTGGTAGGCGCCGCAGTGTTCTACGTGGCGGCGCGCCGGAAGCGCATGGACACGGAGGGCACGGGCCGGGTTGCGGTGGCCGGCTTGGCAGGTGGCTTACTGGGCGCGAAGCTGACGGAGTGGGCGGTGGCCCACTTCACCGCGCTGGCGGCGCATCTCGCCTCAGTGCTGGACCCGCGGAACGGCGGCCGCACGCTGATTGGCGGGGTCATCTGCGGCTGGATCTGTGTGGAGCTGGCCAAGCGACGCCTGGGCATCCGCCGCTCTACCGGCGACCTCTTCGCCCTCGCGCTGCCCGCCGGCGAGACGGTGGGACGCATCGGTTGCTTCTTCAATGGCTGCTGCTACGGCACGGTGAGCCGTGTGCCCTGGGCGGTCTACCAGCATGGCGCGTGGCGGCATCCCTCGCAGCTCTACGCTTCCGGCGCGGCAGCGGCCATCCTGGTCATTCTGCTCGCTCTGCGGACCCGGCTGCAACGGGAGGGCGATCTTTTCAAGGTCTACCTGCTCTTCTACGGCGTCTCCCGGTTCCTGGTGGAGTTTACGCGGGAGCGGTCGCTGAGCTTCGTGGGACTGTCGCTCGCGCAGGCCGTCTGCCTGGAGCTGGCGCTGGCAGCCGCCATCGGCCTCGCGCTCTCGTACCGCCGGCCCGCGCCACAGGCCGCAGGCGCGTGACATGCCGCCGCAGACGCTGCACAGGTGTGCCCGCTGCGGCGCTTTGCTCGGCGGATACGCGGTCTACTGCGCCCACTGCGGCCAGCGTGCGGCCCCCGATAGGAGCGGCCTCTCTATCTGGCGGATCCTGGCGGCGGTACTGCTGACCTTGGCGGTCACCGTAGCCACCGCGGCCGGCCTCTTCGCAGCGGGGGTGTTGGCGCTCGCGGCAACGTGCAACGCGTCCGGTACATCGAGCGCCGGCAGTCCAACGCCTATTCTCCTCGGCATAGCGGTCCTAATTGCAGTATGGGTGCTGGCGATGATCGGACTGCTCCGCCGATCTTAGAGGGGTGATTCTCTATGAGCACTGCGGGGTCTGAATGGCAATGTGCGCGGTGTGGAGCGGCGCAGCGGCCGGGGGCGAGCTACTGCTGGCAGTGCGGTGCGAGCCTGGGTGGACCGCGGCAGGGTCCCGGCATTGCTCACGTATTGGGCGCGGTGGTGCTGCTCCTGCTGGCATTGCCTCTGGGACTCGTCGGTATGTGTGCCAGCATGATCACCCAACCGGTGCTTTTGGGACACATGGAGGGAGCCGCTTACGCCGCAATTTCGCTCCCGTTTCTCGTGATCGGTCTTGGCGGCGCCGTGCTGTGTATCCTTGGTGCGGTCAAGATGCTGAAGTAAGGGAGACGAATATGCGCGCGCTTCGGTTCGTACTGATCCTGGATGCCGCCGTACTGTTCCTGCTCGGCGCGCTACTCCTGCTCCTTCCGGGCCGTGTGGAGCGTGCGTTCGGCTTTGGAGACCTGCCGCGCGGCGTCCACTATATCCTGGGTATCTGGGGCTGCGCGCTGCTGACCATGGGCATCGGGTACGTGGCTGCGGCCGAGAATCCCATTCGCAATGTAGCCTGGATCCAGGTCGGCATCGCCCGTGGTGCGCTGGAGTGCGCCTTTGGCCTGCTCTGCGTCGCGCGCGCAATCGTAACCTTCGGTCAGGCCGCCTTCGGCATCGTTGCAGCCGCGCTCATCACGCTCGCCTACATCATCCTCTACCCCCGTGACGAGCCGGTGGTGGAGCAGGCAGGGGTGCAGAACGGAGTAGTGGAGTGATGGAGTGGTGGGCACCGGAATGGGGATCCGAGACATTACACTAATACTCCATCACTCCAGCCAATGTGTGAAGAACCCCGCCGCTCCGTGGCATAACAACCGCAGAGTTGTCGCGCAGTGCTCTCGCCGCTTAGGCCCCGGCGAGGCGTGAGCCGGCCTTCCGGAAGGTCCAGGTCTCCGTCCGGGATACAGGCCGCTCCTGCCGCCGACACCGAACCGGCCGCGGATCCACGAGTGTGGGTCCGCGGCCGTGCTGTTTGCGGCTCTTCGGCTCAGACGGATGACCGAGGACGGGTGACGGACGGAGCCCGCATTTCGATCGTCCGTCTTCGGTCTTCCGTCAAGGGATATAATGTAACCGTCGTCTTGCGACCTATGGAGTGTGGTAGGACGCGGAACGGAGGAGCGAGCATGTTCCGACTGGATGCCCAGAAGCCGGTACACCTGTGCGACGGGCTTACGCGCCGAGACTTCCTGCACGCGGGCGCACTCTCCATGCTGGGACTCACTATGCCGGAGTTCCTCGCGCTCAAGGCGGAGGGGCAGGTCCGCGGCGATAAGGATGTCAACTGCATCATGCTGTTCCTCCTGGGAGCGCCGAGCCAGCTCGACACGTGGGACATGAAGCCGGACGCGCCGCAGGAGATCCGCGGTCCCTTCAAGCCCATCAAGACCAACGTTCCCGGAATCCAGATCTCCGAGATCTTCCCCCGCATGGCCCGGCACGCGGACAAGTTCTCCATTGTCCGGTCCGTGTACCACACGGCCGCCGCCGTCCACGACACCGGCCACCAGATGATGCAGACCGGCCGGCTCTTCACCGGCGGCATTGAGCATCCGCACGTGGGCTGTATCCTGGGCTACCTCAAAGGACCGCGCGGGGACGTGCCGGCGCACGTCCTCATGCCCCGCCCCATGGGGCCCACCGGTGGGAACCTGCCCCACGGCCAGACGGCCGGCTACCTCGGTAAGCAGTACGATCCCTTCGTGCTGAACGCTGACCCCTCGGACAAGAACTTCAAGGTTCCGGACCTGCTGCCACCGGACTACATCTCCGCCGTCCGCGAGGAGAGGCGGCGCAAGCTTCGCGAGGCGGTGGATGGGGCGGTGAAAACATTCGAGGCTAGCCCGGACGCCCGCCTGCTGGACCAGAACTTCCACCAGGCGTACACCCTCATGTCGTCCGCCAAAGCCCGGGAGGCGTTCGACATCTCCAAGGAGAGCGAGGAGACCCGCAAGAAGTACGGAATGAACAAGTTCGGGCAGAGCTGTCTGCTGGCCCGCCGCATGATAGAGCGCGGGGTGCGGTTCGTCACCATCAACATGTTTGAAACTGTGTTCAACGAAATCACGTGGGACATCCACGGCTCCGCCCCGTTCACCCCCATCGATGCGTACCGCACCCTCTGCGGGCCATGGTTCGATAACGGCTACGCAAGCCTCATCGAGGAGCTCCAGCAGCGCGGACTGTACGATAACACCATCGTGGTGGCTATGGGCGAGTTCGGCCGCACGCCCAAGATCAACCCTGCCGGCGGGCGCGACCACTGGCCGCAGTGCTGGTCTATTGTGCTCGGCGGCGGCGGCATCAAAGGCGGGCGGGTGGTAGGCGCTTCGGACGCGACCGGCGGCTACCCCACGGACCGTCCCACGCCTCCCGCGGACGTGGCGGCTACCCTCCTTACCGCCCTCGGCATCGACCTGACTACCGAGTTGCCCAGTCCCGGCGGCCGTCCCCTCCCGGTTGTGGAGTATTCGGCCCGCCCCATCGCGGAGTTGTTATGAGCCGCACGCAGGCAAACGCGAGAATCGCGACGTGGGAGGAGCCGCGTCCCACAGTTACGGAGGAGCTACTCGCCGAGATCACCCGGTGCATAGTAGAGGCATTCCAGCCGGAAAAGGTCGTCCTGTTCGGGTCCTATGCCTACGGCAAGCCGCACACCGATAGCGACGTGGACCTCATGGTCATCATGAACTCGCAGGTGCGACCTGTCGAGCGTTCCAGGTAGGTCCGCTCGGTGCTGGATGTCCGCCTACCAATGGACATCCTGGTGCGAACACCGGGCGAGGTTCGCAAGCGGCTTGACATGGGAGACCATTTCATCCGCGAGATACTGGAGAGAGGTCGGACCCTCTACGATCATGACGCTGAGTGAGGAGTGGATCGCGAAGGCAGAGAGAGACTTTGAATCTGAGGACGCGCGGTCTGCCTGGCTTGCTTGAATCGTGGGGGCGTTTATTCGCGATGAAGAACAGCGACTGGAAGATCCGGCGAAGAGGAAGAGCATGGAAGTCTGGGGAGGCCATGCAGCGGTACTACCTGTGCCCGGAGAAGCTCGAGATGATCCGTGGCCGGCTGCTCTGGTCCAACAGACAAAGGATTACTCTACTCGCCCTATTGCTTGAAAACGTAGGGGCGGACCAGGCGGTGCGACTCGGCGACCCCGAAGTCTGGAGGGCAGCGGTCGCCGCACTCCCGCGCTCAGAATCCCAGAGATGAGGAAATACTTCTTGGTAATGGGTCTTTGCCTCTGTGCGGTCGTTGGACTGGCACCGGCAGGAGGAGCCGCCAATGCGCCCAGCTTCCGCAATCAGGTGCTGCCCGTGCTCACCAAGGCGGGCTGCAACGGCGGCTCCTGCCACGGCGCGGCGGCCGGTAAGGGCGGGCTGAAGCTCAGCCTGCGCGGCTTCGACCCTCTCTCCGACTACGACGTGCTCACCCGCCAGAGCTTCGGCCGGCGTGTGGTGAAGGGCGACCCCTCCGCCAGCCTCATGATCCTGAAGCCCACCATGACTATTGGGCACGGAGGCGGCGAGCGGCTCAAGAAGGGGTCGACGGACTATCGAGTGGTAGCCGGATGGATCGCGGCAGGAGCGCCTCCGCCCGCGCCGGAGGACCCACGCCTCCAATCGCTGGAAGTCACTCCGCGCTCCGCGGAGGTGTTGCCGGGACACACCGAGCAGATCCGCGTCCGCGCCCACTACTCGGACGGACATGCGGAAGACGTGACGCGATGGGTGAAGTTCGGGACCAGCGACAGCATGGTCGCCACTGTCGATGACAACGGCCTGGTGAAAGGGGCGGGCAGCGGTGAGGCCGCCATCACCGTATGGTTCAGCAGCCGCGTCGCCTTTGCCCGCGTCATCTCCCCGTTCGGGCCGGTCGGCAGTAGTCAGTCATCAGTCGTCAGTCGGCATGATTCCGGTCTCACGACTCACGACTCACGACTCACGACTCCGCCCACGCCTCATCGCCTCATCGCCTCATCGCCTCATCCAGATTCATCCCTCATCCCTCATCCCTCATCCTTCATCGACTCCCTCGTCCAGGCCAAGCTGGACGCGCTCCACCTTCCGGCCTCGCCGAGGTGCACGGACTCGGAGTTCATACGCCGCGCCTACCTGGACACGGCGGGCATCCTTCCCAAAGCGCGCGAGGTCGAGTCATTTCTCGGTGACACCAGCCCGGACAAGCGGGAGAAGCTGGTCGATTCACTGCTCCAACGGCCGGAGTTCGTGGACTACTGGACCTACAAGTGGTGTGACCTGCTGCTGGTCAGCAGCCGCAAGCTGCCCGGCCCCGCCCTCACGAGCTTCTACAACTGGATCCGCCGGAGCGTCGCGGAGAACAAACCCTGGGACCGCTTTGCCCGGGAGGTCCTCACCGCCACCGGCAGCACGCTGGACAACGGAGCGGCCAACTACTTCCTGCTGCACAAGGAGCCCATCGAGCTTACCGAGACCACCACGCAGGCCTTTCTCGGTATGTCCGTGCAGTGCGCTCGCTGCCACAACCATCCGCTGGAGAAGTGGACACAGCGCGACTACTACCAGATGGCCAACCTCATGGCCCGCGTCCGCCTGAAGAACGGCGATCGGCCCGGCGAGGTGCTGGTGCTAGCCTCCTCCGAAGGAGACATCAACCACCCCCGCCTGGGCGTACCGCTGCCGCCCAGGCCGCTGGACGGTGTGGAGATCGCGCTGGATGACCCGCGAGACCGTCGCCAGACGCTGGCCGACTGGGTCACCGCGCCGGACAATCCGTACTTCGCCAAGGCGCTGGTCAACCGCGTCTGGCGCAACTTCATGGGCCGCGGTCTGGTGGAAGCCGTGGACGACCTGCGCCTCACGAACCCGCCCTCCAACCAGGATCTGCTGGACGCCCTGGCCCAGGAGTTCATCCGGAGCGGCTATGACGTGAAGCGCCTCATCCGTACCATCCTGCTGTCCGAGGCGTACCAGCGCTCCGCGGAGCCGGTCGGCATCAACGCCAGAGACGACCGCTACTACTCTCACTACATCGTGCGGAGGCTTCCCGCGGAGGTGATGCTGGACGCGCTCGCCCAGGTGACCGGCGTGCCCACCGTCTTCGAGGGTTACCCGGCCGGCACGCGCGCGCTCCAGCTCCGGGACTCCCAGGTCTCCTCCTACTTCCTGACCGCCTTCGGGCGGCCGGTGCGGGAGCAGACCTGCGCCTGCGAGCGGCAGGAGACGCCCACGGTAGCGCAGGCGCTCCACCTGGTGAACGGCGACACGGTGAACCAGAAGCTGCGCGCCCCCGGAGGCGTGATCGATTCGCTGTTTAGCGGAGAAGCGAGCGACGAGGAGGTGGTGAATGAGCTCTATCTCTCTGCCCTCTCCCGCTATCCCACTCCGGAGGAGAAGGTAAAGCTGCTCAAGGTGCTGGCGGAGAGTCCGCTGGACCCCTTTGCCACCGTGGCCCAGCAGCGCCAGACCCGTCGCGCCGCCCTGGAGGATCTCTACTGGGCCGTGCTAACGGACCGGGAGTTTCTGTTTAACCATTAGGCCTGCTCTGGGTGCTGGCACTTCGTCGTCTGTGCTCCGCCTTGAGCCATGACAAGAAAGCAGAACTGGACGAGTAGTACCTGATTCCGTGCTGTCTAAGGAGTTTCCGCGTGGCTTGAGTGCCGAAATGGTTGGTATTCTCGCTATCTGGTCTCGACGTAGAGGATCACGGCCCAGTGGATGGCTCGATCCGCGTAAAGCCATTGGCGATGCTTTGGGCCAGCCCGATTTGTTTCAGGCTTTCCATGTAAGGCGGTCTCTCCGAACGCCAGTGGTATGCTACGTCTCGAAGCCAACTTTCCACCAGACGAGTCAGGTAATGCTCGAACACCTTCTTGTGGCCAATCTCCGGGTCGTAGTATTCCAAGATATTCATCGTCGGCAGCTCTATACACGGCTCGGTGAATTCTTTGCCATTCCATGAGCAGATCTGAATATACTCGCGATCCGCCATCATGACGTACTTTACAGGAAGTTTGGTGGCATGCAAGTACTGACGCATCTGATCACGAAGCGAACGGTCAATTCGGCTTCTGGCTTTGACCTCAACGACCATGATTGGCTGATCGGCGGAGTTCGTGACGAGCAGATCGTAATGCCCTGCCCGGCCGAAGGAGTAGTCCAAGCCGGCGGCAGGTGAATCATATGGGCCCATTGGCTTTACCATTTCGTCGCTGGTGACACTGTACCGATGAATATCTCCAGTATATCCCGGCTTCTGGCCCTGTGGCTTCTAGTCCTCCACGTACCCGCTGCAGAAGACCACCGGATCGCCTCCGCCGCATTCAGCCCGGACGGCAGCCTGCTGGCGGTGGGCGGCTACCGCGTGGTGACGCTGCTGGATCCGAAAACCGGACGCATCCTCGCGCGCCTGCCGGGCCATCCCGCGACCGTCACGGCTGTGCAGTTCAGCCCCGATGGACGCTGGCTAGCCGCGGCCGGCGGACTGCCGGGTCGCACCGGAGAGGTGCGGCTGTGGGACGTCTCCTTCATCAAGCCCCAGGGTCTTTGGGCCGTCAAACAGACGCCAATTCTGCTTCAGGGCGCGTCCGACGTCCTCTACGGCCTCGCCTGGAGCCGGGATGGCCGTCGCCTCGCCGCCGCCTCTTACGACCACGACGTGTACCTGTGGAAGTTGGTGGGAGGAGGACCACAGACCACCGACCGCAGACCACAGACGACTCCCAAACGCGTGGTCCGCGGTCGGTGGTCCGCCGCCTCGGGCCACGGTCCGTCGTCTGTGGTCCGTGGTCCCTTTGCCCCCTCACCCCTTCACCCCCTCACCCCTTCGGTTCTTCACGACCATACCGACTCCGTGTACAGTGTTGCCTTCAACCCGCAGGGCACCCTGCTGGCGTCCGCCGGACGCGACCGGACCGTCAAGATCTGGGATCCGACGACCGGTAAGCGGCTCTACACGCTGAGCGAGGCCACCGCGGAGGTCTACGCCGTTGCGTTCAGCCCGGACGGGTCCCACCTCGCGACAGGCGGGGTGGACAAGACGCTGCGGGTCTACGCCGTCTCGCGTAAGGAGGGCAAGCTTCACAAGTCCGCCTTCGCCCACGACGGCGCGGTCCTCCGCATTCTCTGCACGCGCGATGGCGCGGGTATCTACACGGCGGGCGAGGACCGGGCTGTAAAACGCTGGGATGCGGCAACCCTGGAAGAGCGGAAAGTCTATCCCCGGCAGCCGGACTGGCCACAGGCGCTGGCACTCAGCCCCAACGGTCAGGTCCTCGCCGTCGGCCGGAACGATGGCTCACTCGCGCTGTACGACGCGGCTACGGGAAGGCTGATCCGCGAGCCTCTCCATGGTCCACAGCCCCAACGCGCTGCGAAAGAACCTCCCACTACCAGTGCCATTCCGGGCCGGCGTCTGGGCGACCGGCGACAGCGCCGGCCCGTAGCCAACGGTCCCGTAACGCTCGCGCCCGCCTCCCTCAACGCGGTAAGCCCCACCGGCGCCGTCCGCGGTGGGACCACGCGCCTCACTCTCACCGGCGGGCTCATCAGCGACGCCACCGGCGTCTACTTCGACGATCCCGGCATCTCCGGGAAGATAGTCACGCCGCCGGATTCCAACAGCGGCGTGCTGCGCGTGGATTCCGCTATCGGGCCGCAGGTGCGGGTCGGCATCCATCGTGTCTTCCTCCAGACCCCGCACGGCAGCACCGGCTCTGTCACCTTCGCCGTAGGAGCGTGGCCGGAGGCTGCGGAGCAGGAGCCCAACGACACGGCGGACCGGGCGCAGAAGCTCGCCCCGCCCTGTACCGTCGTGGGCGCCATCGGGCAGGCCGGCGACGTGGACTGCTACGCGGTGGACGCGCGCGAGGGGGAAGAGCTGGTGTTTCAGATAGTCGCGCAGCCCGTCCGCTCCAGGCTCCAGCCGGTGCTCGCGCTGCTAGATGCGTCCGGCAAGACGGTCGCCGAAAGCGAGGACCGCCCCGGCCGCTCGGATGCGCTCCTGGGCTACCACTTTCCTGCCGCCGGAACGTACGTGCTCCAGGTCCGAGACTACGAAGGCGCCGGCGGGCCGGACCGCTACTATCGACTAAACATCGGTGAGTTTCCGGTGGTCACGCGCGTCTTTCCGCTAGGCGTGCAGCAGGGGACTACCAACCAGGTGCGCGTGGAGGGCTTCAACATCGGCGACTTCCAGTCGGTGCCCGTCTCCGCACCTGCCGGAGCATCGTGGGGCCAGACTATGGAGCTTCCGCTCCATCCCGCCTCCGGCCCGCTGCTCTTCCCCGTGCCTCTGGCCGTGGGACAGGATCCGGAGCTCCTCCAGCAACCCGGCAACAATACGCTCGCCACCGCCCAGCGCATCCCCGTCCCCTCCACCGTCAACGGCGTGCTTGCCGGCCGGCAGGAGTTTGGCGGTCCGAAGTCCGAAGTCCGAAGTCCAGAGGCCGTTCTCGCGACTCACGACTCACGACTCACGACTGCCAAGTCACCCCTTCACCCCTTCACCCCCTCACCCCCTCAGCATTTCTTCCGCTTCCCCGCCCGAAAGGGGGTGCCGCTCGTACTCGAGGTCATGGCGCGGCGGCTGGGATCCCCGCTCGATTCGCAGATAGAGGTGCTGGATTCAGACGGCAAGCAAGTGGAGCAGGCGGTGCTGCGCGCTGTCGGCAGGACGGAGGTGACGCTCGCGGACCGGGATTCTTCCAGCCCGGGCCTGCGGCTGGTGAGCTGGGACGACTTCCACATCGGCGACTACGTGCTGGTCGGGCGCGAGGTCATCCGAATCCTGGAGCTGCCCAAAGGGCCGGACGACGACATGCAGTTCCGCAGCCTGCGCGGGCAGCGGCTAGGCTACTTCGGCACCACGCCCGAGTACCACAGCGTCGGCGCGCCGGTGTACAAGGTGGAGGTCCACCCGCCCGGCAGCCGTTTCTCTCCGAATGGGTACCCGCTCACCCGGCTGACTTATGAGAACGATGACGGCGGCCCCCTCTACGGCAAGGATTCCTACCTGCTCTTCACCCCTCCCGCGGATGGCGAGTATGTGGTCCGCTTAACCGACGCGCGCGGACAGCAGGGAGAGGACTACGCCTACCGCCTCATGATCCATCCGCCGCGGCCGGACTTCCGCGTCGCCATGAACCCGGAGCATCCCAATGTGCCGAAGGGCGGCGCGGTGACCGTTGACGTGAGCTGCGACCGGTTCGATGGGTTCGACGGCGAGATAGAGGTATCCCTGGAGGGCCTTCCGCCAGGCTTCACCGCCACACGCACCACCATCCAGGCCGGCGAGACCTCCGCCTCCCTGCTGCTGTCCGCAGTGGAAGAACCAGACGGAGGACGGAAGACGGAGGACGGACGGAATCCGAATCCGTCACCCGTCATCGGTCCCCCGTCATTCCGCCTCGTCGCCCGCGCCCGCATCGGGGACCGCGAGGTGCTCCGCACCGTGGAGCCGCAGGCCGGCGCGCAGTCGGTCACGGTCCTGCCGGAGCCGGACGTCCGGGTCTCCACCAACGTCCGCGAGTTGGTCATCCATCCCGGCGGAGAGGCGGAGGTGGAAGCTCACGTGGATCGGCAGCACGGCTTTGGGAGCCGGGTCCCGCTGGACGTAAAGAACCTGCCCTTCGGGGTGCGTGTGATGAACGTGGGGCTGAACGGCATATTGGTAACGGAGGAGCAGGACGCGCGCACCTACACGCTGTACTGTGAGCCGTGGGTCAAGCCTCAAACCCGTCCGTTCTACACGGTCGGCAACGTGGAAGGCGGTATGCCCAACGCCGCGCCTGCGCTGCTCCTCCGGGTCGAACCCGCTCATCCTGTAAAGGAGTCGAACCGGCAGCGCAGCACGTTAGCTGGAACCCACGCGGAGATGCGGAAGTAGGTCGGCAGAGAAGGGCGCGGAGGGTAACCATGTCCACGTGGAACAGGCGGCATAGGGACGAGTACCTGACTCTGGGATTCACTATCTTCCGCGGCGCGATCCCGCCCGCGCTGATTGAGGACCTGCGGCGCGAGGCGGATAAGGCGAGGGAGATCGCCCGCCAGGAGGGCGGGCCTCAGCGCCAGCGGCTGCAGCCGGTCTACCGGTATCCCGAGCTAGACGTCAATCCCTTCCGGCAGTTCCTGGCCCTGCCCATTCTGGAGCGGGCGGTCCGCGAGATCCTGGGGCCGGACCATGGGCCTTCGGAGATCATGGGAGTGCTGCTGGAACCCGGCGAGCGACCCTGGTGCACCAATTGGCACCGCGATTGGCGCGACCACGACCTGCCCGTGCCGCAGGATGAGTTCGTGGAGGCGCAGCGCAAGCCCGGCATGTTCAACCAGCTCAACGCGGCCCTCTACGACGACCACTCGCTCTGGGTCGTGCCCGGAAGCCACGCCCGCGAGGACACGTCGCAGGAGCAGGTCGCCTTCGGCAGGGTGCCCACACCCCTCCCGGTGCTAACGGACGCCATGAGCAATGCGGAGCGGGAGCGCGCCTGCCAGGAGTACGCGGCCCGCATGCCGGACGCCGTGCAGATCCACCTGGCGGCCGGAGACGTGGCATTCTACCGTGCGTGTGGCTGGCACATCGGCGTGTACGTCCCCTACGCCCGCCGCGCCACCCTCCACGACGGCTACTACGGCCCGGACGACTACGCCTGGCAGGAGAGAATGAGAACCGCAGGGTTGAAGGTTGAAAGTTGAAGGTTGAAAGTACGCCTTACGCTTTCCGGGGCCGTACATCCACAGTGCCGTTGATGGTCAAAGAGTATTGGAATGGCTCCGACCTTCAACCTTCAACCCCCATCCTTGGAGTTACAATGCCTGTACTCAGTTCCAACGATCTGGAGTTCTTCGACACCAACGGCTACGTGGTGATCCACAACGCCGTGCCTCCGGAGAACCTTCAGGCGGTGGTGGACGCCATCTGGGCGTTCCTGGAGATGGACCCGGACGATCCCGAG